>JAWVWY010000028.1:0-24439 GCA_033723495.1 Alcanivorax sp. | reverse complement strand
GCGGTAGGATAGCGCACATGGCCAATACCCATGTTGCCAACCAGTCGACGCATGTGGCGGGTGCGAAAAACGTCACGCACCATGCCATTGTCCTTGCGCAGGTAGAGACGGTTTCCATCACAGGTAACAATCCCGGCGGCATCCTGCCCACGGTGCTGAAGAACCGTCAAGGCGTCATAAATCGCCTGGTTCACATAACTATGGCCGACAATGCCCACAATGCCGCACATGGTTTCTTTCCTCTAGCTGCCGCTTACGTTCATAATCAAGGCGAGCAAGTTCTCGCCGACTTCCCGGGTCCACGCTTCCATCATGGCAAGATGAGGAACCAGTACAGATTGTTGCCACCACGGATCCGTGGCAAACAGATTTCGACCCAACGCTACCAGAACCACCATCAAAACCAGGCCACGCAAAGCACCGAATACCATCCCCAGCAGACGATCGGTACTGCTCAGGCCGGTGACCCGGATCAGCTCACCCAGAAGGTGGTTAATGAGGGCACCAATGATCAAGGTCAAGGCAAACAGTGAGCCAAATGCCACCGCTGCCCGCAGACTCGGTGTGGTAATCTGATCGGCCAGGAGAATGGCCAATGCCGGGCTAAACAGGCGCGCGATGATAAAGGCCGCTACCCAGGTGAGCAATGAAAAGGCTTCGCGGGTGAAGCCGCGGCGCAGACTGAGCAGTGCGGACACCGCGATAACTACCAGAATAATGCCGTCTGCCAGGTTCATGTAGAGCACGCTGTTGCCGTCGGATGGAACCATGAAAACGGCGTCACGCAAGCCCGCCGGGGTTTGCCAACGGTGCCGATTTCAACGAGCGCGCAGTTTATCAGAGGGGGGATCACTTGCCCATTGGCGAAGCGCGACCTCAAGGCACATAAACCCGTACCAGCCCCTGCAGCGAGAAGCGACTGTCAGCGGACAGCGTCTGGCGGCTTTTGTCAGCATCGGATTTACGGATTTCCGGGCCAACGAAGACTCGATAAAGCGTCTTGTCTCCGCTACTGTCGGGGCGCAAGTAGGCGCGATAATCTGCAGCCTTGAGACGATCGACCAGCGACTGGGCATTATTCTGGTCGCTAAAACTGCCCACCTGAACGGTATAACCGGCCAGTGCCGGGCCGTCATTGGAACTACCTGGCTTGGCAGGCAAATCCTCATTGCCCGGGGTGGAGGGCGGGGTTGTCGCCGGTTTTTTCTGGCCGTCCAGACTGGCTTGCGCCTGATCGGTCACCGCCTGATGGTCGTCTGCAATGTCCTGTTCCACGGCATGGGTCTGCTGCTCGGGAATGACGGGAGTCACATCCACCTCGGCGACCTGCGGCGACGCCGGAATTTGCATATCCAGAGCATTGCGCACCTGTTCTGGCGAGCGGAATACAAAAGGCGCCAGCAGCACGGCGGATATTACCAGCACCGTCATTCCCACCAGCCGTCGACGAGTTTGTTCGTTCACACGTTCTCCTGCAACGCTTGCCGGGCTTCTGCCACGGTGAAGAATGACCCGAGCACCAGCACCTGATCCTGCTCCACAGCGGCCGCCGTGGCCGCCGCTAGCGCCCGACCCACCCTGTCGTGGCAACTAAATTCTGCCTGCGCCGGCAGCAGGTCAGCAAGCTGCTCCGCCGAGGCCGCACGACCGATAGCTGGCGCGGCCAGGTACCAGCGCACAGGCTGGCCATTAAACAGCGCCATCACCTCGGCAATCGGCTTGTCGGCCATCATGCCAAAGACCACATGACGGATTCCCTGACACTCAGGCAGACGCGCCAGAAAGCGGCCCACGGCGGCCACATTATGCCCGACATCCAGCCAGCCCCGTGCGATCCCCTGCTGGAAGGCTTCACAGCGGCCAGGCAATGTCAGCGCCGCCACCGCCTGCAGGTCGGCGCACCGGATACCCATATCCAGCAACGACAACGCCTGACAGGCGGTGGCGAGATTATCATGCCCCAGGGCTACAGACTGCGGCAGCTCCAGCCTGGTGCCAGAATGCAACAACAATTCGCCATCACGGATAACAAAGTCTCGCCCGGCGAACACTGCCTGAGCGTCATGCTGCTCGGCCAACTGTTCCAGGTTGGCCGGCCAATCAGTCTCACCGTAAACCAGCGCCAGCCCGGCCCGGGCAATCCCGGCTTTTTCCATGGCGATGGTTTCACGGTCATGGCCCAGCCAATCCTGGTGATCCAGCCCCACGGAGGTCACCACCGCCACGCTCGGTTCGACCACGTTGGTGGCGTCCAGGCGCCCGCCGAGACCAACCTCCAGTATCACCAGATCGGCATTGCTGCGCGAAAACAGCCACAACGCTGCCAGGGTAGTAAATTCGAAATAGGTCAGGCCAATCTCACCACGCGCCTGTTCGACAGCGTCAAAGGCCACGCACAGTGCCCTGTCACTGGCCTGCCCCGATGGCAGCACGATACGCTCGTTGAAATGGTGCAGATGGGGGGACGTGTAGACACAGACCTGACGCCCGCCCTGTTGGGCCAGTGCCTGCATCAGGCGCACCGTGGAGCCCTTGCCATTGGTGCCCGCCACGGTAATGACCGGCATGGGCAGTGTCAGCACCCCCAGCCGTTCGGCCACTTGCCGGACACGGTCAAGCCCGAGCTCGATCTCGGCCGGATGCATGGCTTCGATGCGCGCCAGCCAACGCGCCAGCAATGAGTCAGCGTCAGTCATTCACAGCCAGCGGCTGGCCAGTCATGTTGGCCAGCAAACGATACAGGGTGTCACGCAGATGCTGACGGGGCAGGATCATGTCGACGGCACCATGCTCAAGCAGGAACTCGCTGCGCTGGAAACCTTCGGGCAATTTCTGCCGAACCGTCTGTTCGATGACCCGTGGGCCGGCGAAACCGATCAGGGCATTGGGTTCCGCCACATTGATATCGCCCAACATGGCCAGTGAGGCGGAAACACCGCCATACACCGGATCGGTCAGTACCGATACAAATGGCAGGCCGGCCCGGCGCATCTTTTCCAGCGCTGCACTGGTCTTGGCCATCTGCATCAGTGAAAACAGCGCCTCCTGCATACGCGCCCCGCCACTGGCAGCGAAACAAACCAGCGGCAGCTGCTGCTCCAGGCACACGTCTACGGCACGCACGAAGCGCTCGCCCACTACCGAGCCCATGGAGCCACCCATGAAATTGAATTCAAAGGCGCTGGCCACCAGCGGCATACCGTGCAGCTTGCCCTTTAGCACCACCAGCGCATCCTTTTCCTCGGTGTCTTTTTGCGCCGCCGTCAGCCGATCCTTGTATTTCTTGGAATCCTTGAACTTGAGGCGATCCACCGGCGCCAGTTCCGCACCGATTTCGCTCTGCGGGCCGTCATCCAGAAACAGTTTAAGGCGACGCCGGGCGTTGACACGAAAGTGGTGGTCACACTTGGGGCAGACATCCAGATTGCGCTCAAGCTCGGGCCGGTACAGGACGCCATCGCAACGGGGACACTTTCTCCACAGCCCTTCCGGGATGTTGTTACGGCGGTTTTCCTGCGGCCGGCGCACTGCCGGGAGAATCTTTTCCAGCCAGTTGCTGTTGCTCATTGCGGTTATCTCAATGCTGGTCCATGGCCTTGCGCATGGCGGCCAGAATGCCGCTTACCGCGCCATTGATCGCCTCTGGCTGATCCTGATGGGCTGCCACCTGATTGACCAGGGCACTACCCACCACCACACCATCGGCAACCCGGCTAACGGCCTGCGCAGAATCTGCGTCCTTGATACCAAAGCCTACCCCGATGGGCAATTTGGCCAGGTTGCGAATTGTTTCAACGCGACCTGCCACTTCCTCCACATTCAAGGTGGCCGAGCCGGTCACCCCTTTCAGGGATACGTAGTACAGGTAGCCGGCACCGGCTTCACCAATCAACTTGATACGGGCGTCAGAGGTGGTGGGAGCCACCAGGAAGATCATGTCCAGGCCCGCCGCGTCCATGACCGGCTTTACCTCAAGGGCCTCTTCCGGTGGCAGGTCCACCAGCAGCACGCCATCGACGCCCGCTTGCGATGCCGCGCTCGCAAAGTTCTCGTAGCCCATCACTTCTACCGGATTCAGATAGCCCATCAGCACCACCGGCGTCTGTGCATCCGTCTCACGGAACTGACGCACCATCTCGAGGATATCCCGGGTAGAGGTGTTATGAGCCAGCGCCCGCTCACAGGCAAGCTGGATAACCGGGCCATCGGCCATGGGGTCGGAAAACGGCACCCCCAGCTCGATGATGTCAGCGCCCGCCTCAACCATGGCGTGCATCAGCGGCACAGTGACATCCTTGCCCGGATCACCGGCGGTCACGTAGGGAATCAGCGCCTTGCGATTGTCAGCGCAGAGACGTTCAAAACAGCTTTCGATACGACGCATTACTGCTCCTTAAAATTCAATGCCGTCGATGGCGGCCACTGTCAGAATATCCTTGTCACCGCGACCGGACAGATTTAGCACGATGTTCTGTTCCGGACTCATGGTCTGCGCCAGCTTGCGCGCATACGCCAGCGCATGGGCGGACTCCAGTGCCGGCATGATGCCCTCCACCTGGGTCAACTCGCGAAACGCCGCCAGGGCCTCTTCATCATTGGCGGCCACGTAGTTGACGCGACCAAGATCCTTCAACCAGGCGTGCTCAGGGCCGACACCCGGGTAGTCCAGGCCGGCGGATACCGAATGGGTCTCGATGATCTGGCCGTTGTCATCTTCCATCAGATAGGTGCGATTGCCGTGCAGCACACCCGGGCGACCCGCGCACAACGGGGCAGCATGACGGCCGGTTTCAATGCCGTCGCCGGCTGCCTCCACGCCGTACATGGCCACACTGTCGTCATTCAGGAACGGATGAAACAGACCAATGGCATTGGAGCCGCCACCGACACAGGCCACCAGCGCATCGGGCAGCTTACCGGCCTGCTTGAGGCTCTGCTCGCGGGCTTCACGGCCGATGATGCACTGAAAATCACGCACCAACTGAGGATAGGGATGCGGGCCGGCCACGGTACCAATGATGTAAAAGGTATCGTCCACATTGGTGACCCAGTCACGCATGGCCTCGTTCATGGCATCCTTGAGGGTCCTGGAACCGGAAGTCACAGGAATCACTTCCGCACCCAGCAACTTCATGCGATAAACATTGAGTTTTTGACGTTCAACATCCTCGGCGCCCATATATACCTGACACTCAAGGCCAAGACGCGCCGCCACCGTGGCAGTGGCCACGCCATGCTGGCCGGCACCGGTTTCTGCAATCACCCGGGGCTTGCCCATATGCTTGGCCAGCAACGCCTGGCCGATGGTGTTGTTCACCTTGTGGGCGCCGGTATGGTTCAGGTCTTCACGCTTGAGCCAGATCTTTGCGCCACCGAGCTGCTTGGACCAGCGCTCCGCCAGATACAGCGGAGACGGACGACCCACGTAGTGGGCCAGGTCATAATCAAAATCCGCCTGGAACTGCGGATCATCCTTGAGACGCTGATACATGGCGGACAGTTCATCCAGGGCCCCCATCAGGGTCTCGGAGACGAAACAACCGCCAAACTGGCCAAAATGACCATGAGCGTCAGGAAAAGCAGAAAAATCGGGGCGTTCAGACACCAGCTACTCCTCGTTAATTGACACGCTTGATGAAGGCGCGGATGGCGGCGGCATCCTTGATGCCACCCAGTCGTCGGCCTTGAACGGTCTTCTGTTCAACACCGCCACTGACATCCACCGCCCAGGGCCGAACCTGTGTCACCGCTTCGGCCACGTTACCCGTGTCCAGCCCACCGGCCAGCACCACGGGCAGGGACAGATCCCGGGGGACCCGCTCCCAGTTAAAGGTTTCTCCCGTACCACCGGGCACACCGGGTACATAACTGTCTACCAGTAACCCGGCCGAGGCCGAATATTGCCTGGCCAACGCATGCAGGTCCGTGCCGTCTTTCATGCGCACCGCCTTGATCCAGGGACGCTGGAACTGTTGGCAGTATGCCGGCGATTCATTGCCATGAAATTGCAGCAGGCCCAGCGGCACGTTTGCCAGGGTGGCACGCACGTAATCCGGGTCGGCATCCACAAACAACCCCACCGTGGTCACAAAAGGTGGCAGGGCCGCGACAATTCGGGCTGCTTGTGCCGGACTCACGGCCCGGGGGCTAGGCCCGTAAAACACCAGGCCAATGGCATCGGCACCCGCTTGTGCAGCCGCCAGCGCATCGTCAGTTCGTGTGATACCACAGATTTTGACCCGGGGAATGGGCATTGGAACTCCAGTGTAACAAAGCGCTGTCAGTTATGCGTCAATTATGCCTCAAGGCGGTGGGGTAACCACAGCGGCCCAAGGGGCTCCTCAGGTAACGCGAAGTGCTGAGGGTAACCGATTTCCACCAGATACAGCCCGAACGGAGGGGCTGTCACCCCGCCCTCGCGGCGGTCATGGGCGTCCAGCACCTGAGCCGCCCACTGCGGCGGATATTTGCCGGCGCCTATGGCCATCAGGACGCCGGCAATATTGCGTACCATATGCATCAGGAAGGCATTGGCATGGGCTTCCAGCACCAGCATCTGGCCATGCTGATAGAGGCGCAGACTGTGCATTGTCTTTACCGGTGACTTCGCCTGACAGTGAACACAGCGATACGACGTGAAGTCATGACGTCCTTCCAGCATGCTCGCGGCTTCCTGCATGGCCGCCACATCCAGCGGCCGGTGATTCCAGGTGACCTGCTTGCGAAAAAGCGCCGGTGGTCGTGGGTGGTTGTAAATCACATAGCGGTAGCGACGGCTGACCGCGCTGAAGCGAGCATGGAATTCGTCGCTTACCGGTGTGGCCCAGCGCACCGCCACGTCACCGGGCAGGTTGGTATTGGCGCCCATCACCCAGCTTTTCATGGCCCGAGGCGCATCGGAATCAAAATGCACTACCTGGCCGGTACCATGCACACCGGTATCGGTGCGACCAGCACAGGTCACCGTGACCGGATGGTTGGCAACTTTAGACAGTGCTGCCTCCAGCGTTTCCTGCACTGTCCGCACACCCGGCTGCTGGGTCTGCCAGCCATGGAAGGCACTGCCATCATACTCAACACCCAGCGCGATACGAGCCATTTTTCCACACCATGAAAAAGGGGCGATACCTTACGGCATCGCCCCCCGATTTCCTAGATCGACAGCGTATTAGCCAACCTGGGCAAGCAGCTCGCGTGCTTCAGTCTGCTGTTGATCATTACCTTCAGAAAGCACCTCGTTGAGAATATCCTTGGCGCCCTCCGCGTCACCCATGTCGATATAGGCCTTGGCCAGATCGAGCTTGGTGGCGTTTTCATCCGCTTCACCGAGGAAGTCGAAGTCATCATCCTCGTCGGTCAGCACATCACTTTCTTCTTCAGCCTGGGCGGCGCCAGCATCCACCTTCGGCTCTGCCGCCGGAGCAGGCGTCGGCGCAATACTGGCGGGCTCTTGCGCCGGCTCGGCAGAGGGCTGATCCAGATCCAGATCATTCAGGTCAAAACTATCGGCAGCCTGCTCTGAGGATTCTTCCAGCTCCAGGGACTCCGGCTCTGCAGCTGGTTCCTCGGCATCCCCCTTGACGTCCAGCTCAAGGTCATCGAGCTCAAAGGAGGCGTCAGATTCCGGCAGCTCGGCGTCCTGCTGAGACTCAGCATCGCTGTCCAGCTCCAGCTCGAAATCGTCAAACTCCAGTGATGCTTCCGGCTCCGCTTCAGCGGCGACCGGCGCCTCCGCTGCACTTTCCTGATCGTTATCCAGCTCCAGGGAAAGGTCATCCAGTTCATCCGCCGCCAGCGGCTCGGAGGAAGCCTTCTCCTGATCGCCTTCGGACAGGTCCAGATCGTCCAGGGAAAGGTCAAAATCCTCGTCCTTGCTCTCTACCGTGGAACTGTCAAAGTCCTCATCCAGGTCATCCAGGCTCAACTCACCGAAATCAGCGTTGTCATCCATGGAGGCGCTGCTGACATCATCCAGATCCAGCAAGGAATCGGCGTTCATGCCTTCGGCATCGGCAGCAGACAGTTCACTACTATCGTGCTTATCTTCATCGGTAGAAAAATCGGCACTGAAATCCAGTGAAGCATGCTCGTCGGACGGCTGTTCGTTGTCGTTTGCCTCGGTGGTTTCGCCGAGCTCGAAATCAAAGTCGGCCAGGGAGTCTTCTTCACCCGTCAACGCCTCGGATTCCCCAAGCTCAGGGGCAGCGTCATTATCAGACCCAGCAACACCACCCAGGTCAGAGGCGAGATCCATTTCCAGGTCATCCAGTGACAGCTCGTCGCTGCTCTTTTCCTTGACCGGAACGGTGCCACCCAGGCGGCTGATGGCAGCGTCGATGGCGCTGCTGGTACCGGCATACTGGGAGACCTGCTGCTCAAAGGCACTTTCGTCACCCATTTCATGAAGCAGTTCCAGCAGGCGCACCTTCAGGTCATCACGCTGTGGGCTTTTGTTAATCTCATTGCGCAGGAAATCGGTAGCCTGCGGGTACTGGCCGTAGGCCACATAAATGTCGACATCTTCCAGCGGATCGCGGGCTGCCTCCTGCTCATCCCCTGCCGCCGGCTCTGCGGAATCAGCGACCGCAGCGCCATCGTCCTCGTCGAGATCGAGAGCGAAGTCACCGTCGTCATCTTCACCGTCTGCGTCCTCGTCGCCCATGGCGGCAAAATGAGCAGCCACTTCGTCTTCGTTGTATTGCTTCTTGCGACGCAACAACACAACTATCAGCAACAGAATGGCAATCAGTCCGAGACCGATATAGAGCAGATTATCCATCAACAGCTGCACGATACCGCCACTTTGAACCACTGGTGCCGGGGCCGGTTTGACCGGCTTGGGCTTGGTCGCCGGGGTCACCGGCTTGACGGTCTGTTGGTCCGCCTTGGGGGTCGTGGCGTCAGCCTGGTCTTGAGGCTTGTCTACGTTGGCGTCGGTTTCGGCACCTGCCGCTCCCGTCTCTTTGCCATTAGCTTTCGTTGCTGCCGGCTCTTGAGGTGCGGTCTGGTCAGAGGCGGTAGAGCCATTATCTGCAGCGACTTGGTCGGCGGGCTGCGCATCTGTATCGGACGGTTGCGACTGGCCAGCACCCTGATCCGCCGTCGCAGGCGCTGCCATCAGGCTGTCATCCTTGGGCGCCTTGATACCCTGGCTTTCCCGGAGTTTGCGCAGCTCATCCTGAAGTTTGGAAATCTGGTCGTTACGCAGCTTGAGAAGCTGACCACTGGTGGAAACCTGATCGTTGAGGTCATCGAGGCGGGACTTGAGCTCGGTATTTTCACGGTCGAGGCGATCAATGTTCTCGTCGCGGATGGCCAGCTCGTTTTGCAGCGCGGCGGAGTCGCCACTGCCCTGCTTGGCAGAACCGGCACCGCTACCGTCGCCAACACCGCTGGAGGAATCGGGGCTAACCAGCTTCACTTCACCGGCCTTGGGTGCATTACCACTGTCATCACTGCGGGCGGTCTGGCTGCTACCATCGATCTGCGCATGCTGCGGCATCTGAATACCACGGGCATCCAGCATCTTGCGCCACTGGCGATTCTGCTCGGCAACCTGGCTCAACGCGCTGCGAGTGGAGATGTTGCGCACTTCCTGCTCGTTGGGGATACGCAACACGGTGCCCTTGCGCACAAGGTTGACGTTGCTGTCTATAAAGGCGTCGGGGTTCATTTGCTGGATGGCGACCAGCATCTGCTGCACCGAAACACTGTCCGACGGGCGATTATTGAGGGCAATGCGCCACATGGTATCGGAGGGCTGCACGGTATAGGTATCGTGCGGGCCACTGGTATCCGAGACATACCCGGCAGGCGCTGCAGTTTGATCACCGGCCGCCGGCGCAGAGGATTCTTCTGTGGAGCTTTGCGGGGCCGTCGCGGGCGCCGTAGCCGGTGCCGGGCTGGCCGGCGTGGCCGTCGGCGCAGCCGGTTGCGGTGCACGGGTGACCGCCGGCGCGCTGGCCTGGCCGGCATCAGCATAGCTGGGCGGATCCAGCAGCACCGTATACTCACGCATCAGGCGGCCTGTCGGCCAGAGGAATTCGACCAGGAAATTCAGATAGGGCTCTCGGACCGGTTGGCTGGAAGTGATATGCAGTACCGCATTGTCACCCCCGGTCAGCTGCACCTTGAATTTGAGCTTGTCGAGGAAGTAGTTGCGGTCAACCCCCGCCGCATCAAACTCATCCTGGGAAGCCAGATTGACCAGAATCTCGTCAGCGCTCAGATCGCCGACTTCATGGAGCTGAACGTCCATATTCAGCGGTTGGTTCAGGTAGGAGTTGAGCGTGTACTGCCCGACTCCCAGCGCCATAGCAATCCCCGGCGACATCATCGTCAGGGCGGTCAATCCAATCCCAAGTTTTCGAAGCATGGTCGAACCCTTTATTTATTATGTTTCCCGCACATTGCGCACCCAGGAGGGCGTGGAGAATTATCCCGAGGCGGCAAGCGAATGCCAATAACGCTATCTAGGAATTTTGCCGAAGGCCGGACACAAAACCTAGAAACTGCGTCACATAATGTCAGTAAGTATCCATTACAGATAGTCTTTTAGCAACAACTCGGCAATTTGCACCGCATTACGTGCCGCCCCGTGACGGACATTATCGGCAACGCTAAAGTAGCTGACCTCGCCGCGACCATCCAGATCATCCCTGAGACGCGAAATGACAAGTTGCGGAGCCTGATCAGCCAGCGCCACCGGAGAAATCAACTGCGGGTCTTCTGCAGTTTCCACCACAAGGCCAACATCACGCCACAAATCAATCACTTGCGACGCACTTAACGGTTGCACGCCGCGTACCGTCACACTCTGACCGTGACCGTAGAACACCGGCACCCGGACACACGTCACCTGCAGGGAGAATGCCTGGTCTGCCAGAATGCGGCGTGATTCAAGCACCAGCTTCAATTCTTCACTGGTATAGCCGTTCTCCTGTGGCTGACCGCTTACCGGCAGCATGTTGAATGCGATCTGGGCCTGGGCTGCCTCACTGGGTGACAGCCCGTTCAACAGGCGCACGCTCTGCTGGGCCAGCTGATCCACCCCGCGCCGACCTGTGGCAGACGCCGCCTGTAGCTGGGTCACTACGACTTCCTGCAGCGGCCCCTGATCCGCCAATGGCTTGAGAGTCTGCAACAATTGCACTGTGGCGGCATCAGCACAAGCCACCAGGTTACGCTCACGAGCCTGGGCCAGCATGGCATCATTAACCCCCGCCACGACCAGCGGCACATCCTGGTCATAGCGATGGGCGGGCGACAGATCCACCACCAGGACACCAGCGTCGGCAGCCTGTGGCGTGTAGTCCTGGGTCACCTGGGCGCCGGCGGCAAAGAACACCAGCTCTACTTGCGAAAAGTCGAATTCATCCAGCGTCCCCACCGTCAGGTGACGACCACCAAAATGAACATTTTTCCCCGCGCTGTTTTCCGAAGCCAAAACAAAAAGCTCGCCGACCGGGACATCCCGATCGGCGAGCAATTTGATGATGGCCTCCCCTACCAGGCCGGTGGCTCCCACCACCGCCATATTGATAGCTCGGCTCATTCTTGCTCCTAGCGCTCCATGAGGATGCGCAGCATGCGACGCAGGGGCTCCGCAGCCCCCCACAGCAGCTGGTCACCCACGGTGAAGGCGTTGAGGTACTCGCCACCCATGTTGAGCTTGCGCAGACGACCCACCGGCACCGTCAGCGTGCCGGTCACCGCCGTGGGCGTCAGGTCACGCAGGGTGGCCTCTTTCTCGTTCGGCACCACCTTGACCCAGTCATTGGACTGGCCGATCAGCGCATAGATCTCATCCAGCGGTACGTCCCGGGTCAGCTTTACGGTCAACGCCTGGGCATGGCAACGCATGGCGCCGATACGCACGCAGGTGCCGTCCAGGGCGATGGGGTTGTCACCACGACCAAGAATCTTGTTGGTCTCCGCCTGGGCTTTCCACTCTTCCTTGCTCTGACCGTTTTCCATTTCCTTGTCGATCCAGGGCAACAGGGAACCGGCCAGGGAGTGGCCGAAATGCTCGGTGGGCAGATCGCTGCTGCGCATGGTGGCCGCCACCTGGCTGTCGATATCCAGGATGGCGCTGGCCGGATCGGCCAGCTTGTCGGCCACATCGCCGTGAATCTTGCCCATCTGGGCGATCAGCTCGCGCATGTTCTGGGCGCCGGCACCGGAGGCCGCCTGGTAGGTCTGGGCACTGGCCCACTCCACCAGACCGGCATTGAACAGGCCGCCCAGAGCCATCAGCATCAGGCTCACGGTGCAATTGCCGCCGACAAAGTCCCTGGTGCCATTATCCAGCGCGCTGTCGATCACCGCCCGATTGACCGGGTCCAGCACGATCACGCTGTTATCGGCCATGCGCAGTGTCGAGGCCGCATCAATCCAGTAGCCATCCCAGCCGGACTCGCGCAGCCTGGGGTAGACCTCGTTGGTGTAATCGCCGCCCTGACAGGTGACGATCACATCCAGCGCTTTCAGTTCATCAATGTTCTTGGCGTCGCCCAGGGCAGGAATGTCCTTGCCAACGTCCGGGCCAGCCTGCCCCACCTGGGAGGTGGAGAAAAAGACCGGTTCGATATCCGCAAAATCATTTTCCGCACGCATGCGCTCCATCAGGACGGAACCCACCATGCCACGCCAGCCGACAAAACCGACTTTCTTCATTAAAACCTGTCTCCCGAAAGGATTGCCCTTTCTTTACTGTTGAATCGAGGGTCCGTTACGCGCCGGCCAGAGCCCTGGCCACGGCAGAACCCATCTCTTCAGTGCCCACTTTGCGAGTGCCCTCGGTGTAGATGTCCGCGGTACGTAACCCCTGATCAAGCACGGCTTCCACCGCGTTCTCGATGGCATCGGCCACATCCCCGCGCTGCAGGCTGTAACGCATCAGCATGGCCAGCGACATGATGGTGGCCAGCGGGTTGGCGATGCCCTGACCGGCAATGTCCGGTGCCGAGCCATGACAGGGTTCGTACAGGCCCTTGCGGTTTTCGTCCAGGGACGCAGAGGGCAGCATTCCGATGGAGCCGGTGAGCATGGCGGCTTCATCGGAGAGAATGTCACCGAACAGGTTGCCGGTGACAATCACGTCAAACTGTTTGGGCGCACGCACCAGCTGCATGGCCGCGTTGTCCACATACATGTGGCTCAATTCGATCTCCGGGTAAGCCTTGGCCTCCTCGGTGACCACTTCTTTCCAGAGTTCGGTGACTTCCAGCACATTGGCCTTGTCCACCGACAGCACGCGCTTGTCGCGCTGCATGGCCAGTTCAAAAGCGACTCTGGCGATGCGACGCATTTCCGACTCGGTATACACATAGGTGTTGAAACCGACACGCTCGCCGTTTTCTTCCTTGATGCCACGGGGCTGGCCGAAATAGATACCGCCGGTCAGCTCGCGGACAATCAGGATATCCAGCCCGGAAACCACTTCCGGCTTGAGACTGGAGGCATCGGCCAGCTGCGGGAACAGGATGGCCGGGCGCAGGTTGGCGAACAGGCCCAGAGAGGAGCGCAGCCGCAGCAGGCCCCGCTCAGGACGCTTGTCACGCTCAATGGTGTCCCACTTGGGGCCGCCGATGGAACCAAAGAGGATGGCATCCGCGGCGCGGGCCTTGTCCAGAGTGCTTTGCGGCAGCGGATCATTTTCCGCATCCACCGCCGCACCGCCGACCAGTGCCTGGTCCAGCTCGACGTCCAGACCGAATTTCTGCTGGGCCGCCTCGAGGACCTTTACCGCCTCGGCAACAATCTCCGGGCCGATACCATCACCCGCTAATACCAGAATCTTGCTCATGCCTGTTCCTGTTACTGCTGGCCCTCAGGCCGATTAAAAATCTTTTTTCACCAGGACCTTGTCGGGAACAGCCTGGTCGATCAGCTTCAATTCGTATTTGTCCGCACCATCACCTGCGCCAATGCTGACAGTGTAGTTGCCCGCTTCCTTGAACTTGTAGCGGAAGGTACCAAAACGAAGAATGCCGCTACGGTCGGCAAACACCTGGATCTTGTGCTTGCCCGGTTCCAGCTTAACGCTGGGCAAACCGGCCTGTTCGGCGACGCGATCCTCATCCACGGTAAAGATGGCCGCGCGCACCGGTGCCGATTGGCCCGGCATCTGCCAGCCGCCACCCTGGCTGGCACTGTCGTTGCCCCCTGACAGTTTGTTATCTACCGTCAGCTTGACGGTCTGCTGGCCAGAGGGCGCATCGTACATGCCCGTAGTCGCACAGGCGCTCAGTGCCATTGCCAGAGAAAGTGTCAGTACCCGTAACATGATGCCTCCTTACTTATTGTTTTAATGGTCCTGGAATACCCAGGGTTCACGCTGCTGGCGGCGTTGCTCGTAGGCGCGAATGTCATCGGCGGCGTTTAGCGTCAGACCGATTTCATCCAGACCATTGAGCAGGCAATGCTTGCGGAACTCATCAATCTCGAAAGCCAGAGGCTCCCCGCCCTGCGGGATCACCTGCTGCGCCTCCAGATCAACGGTCAACCGGAAGCCCTCCTGCCGGGCCGCCTGAAACAGGGCTTCCACGTTATCTTCCGACAACACAATCGGCAACAAGCCGTTCTTGAAACAATTGTTGTAGAAGATATCGGCAAAGCTCGGCGCAATGATGGCACGAAAACCAAAATCCATCAGCGCCCAGGGGGCATGCTCACGACTGGAGCCACAACCAAAGTTGCGGCGCGCCAGTAGCACACTGGCACCCTGATAGCGGGGCAGGTTAAGCACGAAGTCCGGGTTTTTCGGCCGCGCCTCGTTATCCTGGCCCGGCTGCCCCACATCCATGTAGCGCCATTCATCAAACAGGTTGGGGCCGAAGCCGGTGCGCTTGATGGACTTGAGAAACTGCTTGGGAATGATCTGGTCGGTATCCACGTTGGCACGATCCAACGGCGCGACCAGGCCTTCATGACGAACAAATTTTTCCATGATTGAGCTCCTTACCCTTAAAGGTCACGCACGTCGACAAAATGGCCGGCCACCGCCGCCGCCGCCGCCATCGCCGGGCTGACCAGATGGGTACGCCCACCATTGCCCTGACGGCCTTCGAAGTTGCGGTTGGAGGTGGAAGCACAGTGCTCGCCCGCCTCCAGACGGTCCGGATTCATGGCCAGGCACATGGAACAACCCGGCTCGCGCCATTCAAAGCCGGCGTCTGCGAAGACCTGGTCCAGGCCCTCTGCCTCGGCCTGCTTCTTGACCAGCCCGGAGCCCGGCACCACCAGCACCTGTTTCACTGAATCCGCCTTCTTGCGACCCCTGGCCACCTGGGCGGCGGCGCGCAGGTCTTCAATGCGGGAGTTGGTGCAGGAACCGATAAAGACCCGATCGACCTGGATGTCGCTCACTGCCATGCCCGGTTTGAGGCCCATGTAGTCATAGGCGCGCAGCATGCCGGAGCGCTTTACTTCATCACTTTCTGCTTGCGGATCAGGCAGCATGGCATCCACCGGCACCACCATTTCCGGGCTGGTGCCCCAGGATACCTGCGGCTTGATATCGGCCGCATCGATCTGGACGTCCTGATCGAAGACTGCATCCGCATCCGACACCAGGGTGCGCCAGTAGGCCACCGCCTTGTGCCAGTCCGCCCCCCTGGGCGCAAATGGACGACCGTCCACATAATCGATGGTGGTCTGGTCCACCGCCACCATGCCGGCACGGGCGCCCGCCTCGATCGCCATGTTGCAGATGGTCATGCGCCCTTCCATGCTCAGGGACTGGATGGCGCTGCCGGCGAATTCCAGCGCGTAGCCGGTACCTCCGGCGGTACCGATAATGCCAATGATGTGCAACACCACATCCTTGGCGGTAACGCCCGGGCCCAGATCACCATTGACCTGCACCCGCATGTTCTTCATTTTCTTGGCTACCAGGGTCTGGGTGGCGAGCACGTGCTCCACCTCACTGGTGCCAATACCATGGGCGAGACAGGCCAATGCGCCATTGGTTGAGGTATGGGAGTCACCGCATACCACGGTCATGCCCGGCACCACCACGCCCTGCTCTGGCGCCATCACATGCACGATACCCTGACGCACGTCACCAATACCGAATTCGGTAATGCCGAATTCGCGGGTGTTGGACTCCAGCGTCTGCACCTGGATGCGGGAGGTCTGGTCGGTAATGTCCGCGGCACTCTTGAACGGCGTGGTCGGCACGTTGTGATCAATGGTGGCGACACTGGCACTGGTACGCCAGGGCTGGCGGCCGGCCAGACGCAACCCCTCGAAGGCCTGCGGAGAGGTCACTTCATGAATGATCTGACGGTCGATATAGATCAGTGCGGAGCCATCTTCCCGCTCGGTTACGAGGTGGGCGTCCCACAATTTGTCGTAGAGGGTCTTGCCTGCCATGCCTGTCTCCCTGCGCTGTCGGTGCAGCTGGTTTATCTATGTTTATTAATGTAGGGTGCCACCATCAATAAATCCAATTCATATTTTTCATTTTTGAGATAACCAATTATTATGCCTTCAGCGAACATCCGGGACCCCAGGCATGATTGACACCCCTACCCTACTGGCCTTCATGGCGGTCGCCGAAAGCGGCTCGTTTTCGGCCGCCGCCGAGCGGCTCTACATCACCCAGCCCGCCATCAGCAAGCGTATTGCGCTGCTGGAACAGCAGCTGGAAGCACGACTGTTTGACCGCGTCGGCCGCCAGATCCAGCTCACCGAGGCCGGCCGGGCCCTGTTGCCCCGAGCCCGCCAGGTCCTGATGGATGTGGAAGACATGGCCCGGGCGATTCATGACTTGTCCGGTGAAGTAGCAGGCAAGCTGCGTATCGGCACCAGCCACCATATCGGTCTGCACCGCCTGCCGCCGGTGCTGCGCCAGTTCTCCCGGGACTACCCCCAGGTCAAACTGGACATCCATTTCATCGATTCGGAAGAAGCCTGGGAAGACGTGCTGCATGGCGAACTGGAAATGGGGGTGGTGACCCTGCCCCCGCAACCGGATGAGCGCCTTTATAGTGAAATGATCTGGGAGGATCCGCTGGTCTTCATGTGCGCGCCGGAGCATCCGCTCGCCAAAGCCGGCAATATCACCCTGGAAACCCTGACCCGGCATAGCGCCATTTTGCCCTCACCAATCACCTTTACCCGTGGCATCGTGGAACGACTGTTCGACGAGCACAACCTCAAGCTGGATATCGCCATGTCCACCAACTACCTGGAAACCATTCACATGATGGTGTCCATCGGTCTGGGCTGGAGCGTACTGCCCGCGACCATGGTGGACGATTCGGTGATCCAGCTGGACGTGGATGTGCCGCTACCCCGCCGCCAACTGGGCGTGGTAATCCACCCGGGGCGCAGCCAATCCAATGCCGCCCGCGCCTTTCTGCATGCCCTTCGCGGGCCTCTGGATTGATCGTCTCAGGGTTGATTCAGTCGCCCCAGCCAGAGAATGACCGCCGCCAGCAGCGCGGCGGCCGCCGCCCAGAAGAACAGATCGGCACCATAGCTGTGCCAGTACTTGCCCGACAGCCAGGCCCCGGTGGCCCAACCGGCGCCATAGCCCAGGCTGGAATACAACGCCTGACCCTGGCCCGCCAGGCGGCTGCCAAACTGTTTCTGCACCCAGGCGATACTGGCGGCATGAAAACTGCCGAAAGTGGCCGCATGCAACAGCTGTACCGCCGCCAGCCAGAGCAGAGAGTCGCCCGCCGCACCAATCACCAGCCAGCGCAGCGATGCCAGCAGCAGGCTGCCAATGAGAATGGCCGGCATGGAAAAACGCTGCAATAACCGGTGCATCAACAGGAACAGGCCGACCTCCGCAACCACCCCCAGTGCCCACAGGCCGCCGACGGTAAATTTGCTGAAGCCCAGGTCCTGCAGATAGATGCTGTAGAAGGTGTAGTAAGGCCCATGGGACAACTGCATCAGGAAGGAGGCCAGCAGGAACAGCGCCACCTGGCGCCGGCGCAGTACCGACAGCACCGAAGGAGAGGTTGGCAGGGCCTGCTCATGGCGTTGCGACGGATGTTCCCGGGGCAGCGTCAGGGTGCCCAGCCACAGCAACCAGAGAATCACGCTGAGCACCCAGGGCAGCAGCGTCGTGCTCATGCGATCCAGCAGTTCGCCCAGCACCAGCACCGAGGTGATAAAACCCACCGACCCCCACAGCCGCACATGGCTGTAGCGGTGGGATTGCCGCCCCAGGGTCTGCAGGGTAAGCACCTCGAACTGGGCCAGAACCGCATTCCAGAAAAAACTGAAAGCCACCAGCAGGGCCGCCATGCTCCAGAAGCGATCAATCCAGAATACCGGCAGGAAAACCACGGCGGCGGCAAAGTTGCCCAGCCGGATGATGCGCAAACGCCGGCCACTGCGATCTGCCAGCCAGCCCCACAGATTGGGAGCACCGATCTTGGTCAACTGGGGAATTGCCATCAGGGTGCCGATGGCCGCCGCGCTGAAGCCCAGGTCACGCAGATACAGCGACCAGTAAGGCACCAGCGCACCCAACAGGCCGAAATAGAGGAAATAGAAGGCCGACAGTCGCCAGTAATAGGGCATGATGTAACGCCCCCCCGTTACCAGGGGGCTCGCTTATGCCTGCCCGGGGATCGGTGCGAACGGCGGCACCACATCACTGTTCTGGCCACGGTGACGCAGATAGTGATCCATCAGCACCAACGCCAGCATGGCCTCGGCAATGGGGGTGGCACGCACGCCGACACAGGGGTCGTGACGGCCGGTGGTCACCACCTCCGCAGGCTGGCCCTGCAGGTCGATGCTCTGGCCCGGAATCAGAATACTGGAGGTGGGCTTGAGCGCCATCGCCACGCGTACCGTCTGACCCGAGCTGATACCACCCAGCACCCCGCCGGAGTGATTACTGAGAAAGCCGTCCGGGGTCATTTCATCGCGGTGCTGCTCACCACGCTGATTAACCACCTCGAAGCCATCACCGATCTCCACCCCCTTGACCGCGTTAATCGACATCATTGCCTTGGCCAGGTCCGCATCGATACGATCAAACACCGGCTCACCCAAGCCCGGCGGCACGCCATCGGCGAACACTTCCACCCGGGCACCAATGGACGAGCCATCCTTGCGCAGGCTGTTGATCAGCGCTTCCAGCGCCGGCACCTTGTCGGCGTCGGGAAAGAAAAAGGGGTTGTCGTTGACACTATCCCAGTCGAACCGCTCGGCCCGCACCTGACCGATCTGAGTGCAACCACCATAGATACGAATGCCCAGCCGTTGATGCAGAAACTTGCGAGCAATGGCCCCGGCGGCCACCCGCATGGCGGTTTCCCGGGCGGACGAGCGGCCGCCACCGCGATAATCACGAAATCCGTATTTCTGGGTATAGGTGTAGTCCGCATGGCCAGGACGGAAGGTGCCGGCAATGTTGGAGTAATCCTTGGATTTCTGGTCGGTGTTCTCGATCAGCAGGCCGATGGAGGTGCCGGTGGTCTTGCCCTCGAACACACCGGACAGAATCTTCACCTGGTCCGGTTCACGCCGCTGGGTGGTGTAGCGGCTGGTGCCGGGCTTGCGCCGGTCCAGCTCCACCTGCAGGTCCGCCTCACTGATTTCCAGCCCCGGCGGGCAGCCATCCACAATTGCTCCCAGGGCCAGGCCATGGCTCTCACCAAAGGTGGTAATACGAAAACGTTCACCAAAACTGTTACCGGACATGCGCTTCCTCAGCGGGCATCAAAGGCCCTTTTCTCAAGCAATAAAATGATCGCGATATTCTAGCAGCTGTTGGCGATCAAGCATGAACACACCATGCCCGCCACGCTCAAACTCGAACCAGAAGAACGGCACTTCAGGCCATTGAGCCAGCATCGCCTCCCAGCTGTTACCCACTTCCACAATCAGCACACCCTGCTCGCTGAGCTGCTCTGGAGCGTCGCGCAGCAGGCGCCGGGTAAAATCCAGTCCGTCCTCGCCGGAGACCAGCGCCAGTTCCGGTTCGTGACGATACTCGTCGGGCAGGGAGGCCATATCTTCAGCATCCACATAGGGTGGATTGGACACGATCAGGTCATAGGGACCGTCAACGCGGGCCAGGCCGTCGGACTGCAGCGCCCGCACCTGCTGTTGCAGGCCATGACGGGCTATGTTGTCGTGACAGACAGCTAGGGCATCCTCGCTGATATCGCTGGCATCCACACAGGCATGCTCAAACGCATAGGCGCAGGCGATGGCAATACAACCGCTGCCGGTACACAGGTCCAGCACTCGATGCACCTGCCCAGGCTGCAGCCACGGCTGGAACTGCTGCTCGATCAGCTCCGCCAACGGCGAGCGTGGAATCAACACGCGCTCATCCACATAGAATGGCAGGCCGCAGAACCAGGCCTCGTGGGTCAGATAGGGGACCGGTACCCGCTCGTTGACCCGGCGCACCAGCAGTTGCAGATAGGCCTCAACCTCGCCCGGCAACAGGCGCGCGTCGAGAATCCGCGGGTCACTGTCCAGCGGTAATGACAGGCTATGGAGCAGCAGCGCCAGTGCTTCATCCCAGGGATCATCGTTACCGTGACCGAAAAACACCTGGCTGCTGCGCAAACTGGTCTCGCCGAAGCGCAGGCAATCGCGCAGGGTCTGCAAGGTAGTGCCGGCCTGTTGCAGCTGTTGCGGACTTATCACGGAGGGTCCTCGAAATTGGGTGGCGCAAGATTACCATAAAATCGCTCTGGGGAGGCTGCCCGCATTGCCCCTGCAAGCGTATTCTCAGACCGCCACCGCCATTATTGCCGCCCTGGCCGCACAGGTGCCAAAGACGCCGTTTCCCCTTATCATAGGCCGTATCCGTTTTCCCCATCACGACATGGCCCGGACACCGGCACAGGCAACCGCGCAGTGATTCAAATCTGGCTCTTCAAGACCGAACCGGCAACCTTCAGTCTGGATGACCTCCGGCATGCCCCGGGCAGTACCACCGGTTGGGACGGGGTTCGTAACTTCCAGGCCCGTAATCGTCTGCGCGATGACGTCCACCATGGCGACCGGGTGTTAATCTATCACTCCAGCTGTGCCCAACCCGCCATTGTCGGCGAAGCGGAAGTTGTCAGTGCCCCCTACCCGGATCCCAGCCAGTTCGAACCCGGCCTTGACGGCTATGACCCTCGCAGCACCCGCGACACCCCCCGCTGGTATCAGGTTGACCTGCGCTATCGGGAAACCTTTGCCGAACCGCTGACACTGGCACAGATAAAGCAACACCCGGAATTTGCGGATATGGAGCTGACTGTCCGCCCTCGCCTGTCGATACAGAAAGTCTCGCCCTGTCAGTATCAACAGATCCGCAAACTTTGCGCCAGACAAAACGCACCATCCTGACACAAGGCTCTGCGCCATAAAAAATCAGCGCACCACAACAAGGCAGGCGACGCAAAAAAGCCCTTCAAAAACGCGGTGAACCCGCCTCAGCACTCTGGCACAGCGGTTGCAATCAGCAACACCATCCTCTTCTGAGATGGGAATCACCATGAAATTGTTGCCTTTATGCGCATCGCTTCTGATGCTGCCTGCGATCAGCCATGCCGGTAGCCTGGATGCCAACGACACGGTCTGGGTTACCACCGCCGCCGCGCTGGTTTTTTTTATGCAGGCCGGTTTTGCCCTGCTGGAAAGCGGCCTGAGTCGCGCCAAGAATTCTCTGAATGTGGTGATGAAAAACTACATGGATCTGTGCGTCGGGACTCTGGTGTTCTGGGCACTGGGGTTTGGCCTGATGTTCGGCACCAATCCCAGCGCCTGGTACGGCCAGGACGGTTTTGCACTGAGTCAGGCCAGCACCGATACCTGGGCCATGCTGCTGTTTCAGATCATGTTTGCCGCCACCGCAGCAACCATCGCCTCCGGCGCCATGGCGGAGCGAACCCGCTATGTGGGCTACCTGTGCGGCGCCATGCTGATTACCGGCGTCATTTACCCCCTGTTTGGCAACTGGGCCTGGAACAGCAACGGCTGGCTCAACCAGATGGGTTTTGTGGATTTTGCCGGTTCGACGGTGGTTCACAGTGTCGGCGGCTGGTGCGCGCTGGCCGGCATCATGGTGGTAGGCCCGCGACTGGGCCGTTTTGATAACCGGGGCCGACCGCGCAATATTCCGGGCCACAACCTCTCCTATGTGGCGCTGGGCGGTTTTATTCTCTGGTTCGGCTGGTTTGGCTTCAACGGCGGCTCAACCCTGGCCGCCACGGTGGATATCGCCCGGGTCAACCTCAATACCCAGTTGGCCGCCGCCGCCGGCGCCGCCGGTAGCGTGCTTTACCGCTTGCTGAGCCGGCGCCCGATCCTGCTCACGGAAACCGTCAATGGCAGCCTTGCCGGGCTGGTCGCCATCACCGCCGGCTGCGCCACCATGGTGCCCGGCTATGCCATTCTTACCGGCCTGGTAGCCGGGTTGCTGGTTGGCCCGGGGGAGCGGCTGTTACTGGCCATGCGCCTGGATGATGTGGTCGGCGCGGTACCGGTGCATGCCTTTGCCGGCGCCTGGGGGACACTGGCCGCCGGGCTGTTCTATCAGGGCGACCTGTTTGACAGCCAACGCGTGCTGGTACAGTTGCTGGGCATCGTGGTGGCCTTTTCCTGGGCCTTTTTCACCGCGCTGATCATGTACATGGGGGTGGCGCTGCTGGCCGGGCTGCGGGCCCCGGCGCTGCATGAACAGCGTGGCCTGGATGTCAGCGAGCATGCCGAAGCGGGTTATCCGGAATTTTCCCATGGCGCCCTGTATGACGCCGATATGGCGGCCGACATGGAGCGCCGTCAATGAGCCAGGAACTGAGCCGCCGTCGCCGGGCCATCATTACCGGCCTCAGCCCTTTTCTGAACGATACCCTGCTACTGGAGGCCATTGGCCTTTGGCAACAGTCCTATGCGGATCGACCGCGCTTCTCCTTGCAGGGCTTTGTCAGCGAACTGTGCCGCCTGTTTGACCTGGGTGAGCGCCGTCACCATATTCACATGAGTCTGGTGCAGGCCATGAGCCTGCCCGACAATGCCCTGCACGCCGACCCCTGGGCAGACCAGGCTGACAGCGATGCACGAGCGCACCCCTGTACCCAGGGGTTTCAGCAGTTGATGCAGCAGCTGTGGCACGCACTGGGTGACCAGCAGGCCGGCCAGGTGCGTCTGGATTTATTGACACTGCTACGTCAAAAAAAGACCACCGCAGAGGTACGCCGGGCCATGGAGAGCTGGCTACAACACCCCCAACAGGCATTGGCACCGCTGTCCATGAATGCTCTGCGAGAACAGCTTAATCGGGTCTACGTGTTGCTATGCGAGCGTGCCGGACCGGTAGACGCCGACCGTCTGCTGAAACAGGCTTATGATGCCACCGCTCAGCAACACCCCTCGCTGGCGCCGGCATTACGACAATTACTGTGATCACATCACGCCACCTGTGTCCGGCGACCAGATCAGGTAACCTTGTTTGCCAGTAACCGGGTCATGGCGGCACATCGTCACGGCCCAGCCAGCCATGCCATGGGGAAGGCAATGAAACTACACCACTATATTTTTCTCGCCATGCTGGCCGGGGCCCTGGCCGGCGGCTTGACCGACGAACACACCCGCGTGCTGGGGATACCCCTGCTGGCCAGCTACGATCTGGTCGGCGGGCTCTTCATCAGTGCCCTGAAAATGGTCGTGATCCCGCTGATTGTCACCGCCATTATCAGCGGCATGGTCGGCGTCGGCCAGGGGGACCATGTGGGCCGGCTGGGCCTGAAGACCATTGCCCTGTACCTGACCACCACCCTGATTGCGGTACTGATCGGTCTGATGATGGTCAACTTGCTGACCCCCGGCATCATCGACGGCAAGCCGGCCCGGGATCTGCTGGGGCTGGCTGCCAACACCCATGAGGCACTGGCCAGTGTGCAGGGCCGTGGTGCCGGTGAGTTCGCCGATATTCTCAGGCAGATGCTGCCGCCCAACCTGATCGCCGCCGCTGCCAAGGGGCAAATGCTGGGGCTGATCGTTTTTTCGCTGTTGTTCGGCTACTACCTGCGCACCGAATCTGGCCCCGGAGGCAAGACCCTGCGGGAAATGATCGAAGGGTTTTATCAGGTGGTGATGCGCATCACCATGCTGATCATCCGCTTTACCCCGGTTGGTGTATTTGCGCTGATTGCCGCCACGGTCACCCGTACCGGGCTGGATGCGATTGCGCCCCTGGCCTGGTTCTTCCTGACCGTGCTGATCGCCCTGATCATTCATGCCTTCGTGTTCATGCCGTTACTGATTCGCGTGCTGGCACAACGTTCGCCACTGCGTCATATCCAGGCCATGACACCGGCTCTGTTGACCGCCTTTTCTTCTGCCAGCAGTGCGGCCACCCTGCCCCTGACCATGGAATGCGTACAGAATCGCGCCGGCGTCACGCCCTCCACCAGCAGCTTTGTACTGCCACTGGGGGCCACCGTTAACATGGATG
>JAWVWY010000027.1:0-24454 GCA_033723495.1 Alcanivorax sp. | reverse complement strand
AGGTAACGGAAACGCACCGGATCGAAGGCGGCACCGCCGGCGTCGCGCAGGGCATCCAGACGGGCCTGTAGGGAGGGCTCAGTCATCGCTTTTGGCGGCCTCCAGCCGTGGCACGGTGGAGATCTCCACGCGTCGGTTCTGTGCCCGCGATGCCTCGTCGGTATTGGCCACCACCGGCTGATGGTCGCCGAAGGCGGCGGCGAACACCCGGTCCGCCGGCATGCCCTGTTCAATCAGGGTGCGGGTCACGGTCAGGGCGCGCTGGGCGGACAGGCCCCAGTTGTCGGAGTAGCGGGCATTACCGTGCTGAATGGCCAGATCATCGGTGAAGCCGCTGACCATCAGCATCTCGTTGCGCTGGTTCAGGTAGACCTTGAGTGGCCCGACCAGGGTATGCAGCAGCGCCTTGCCCTGTGGTTGCAGCTGATCGGAGTTGAGCGCAAACAGCACGCTGCCGTTGATGCCGATGCGGCCGTCACGAAAGG
Organism: Alcanivorax sp.; assembly: GCA_033723495.1. Taxonomy (GTDB): domain Bacteria; phylum Pseudomonadota; class Gammaproteobacteria; order Pseudomonadales; family Alcanivoracaceae; genus Alcanivorax. The sequence continues at coordinate 23,969 of JAWVWY010000027.1, read as the reverse complement.
TGACCCGGCCGCTGGCCAGCGGGTCGGCCAGCGCGTCTTCCAGCGCCTCGCGGCGCTGCTGTTCGGCCAGCCGCTTCTGCTTTTCCTGCTGCAGGTCCTGGCTGAGCTCCAGCTGGACGCCGATCACCCACACCAGCACCAGCACCAGAATGCCCACCAGCGCGGCCATCAGGTCGGAGAAGATTGCCCACACCGGGGCCGAATGGGCGTCGCTATCGTGCAGCTCGTCCATCAGTTGACCTCGGTGGCCGGGCGGCTAGTGTCCGGCTGTTGCAGGGTGCCGAGCGCTTCCAGCACGTCTTTCTGCGAGGTCATGCTCAGCTCGATCACTTCGCGGGCCTGTTCCACATAGTAGGCCAGCTGTTCGTCACTGCGCTGGCTGCTACGGGCCAGTGCTTCCTCGACCTGCTGCAGGTGGTCGATGAGGGTGCCGTTGGCGCTGCTGAACTGCTGCACGGCTTCGCCAAAGGCGTCGCCGAGGCTGGCCACTTCGGCGGCGCTGCCGGTGACATCGCCGGCCACCTGGTTGAGCCGTTCGGCCTGCTGCTCGACCTGGCGAGCGAACGTGTCGCCGACCTGGGCAAGGCTGTCGCTGGCACTGCGGATCAGGGTGTCGATGGCATCGCGCTGGGCGCTGGCGGCGTCACGCTGGGTGCCGAGCAGGGCGTCCAGTTCGCGCATCAGGCGATGGCGTTCCTCCAGTAGCTGGTTGTCCCGTTCACTGTTGCGGGCCATTTCCTCGCGCAGTTGGGTAATGACCTCGGCGGCGGCCTTGGGCGTTTGTGACGCGGTTTCGATCAGCCGCGTCATGGGCGCTTCCAGGGCGGTGCCCAGGCGCGTCAGGTGCTCGGTGACGGTGGTTTCCAGGCCGGCCAGGCGCTCGCCGGCATTATCGCCACGCCGGGCTTCCTGATCACGCAGGGCGGTCAGCTGTTCGCCGACCTGTTGTAGCAGCTGTTCGAAACCGTTCTGCTGGCCCTGCAGCAGGCCGTTGGCGCTGTGCTCGAACTGCTGGTTGTGAGCTTGCAGGGCGCTGCGGAGTTCGCTGACCAGGTCAGTGCTGCTTTGCTGTTGCCTGGCCAGCCCGGCCTGCCAGTGGTCCGCCGCCTGGCGGCTGCTGTCACGGAACTGCTCGCTAATGGCCAGCAACTGTTTCTCGCTGGCGTCGCCCAGTTTGATCTGGGTGTCGCGGACCTGGCCCAGCAGCGCCTCGCTGTTGTCCTCAAAGCGGGTCTGGTAGCCGTCCAGGGCTTCGCGCAGCAGGGTTACCTGGTCGGCGCTGGTCTGCTGGTGTTCGGCCAGCCCCTGCTGCCAGTGGCGGGCAGCCTGCTCGGTGGTGTCGCGGAAGCGTTCGGTGAGGCTCTCCAGCTGTTTCTCGGTGATGGCATGGAGCTGTTGATGGGTCTGTTCCACCTGCTGGTTCAGCTGGCCCAGGGAGGCTTCCATGATCGGTTGCACGCTCTGTGCCGCCAGCCGGCTGCTATCGGCCAGGGTGTCTTTCAGCGACTGTCCCACCGAGTCCGCCAGCCGGGTGTAGTGTTCGGCAACGCTGTCATGGAAGCGTTGCTGGTCACCGGCCAGCTGGCCACTCATCTGTGTCATGTGTTCGCTGAGCCCCTGCAGGGTGCTGACCAGTTGCGGGAACAGTTGCGACTGGTTGTGCAGGGCGGCGTAGGCGGCCTCGCGCTGATGTTGCCGGGAAAACCGGTAGAGTGATTGCTCGATGCAGCTATCCAGCTGGCGGGAGATCAGCAGCCGGTCGCGACGACTGAGGGTGGCGGCCAGTCCCAGCATGGCGGAGCTGGCGACACCGGCAATGGAGGTGCCGAAGGCCAGGCTGAGGCCTTCGATAGGGGCGGCCAGGGCGCCACGGATGGCGTGCAGTTCGGTGCTGCCTTGCAGTGCGGTGGCGGCACCGCGCAGGGTCACGATCATGCCAATAAAGGTGCCCAGCAGGCCCAGCATCACCAGCAGGCCGGACAGGTAAGGCGACAGGGTCGGCCCCGGTAGGGCGACCGGCTGGCCATCAATGCGGCGGCGCACCGCATGGCGCAGTGATGCCGGCAGGGTGGCCAGCCAGTCGCCCAGCGCCTCGCGGCTGTCGGGCAGTTGCGTCAGGCGTGTCGCCAGGGTGTCGCTGGCGCGGCGGAAGCTCAGCAGTTCCACAAAGCCGAAGGCATAGACCAGGGCAATCACCAGGGTGGCGGTGAAGGCGATGGTGTTGCTGCCCAGGAAGCTGGCGCCGATCCAGCCCACGGCCAGGGCCCCGATCACAAAAGGCAGGGCAAACAGAAAACGTCTCATGGGGTTTGGCATTCCTCATTTTGTAAGGCTTCGAGCAGGCCCAGCACCGGTTCCAGGCGGGTCTCCAGCTCGGCAAGTAATAGCGATTGCATGTTCTGGCAGAAGCGTTGCAGCCAGGCGCCCGTGGTCATCCAGTCAGCGGGGTCGCTGCCCTCCGGGTGAGCCTTCTGGTGCGCCAGCCAGAGGCTGACAAAGCGTTTTTTCAGTAGCGCCGGCACCGCGGCGAAACCGCGCCGGCTGTAGTCCGACAGGGTGTTGTCGAACACCGTGTCCAGTTCCGCCAGTTGTGCCAGCGCCGGGCTGCGGGCAGTCAGGGCGCGGCGGGCCCGTACCCGCAGGTTGTGCACGGCGCTGATCAGCTGGCGCTGCTGGGCCAGGTAGAAGCGCTCGTAGGGGGTAAAGGTCGGTCGTGCGCCGGCCACGTCGTTGGCCCTGGGAGCCGGCAGGCTCAGGGTGGAACTGACCGGGGCGCCGCGGAAGCTGCCGCTGATGCCCTCCAGCAGCGCCTGCCGCGTCTTCATCAGCAGCTGTTGCAGCGTGTCGGCATCATCGCCTGCGGTGGCGTCCGACGCGGCCGGCGGCCGATAGCGGCGAGCAGTATCCAGGGCGATGGTGTCGGACAGGTCAAACAGCCGCCCCAGCCGCTCGGCAAAGCAGGGCGTCTGGCCCGGTTTGCCGGGCCCCTGGCCGAGCTCACACAGCAACTGCACCAGGCGGCTGGCTGGCGGTGCGGCAAGAGTGGGTTTTGACGTCCTTTGCATGGGGCTGTCCACGGGAATGGCAAGGCTTCAGGCTGTTTCGGGCGGCCGCCGGGGCCGGGAAACCGCACATTCTAATCGGGAAAGCCGGGCGATGATAATGGCGCTTTCGGCTGATGAAGATTTCTGCATGGCTGTAGCGATGGCTGCGGCAGGCTACACTGTCTTGACGCGCACGGCACTACACTGGAATCTTGCGCCCCTTGCTGATGTTGGTTGGAACCGCCAGATGTCTGAACTGATCCTGCACCATTACCCGCTGTCACCGTTTTCCGAGAAAATTCGCGCCATGCTGGGCTATACCGGGCTGGGCTGGCAGTCGGTGATAGTCAGCGAGCGCCCACCGCGGCCGCTACTGGCGCCGCTGGCGGGCGGTTATCGCAAGATTCCGGTGGCGCAGATCGGTGCTGATGTGTTCTGCGATACCCGCACAATTAGCCGCGAGATCGCCCGTCTCAGCGGCCGCCCGGAGCTATCGCTGGAGCATGTCAGCAAGGCGGAGCGGGAATTTGTGGAGGATACCGACCTGGAGGTATTCCTGGCCTGCATACTGTCAGCCGGCAGCTTTGCCCTGTTGCGCAAGGTGGTCAAAGAATCCTCGTTACTGGAACTGGGGCGGGTGTTGCTGGATCGCATCAGCATGGGCCGCAAGGCCCGCGTCAAGGCCATGACGCCGGGGCAGGCGCGGCGCCGGGTGCGTCGACACATGGCACATATGGAAAATCTGCTGACGCGGGATTTCCTGTTCGGGTCGCAGCCTTCCATCGCCGATTTTTCAGCCTACCACAGTCTCTGGTTTCTCTGTGACCTGGCCGAGAAGCCGTGGCTGGATGATTTCCCTATCGTGGCGGCCTGGATGGAACGCATGCGCGCCTTCGGCCATGGCCAACCCGTCGAGATCAGCGCCGAGCAGGCGCTGGTGGCGGCCGCAGAGGCGATCCCGCGGCCGTTGTCCGTGGACAGCGGGGAGCCCCTGCTGGGCCAGCCGGTGAGCATCGCGCCGGTGGATTACGGGCGCGAACCTGTCACCGGTGTTCTGGTCGGTAGCCATCGTCATGGCTGGGTGGTCAGCCGCAAGGATGATGAGCTCGGTGATATCCATGTGCACCTGCCGCGGCAGGGCTTTGTGATGCAGCCATTGGCCAATCAGCCGCCGCCGGCATCCTAGTCTTCGTTATCCCGGTCCATGTTGCGGGCGGCGTTACGGGCATCCTCCAGCGAGGCGAATTGCTCCGAAATCAGTGAGCCGACTTCCTGATTGACCTTGCGGATGGTGTCGTAGACCAGGCCGATGGTCTTGCGGTGCTTGTCCTTGAGGCTGGACGCCTGCTCTTCGAATAGCCCCAGTTTTTCCAGCGCGTCAAAGGGCAGTCCGCCAATGTGCTGATGCACCTCCTCCACACTGGTGGCGCCATCATCGATGGCTTCCTGAATCATGTCCTTGAGCAGTTCAATGCGTTCCACGGCTTTCATAACGGGCCTGTCTGAAAAGGTGACTGAGGCTGCCAATGTAGCCAATCCTGGCGACAGCGGCCACCGTCATGACGATAATGGGCCGGCAAAATGGCCCGAAAGGAGAGGGAATGAACAAGGGACGACTGGAAGCCTTCAGTGACGGTGTGATCGCCATTCTAATTACCATCATGGTGCTGGAAATGAAGGTGCCCCACGGTGAAGATCTGCGGGCCCTGTTACCGGTGCTGCCGGTCTTCCTCAGCTATGTGCTGAGCTTCATCTATCTGGGGATCTACTGGAACAATCATCACCATATGCTGCAGACCGTGCAGCGGGTTACCGGCCCCATGTTGTGGGCCAACCTGCACCTGCTGTTCTGGCTGTCTCTGGTGCCGTTCGCCACCGGCTGGATGGGGGAAAACCATTTTGCGCCGGTGCCCACTGCTCTGTACGGCGGTATTCTACTAATGGCGGCGCTGGCCTATAACCTGCTCGAATGGCTGATCATAAAATCCCAGGGTGAAGACTCCCTGCTGCGCAAGGCGGTAGCGGGGCAGGAATGGAAGGAAAAAGCCTCGGTGGCCTGTTATTTGGGCGGCATTATCGGTGCCTGCTGGCTGCCGGCACTGGCGCTGGCACTGTATGTGGCGGTGGCGCTGTTGTGGCTGATCCCCGACCGACGCATTGAGCGCACCTTGCGCGAGCAGTAAGTGTGCGGTTGAGATGGTGGTGGCTATCCGGCGACGATATTCGTCGCCGGTAGCCGGCCTGGCGGGGCTGATCAGCCGTGGATCAGCTTGCCCAGGCCGAGGGTGGCGAAGAAGCCGAAGGTATAGGCGACCGCCAGGTAGGGGAAGAAACGCAGGTAGCTGCTGAAGGTCAGTTCCTTGACCTTGCTCATGGCCACTACGCCGGCGGCGGAACCGATGATCAGCAGCGAGCCACCGACACCGACGGTGAAGGTCAGCGTCAGCCATTCCGGCAGTGACATCTGGATGCCGGAGTTGAGCAGGGCGGCGGTCAGCGGCACGTTATCAAACAGCGAGGAAACCATGCCGACAATAAAGTTGGCGGCCACCGGCGGCATGTAGTCATACAGTTTCGGGAAGTAGCCGAGAATGCCCAGCTCCTTGAGCATGCCCACCAGCAGCAGCACACCGAGGAAGAACAGCAGGGTGTCGAACTCGATCTTGCGGATGTAATCGAGGATCGGCTCATCCTTGTTCATGAACTGCACCACCATGAACATCAGCGACAGGCCGAACAGGAAGCACAGCACCGGCGGGATGCTGAAGATGATGTTGGCCAGGATAGTGCCGAGAATGGTGGAGAAGAAAAGCAACGCAATAACCTTGTCTCCGCGGGTGATGGTGCTGTTGTCGCGCTGGATTACTACCTCGCCCTTGAGCCCCATGGACAGGGTGATGGCCAGTACCGCCACCGCACAGGCCGCCGGCACGCTGAGCATCAGCAGGTCGACAATCTGCACCTTGCCGGACAGGAAGATCATCAACGTGGTCACATCGCCGGTGATCAGGGCGGTACCGCCGGAGTTCACCGCAAACACCACCAGCACCACATAGCGCAGCAGCTTCTTGGGCGGCAACCGCAGGTTGGCCAATACCGCGATGCAGACCAGGGTGGCGGTAATGTTGTCGGCCATGGACGAGAACAGGAAGGCAAACAGGCCGGTCATCAGCATCAGCTTGCGTTCACTGATGCGCTCCGGCAGCAGGCGATTGACCAGCGAATCAATGATGCCCTGGCTGGACAGGTAGGCCACGAACGTCATGGCGGCCATCAGGAACAGCCAGAGGGTGGCGATATCCAGCAGGTTTTCGTTGAGGTTGTCCATCAGCTGTTCCTGGCTGAGGCCGCCGGGTGGCGCGATAAAATAAAGCACCCAGGCAAAAGAGCCGAAAAACAGCGTGGTTTTGGCCTTGTCGATATGCACAAGGTCTTCGACGACGATGGACACGAAGCCCAGCGCCACCAGAATCAGGAGTAGGGTTGCCATTGAGTCTGCCTTTGTGTAGGTGGAACGCGCGCGCATTCTACCCCGAATCGGGTTCAGGTCCACGCTAGACAAAGGGTTAATTTCGAAATTTGTGCCGGTTTGGTGCGGTTTGGCTGTTATTGTCCGTCAATAGTGCACGCGAATGGGCTTTTTGCGTGCAGCAAGTGAAGTACGAGGGGCTGTTTCCCCGGGGCTGCCGGGAACCGGCAAATTACGATAATCATCACGGAGGAGATGCCCGGCCATGGGTGAAATTTGTTATCCCGTTCACGGCGCCTGCCAGTGCGGGCAGGTGCGTTACCGGCTGCTGGCCGCGCCGCGCATGGTGGTGGCCTGCCACTGCCGACAATGCCAGAAGTTGTCCACCAGCGCCTTCAGCATCACCGCGGTGGTGGCGGCCGCGGACCTGGAGTTCGAGGGTGAGCTGGCCCACTGGCAGCGAAAGGCGGACAGCGGCAATATCAATGCGGCGGCGTTCTGCCCCGGCTGCGGCAACCGCATCTACCATTACAACCCGGCACAGCCGGACATCATCAAGCTCAAGCCCAGCAATCTGGACGATACCCGGTTGATAACACCACAGGCCCATGTGTGGGTCATTGAAAAACAGGCCTGGTTCGAGATTCCCGAGGGCGTGCCCCAGTTTGCCACCCAGCCCTGATCGCACGGGTTACACCTCGCCGTGATCGCCATGGCAGTGGCTGTGGTCGCTGAGTACCTCGATGATGCGGCAGTGGGCCACATCGCCACCGGCACAGCCTTCGATCATGCGGTCCAGCTCGTCGCGCAGGGTCAGCAGAGACGCAATGCGTTCCTGCACCGCATCGCGGTGACGACGGGCCAGGGTGTCCACGGCGGTGCAGTTGCGTTGCTGCTGGTCGGACAGGGTCAGCAGCTCGCGGATGGCGTCGATGGAGAAGCCCAGGTCACGGGAATGACGGATAAAATAAAGTCGCTCCCGATGCTGCTGGCTGTAGCGGCGCTGGTTGCCGGCGCTGCGCTGCGGCGCCGGCATCAGAGCAATCTTCTCGTAGTAGCGGATGGTTTCCACCTTGCAGCCGGTGGCCTGGGCCAGTTCGCCGATGGACAGCATGGTTGGTTCCTGCTTGAAGCTGTAGTCACTACAGATGTTGCACTGCCCCGCGGCTGGCCTCAAGGCCGGCTTGAACCTGTAGTGGCTACAGGTGTGTTAATGCTCGTCACTGGCAGCAATGGATTACCTCTATGCACATGCACGCCCACTCCCATGACCACGGTCACCATCATGACCATCACCACGCCCCGCAGGATTTCGGCCGCGCTTTCCTGATCGCCATTGTCCTCAATGTGGGTTTTACCGGCATCGAGTTCGTCTATGGTTTTCTCGCCCATTCCTCGGCGTTGATGGCCGATGCCGGCCATAACCTGTCCGATGTGCTGGGGCTGGTGCTGGCCTGGGGGGGCGCGGTGTTGGCCAAACGCGCACCGGACAGCCGCTTTACCTACGGGCTGCGCAGCAGTTCCATTCTGGCAGCGCTCACCAATGCCATGTTCCTGATGTTCGCCTGTGGCGCCATTGGCTGGGATGCGGTGCACAGCCTGATCAATCCGCCCCGGGTGGCCACCGAGACGGTGATGGTAGTGGCCGCCATCGGCATTGCCGTCAACGGCATCTCCGCCTGGCTGTTCGTGAAAGGCAGTAAGGACGATCTCAATATTCGCGGTGCCTTCCTGCACCTGGCCGCCGATGCGGCAGTGTCCCTGGGGGTGGTGATCGCCGGGGCGGTGATCATGGTGACCGGTTGGAACTGGCTGGACCCGGTGGTCAGCCTGTTGATCGTGCTGGTGATCGTCTACGGCACCTGGGGGCTGTTGCGTGAATCGTTGAAGCTGGCGCTCAACGCCGTGCCGGCCCATATCGACCTGGCCGAGGTGGCCGCCCACCTGCGCCAGCTGGACGGGGTGAAGGACATCCATGACCTGCATATCTGGGGCATGAGTACCACCGAGAGCGCCCTGACCGTGCACCTGGTCATGCCTGCGGGTTACCCGGGGGATGACTTTCTCGACCAGGTGGCCAAGGGCCTGCGGGAACGGTTCCGCATTGGCCACAGCACCCTGCAGGTGGAGCAGAGTGATCACCACCACGTCTGCACCCTGCACGATCCGCATGAGAATACCCACTAACGCCTATCAGGAGTCACACCATGGCCTGTTGTGAACCGCAACTGGAAGAGAGCGCGCCGGTAGCCTACCGCCGGGCATTGCTGGCGGTGCTGTTGATCAATCTCGGCATGTTTGTGGTCGAAGTAACGGTGGGCTGGTTTTCCGGTTCGCGGGCGTTGCGCGCCGATGCGCTGGATTTTCTCGGCGATACCGCCACCTATGGCCTGACCCTGTGGGCGCTGGGCCAGTCGCTCAGCTGGCGGCTGCGGGCGGCGCGCATCAAGGGCTGGTCGTTGTTGCTGATGGGCATGCTGGTGCTGGCCGACAGCGTACGGGCGGCGTTCGGCCAGGCGGTGCCGCCGGGCAGCCTGATCAGCAGCATTGGGGTGGTGGCACTGGCGGCCAACCTGACCAGCCTGGCGCTGCTGGCCCGTTACCGGCAGGGCGATGCCAATATTCGTTCGGTGTGGCTGTGTTCACGCAATGACGCCATTGCCAACCTGGCGGTAATTGCCGCCGGCGCTCTGGTGCGGGCCAGCGGCAGCCGCTGGCCGGACCTGCTGGTGGCCTTTGCCATTGCCGGGCTGTTCACGCACAGTGCCATCGCCATTCTGCGCCAGGCAAACCGGGAACAACCGGCGTCTTCCTGCTGCGGCGGTGGCTGATTCAATCACATTCTTCGGCTTTGCGCGGATACGCTATGGATTTCAAACAGCAAGACCTGAAGGCGCTGGTGGAACGCACTATGCCGTTCGGCAAGTATCAGGGCCGGGTGCTGGCGGACCTGCCCGAGCCCTACCTGCTGTGGTTTGCCGACAAGGGCTTTCCCGCCGGGGAACTGGGCCGGCTGATGGCCCTGATGCTGATGCTGAAAATGGATGGTACCGACGGCCTGCTTAAACCGTTACGCCAATAGCCCAGCTACTGGGTTATGCTGGTGACTCAGTCTTGATTGAGGGGAACAACAACCATGCTGGAACCGGTAGCGGAAAATATCTGGGCGGTGGCCGCGCCCCATGCCTTTTTAGGGTTGCACGTGGGCACCCGCATGACAGTGGTGAAGCTGAAGAACGGCGGTCTGCTGTTGCACTCGCCGGTGCCGGTGGATGACGACCTGGCGGCCCGGCTGGCGGCGCTGGGCCCGGTCACCCATATTGTCTGCCCCAACCTGTTCCATCACATGTTTGCCGGCGACGTGGCCGCCCGCTACCCGCAGGCACTGTTGCACGGCCCGGCCAGGCTGGCCAGTAAACGGCGCGATCTGAGTTTCGGTGCCATCCTCACCGATGTGCCGCACCCGGACTGGCAAGACGATTTCGAGCTGCTCACCATCGAGGGATCGATGCTCAACGAGACAGTGTTCTACCACGGCGCCAGCCGCACCCTGATTGCCTCCGATCTGATCGAGAACTTTCGCAACTGCGACCATGGCCTGACGCGCTGGTACTTGAAACTGGGCGGCCTGCTCGGCAAGCCCGGTTGGCACCCGATCCTGCGCCTGCTCTATCTCAACCGTCGCAAAGCCCGCGCCAGCGTGGAGACGCTGCTGGCCTGGCCGTTTGAACGACTGGTGCTGGCCCACGGTGAGGTGATTGACCAGGATGCCCGCCAGGCGGTGCGTGACGGGATGGCCTGGCTGTTCTGATTGAATTGGGTTCAGTCCACATTTCTTGCACCTTTTGTCGCTAATGTCTTCACCACGGACCGTGGAACTGAGACGCCATGAATAACTGGATTGGCAGACACCGCAAAACGGTGATGGCACTGGCCTGTGGGCTGGTGTTGTTGATTGTGGCTGGCTTCTGGGCCGGCCGCGACAAGGCGGCGCCGCAATGGCAAACCGCCCCGGTGGTGCGAACTGACATCGAGAATGTGGTCACTGCCCTGGGCACCCTGGAACCCAGCGATTATGTGGATGTGGGCGCGCAGGTGTCCGGCCAGCTCACTCACCTTTATGTGGATGTGGGCGACCGGGTCAAACAGGGCCAGCTGCTGGCACAAATCGACGCCTCGGTGCAGCAGAGCAAGGTGGATGCCGGGCTGGCGGAGTTGCAGGCCCTGCGCGCCCAGCTGCAGCAGCAACAGGCCCAGCTACAGCTGGCGCAGCTACAATTCCGGCGCCAGCAAAACCTGCGCCAGGCCGATGCCACCAGCGACGCTGCCTACCAGAGTGCCCGTGCCAGCCTGGCAGTGACCCGCGCGCAGATTGCCGTGCTCAAGGCGCAAATCCAGCAGAAGCAGTCCACCGTGGATGGTGATCAGGCGACCCTCGGCTACGCCAAAATCTTTGCGCCCCGCGACGGCACCGTGGTGACCCTGGATGCCCGCGAAGGGCAGACCCTTAACGCCAACCAGACCGCGCCGGTGCTGATGCGCATCGCCGATCTCTCTACCATGCAGGTATCCGCCCAGGTGTCGGAAGCGGACGTGGACAGCCTCAAGGTCGGCATGCCGGTGTATTTTTCCACCCTCGGTAACAGCAAGGTGCGCTACCACAGCGCCCTGGCGCAGATCCTGCCGACCCCGGAAGAGGTCAACAATGTGGTGCTCTATACCGCTCGCTTTCGCATCGACAACAGTAAGGGCCGGTTGATGTCGGGCATGACCGCCCAGGCCTTCTTCGTGGTGGCGGCGGCGAAAGCGGTGCTGGCGGTGCCGGTGGCGGCGCTGCAGGATGGGCCGCAAGGCCCGCGGGTGCAGGTCATGGACGCCGGCGGCACACCCCGCTGGCAGCCGGTGACGGTGGGCATCAGCAACCGTATCCAGGTGCAGGTGAGCGGCCTGCGGCAAGGTCAGACGGTGGTTACCGGCAAGCTCGCGGCGCCGCCGGCCGATAGTGGATCGCGCCGGCGGGGCTGGTTCTGATGAGCGCGTCGCTGATCCGGCTGCAGGGCATTCGCAAGCGTTTTTCCACCGGCGAAACGTCGCTGGAGGTGTTGCATGGCTTGTCGTTGACCATCGAGGCCGGCGAGTTTGTTGCCATCATGGGCAGCTCCGGTTCCGGCAAATCGACCCTGATGAATATTCTCGGCTGCCTGGATGAGCCCAGTGACGGGCGTTACTGGCTGGCCGGCGAGGACGTGGGGGCGCTGGACCATGCCTCGCGGGCCTGGCTGCGCCGTGAGATGTTCGGCTTCGTGTTCCAGAGCTATCACCTGATCGGCACCGCCAGTGCCTGGGAAAACGTGGCGTTGCCGGCCATCTACGCGGGCCTGTCACGGACCGACCGCGAACACCGTGCCCGCGAGCTGCTCACCCGGCTGGGAATGGGCGAGCGGCTCGACTACCGGCCCAACCAGCTGTCCGGGGGCCAGCAGCAACGGGTGTCCATCGCCCGCGCGCTGATGAATGGCGGCCGTATCATCCTCGCCGACGAACCCACTGGCGCTCTCGACAGCACCAATGGTGATGCGGTGATGGCGGAGCTGGAGGCGCTGGCGGCCCAGGGCCACACGGTGATTCTGATCACCCACGAAGCGGAGGTGGCCGCCCACGCCGAGCGCATTATCGAGCTGCGTGATGGCGTCATCGTCGATGACCGCCGCCAGCGTCCGGCGCACCCCGGCCAGCCGTTGCCGGCGTTGCAGCCACCCCGCGAGGGTAGCCTGCCGGAGCTGGCAGAGGTCCGCGAATCGGTGGTCATGGCGCTGCGCTCGCTGCGCGCCAACTGGCTGCGCACCCTGCTGACGCTGCTCGGTATCGTCATCGGCGTCAGTGCCGTGGTGGCCATGCTCGCCATCGGCCAGGGCGCCAAGCAGGATGTGGTCACCCGTATCGGCGAGATGGGCACCAACCTGCTCACCGTGCGCCCGGATCGCGGCCGCCGCCACAGCGCCGACGGCGTCACCGCCACCCTGGTACCGGAGGACGCCACTGCCCTGGCTGGCCTGGCCCATGTCAGCGCAGCGGTACCGGAAATTGCCGCGGCGGTCACCGCCCGGGTCGGCGGCAAGGATGTCAGCACCACGGTGCGCGGGGTCACCGCGGATTTCCCGCGGCTGAAAGACTGGCAGCCGGTCAGCGGCCAGTTCTTCAACGCCCATGATGCGCTCAGCTATGCGCCGGTGGCGGTGATCGGTCAGACCGTCAAGGCCAACCTGTTTGCCGACCGCGACCCGCTGGGCCGGTTCATCCTGCTCAACAGTGTGCCGTTCCAGGTTATCGGCGTGATGGGTGCGCAGGGCGCCACCGGCTGGGGCGACGACCAGGACGATGCGGTGTTCGTGCCGCTAAGCACCGGCCAGCTACGCCTGTTCGGGCAGAGCTTTCTGCGCTCCATCACCATCGCGGTGGACGATACCGCCAATATGGACAGCGTCGAGGATGCCGCCACCGACCTGCTCAAGGCCCGCCATGGCGAGCAGGATTACCGCGTCTTCAACATGGCATCGCTGCTCGATGCGGTGTCCGCCACCCAGAACACCCTGACCATGCTGCTCGGCTCCATTGCCGCCATCTCGCTGCTGGTGGGCGGCATTGGCGTGATGAACATCATGCTGGTGAGCGTCACCGAACGCATTCACGAGATCGGCATTCGCATGGCCACCGGCGCCCGCCAGCGCAATATCCTGCAGCAATTTCTCACCGAAGCGGTGGTGGTATCGGCACTGGGCGGCGTGATCGGCGTATTGCTGGGCGTGGGGGTAGGGTTGCTGCTCAAAGTGCTGGGCATGCCGATTTTGTTTTCGGTGCCGGTGATGGTGGCGGCCTTCCTGTGCGCGGCGGTGATCGGCCTGGTGTTCGGGTTTGCCCCGGCCCTGAAGGCGGCGCGGCTCAACCCGGTGGAGGCGCTCAGCAATGAATAAGGCCATCCCGGGTTTGCTGTTTTTATCGCTGGGCGGTTGCGCAGTGCATTCCGGGCTGCAAATGTCGCAGCCAGCGTTGCCGTCACAATGGCGCAATCAGGAGGCGGCCAGCGCGGCGCTGGTAACGCAGCCGCAGTGGTGGCGACAGTTTCACAGCGACACCCTGGATGCGCTGGTGAAAAAAGCCCTGGACGCCAATACCGATCTGCTGGCCGCCAGCGCCCGGGTGGACCAGGCCCAGGCGCAATTGCAACAGGCCGGCGCCTCCCTGTTCCCGTCCCTGGGGCTGACGGGCTCCGCCTCGCGCAGTGGTGTGATCGGCGAGGGCGGCAGCAACAGCTACGCCATCAACGCCAACGCCAGTTACGAAGTGGACCTGTGGGGCAAGCTGCGCGGTAGCCGTGATGCCGCCGCCGCGGCCCTGCAAGCCAGTGCCTTCAGCCGCGACACGGTACAACTGACGGTGGTGGCCAGCGTGGTCAACAGCTATCTGCAGGTCTGCTACCTGACCGATAACCTGGCGCTGGCCCGGGACAACCTGGCGCTGGCCGAGAAGGTGCTGGCGGTGGTGCAGGCCAAGGTCAAATACGGCGCCGTATCGCCGCAGGATCTGGCCCAGCAGCAGACCGTGGTGGCCAACCAGCGCGCACGCCTGCCGGCGCTGCGCCAGCAGCTGCTGGCGAGCCGCTATGCGCTGGCGGTGCTGGTGGGCGAAATGCCCCAGCAGTTCACCCTGCAGGCGCAATCACTGACGGAACTGGCACTGCCGCAGGTGCAGGCAGGGTTGCCCGACCAGGTGCTGGCGCGGCGCCCGGATGGGGCTGCGGCGCTGGCCACGCTGATGGCCGCCGACGCCCGGGTGGCGGTGGCACGGGCGGATTACTGGCCGGCCATCACCCTCACCGGCAGCGCCGGTTACGGCAGCAGTGCCCTGTCGGAATTGCTCAGTGGCGATGCCCTTTACAGCCTGGGGTTGTCGCTGGGGCAAACCCTGTTTGATGGCGGCGCCCGGCGGGCGCGTACCGAGCAGGCCCGGGCCGCCTGGCGAGAACAGGTGGCCAATTACACCGGCACCCTGCTCACCGCCCTGCAGGAAGTGGAGCAGTCGCTGGCGGCCATCAAGGCGCTGGCGGCGCAAACCGGCTTTCGGCAGCAGGCGCTCGACCAGGCGAGCAAGGCCTACCGGCTGGCCCAGGTCCGTTATCGGCAGGGCGAAACGGAAATCACCGATGTGTTGAGCGTGCAGAGCCAGCTCAACAGCGCCCGCCAGAACAGCCTGGATCTGGTACTCAGTCAGTACCAGGCCCGCGTCACCCTGTACCGGGTGCTGGGCCTGGGCAGTCAGCTGCCAACGGCGCCAACCGACCACCACTGATCACTGGGCCGGGCGGCGGCGCCGGGCTATCATGGCGCCATGCTGCCGCTGGTCTATCACCCTGATTACAGTTTTCCCTTTCCCGGTGCCCACCGTTTTCCCATGGAAAAGTTTGGCCGCCTGCACGATTACCTGCGTGCGGCCGGTATCGCCACCGCGGCCAATACCTTCAGACCCGGCCGTGCCCGCCCGGCGCTGCTGGGGCAGGTGCATTGTCCTGACTATGTCAGTGCGGTGCTGGAAAACCGGCTCGATGACAAGGCCCGCCGTCGCATGGGCCTGCCCTGGAGCGAGGCACTGGTAAAACGCACCTGCATCGCGCCCATGGGCACACTGCTCAGTGCCCAGCTGGCGCTCAAACAGGGCCTGGCCTGCCACCTGGCCGGCGGCACCCACCATGCCTACCGTGACGTCGGTTCCGGCTTCTGCATCTTCAATGACCTGGCCTTTGCCGCCCGCCTGCTGCTCGACAGTGGCGCGGTGAAGCGCGTGCTGATTTTCGACTGCGATGTGCACCAGGGGGACGGCACGGCCGCCATGCTGGCCGATGAGCCGCGGGCCTTTACCTGTTCGATCCATTGCGAAAAGAACTTTCCGGTGCGTAAACAGAAAAGCGACCTGGATGTGGGTCTGCCGCTGGGTATGACCGACGGCGATTATCTGACCACGGTGTTTGACACCCTCGACGATTTGCTGGATCGCTTTCAGCCACAATTGGTGCTTTATGATGCCGGTGTCGATATCTATGTCGATGATCCGCTGGGGCGCTTGCAGGTCAGCGAGGCAGGCATTGCCGACCGGGATGGCGGTGTGCTGGAACGCTGTCGCCGACGCGGTATCCCGGTAGCCACGGTGATTGGTGGTGGCTACGATGATGACCGGGACGCCCTGGCCCGGCGCCATGCCATAGTGGTGGAGCAGGCCGCGTGTCTGCAGCGACAACAACCCGACACGGAGCCCCTATGTCCAAAGCCCTGCTGATCATGGCCCACGGCAGTCGCCGCGATACAGCCAACGATGAATTTCGCGCCCTGGTGGAGCGGGTGGCGCAGCACCGCCATGACTATGTGGCGGTGCTGCCCTGTTTTCTGGAGCTGGCGTTTCCGTCGCTGCTAGAGGCGCTACAGCAGCTGGAGCACCAGCCGGTGGACACCGTGCAGCTCTACCCGCTGTTCTTCAACAAGGGCAAGCACGTGGGCCGAGACATTCCCGCGCAGATGGATGAGGCCCGCCAGCGTTACCCGCAACTGACGCTGCAAATGCTGGACTACTTCGGCAATGCTGACGCTCTGGCTGAGCTGGTGCTGGGGCATATCCAGTCACAGACCGAGGGCCGCTGAGCCATGACCGTCACGGATGACGGCACCCCCCCCCACCGTCAGCACACAACAGATCGAGGCGCTGTTCCGGCGTGAATCACGGCGGGTGCTGGCTACCCTGATTCGTTTGCTGTCTGATTTCGATCTGGCAGAAGATGCCCTGCAGGATGCCTTTATGGCCGCCCTGCGCCAGTGGCCTGCAGAAGGCCTGCCCGCCAACCCCCGTGCCTGGCTGGTATCCGCGGGCCGTTTCAAGGCCATCGATCAGCTGCGCCGACGGGCCCGTTTCGATCGCGCCCAGGAAGACATCGCCGCGCAGCTGGAAGACAGCGCGGACGACCCGGCCCTGCTTGCCGATGACGCCATCGGTGATGATCGTCTGCGGCTGATCTTCACCTGTTGTCACCCGGCGCTGGCGCGCCAAGCCCAGGTGGCGCTGACCCTGCGGGAGGTGTGCGGCCTGACCACCGAGGAAATCGCCCGCGCCTTCCTGGCCAAACCGGCGACCCTGGCCCAGCGTATCGTGCGCGCCAAACAGAAAATTCGCAGTGCCGGCATTCCCTACGAAGTGCCCGGTGACGGTGAATTGCAGGACCGCCTGATGGCGGTCCTGCAGGTGATTTATCTGGTCTTCAATGAGGCGTATTTGTCCGCGGCAGCCGAACAGACGCTGCGTCTGGATCTGGCCGAAGAGGCCATCCGCCTGGGCGAGTTGCTGGTAAACCTGTTGCCGGAACCGGAGGCCTGCGGGCTGCTGGCGCTGATGTTGCTGCACCATGCCCGCCGTCATACCCGGCTCAGCGATAGCGGTGAGCTGGTGTTGCTGGAACAGCAGGACCGTAGCCGCTGGGACCGGCAGGAAATCGCCCGTGGCGATGCCCTGGTTCGTCAAGCCCTGCTCAGCCGGCGTTTCGGCCCCTATACCTTGCAAGCGGCTATTGCCGCGGTGCATGCCCAGGCGACCAGCAGCGAGAGCACCGACTGGGCTGAAATCGTCGGCCTTTACGATCTGCTCCATGGGCAGATGCCCAGCGCGGTGGTGGCGCTCAACCGGGCGGTGGCGGTGGCCATGCGCGACGGGCCCGAAGCCGGGCTGGCACTAGTAGAGGACCTGCTGGCAGGCGGCGAGCTGACCGATTACCACCTGGCCCATGCGGCGCGCGCCGATCTGTGCCGGCGTCTGGGCCGGCAGGCTCAAGCAAGCGCGGCCTATCGTCAGGCTCTGGCCCTGACACAGCAACCGGCGGAGCGCCGTTTTCTGGAAAAACGGTTGGCGGAGCTGGAACAAAAAAATTAATTCGCCGGCTGTCGAAAGGACAGGGGGCCGGGACGATAACAAGTGAATGTTTCCCTTTCACAAGGAGCTTGCCATGACTCTCAAACAGGATGAAGCCAGCCTTCGCGCGCTCACCGCCGACTGGCTGGATGGCCGCCCCGACCCCACTGCGATCAAGGAAGCCTGATCATGAAATATCTGTGTCTTGTCTATTATAACGAAGCGGCCATGCAGGAGCGGGGTGGCGAGCACTGGCAGAGCCTCAACGGCGAGTGCATCGCCTTCGGCACGCCACTGCGCGAATCCGGCCAGATACTGGATGGTGCCGCGCTGCAGCCGGTCGCCACCGCTACCACCGTGCGCATACGCGAAGGCCAGCCTCATATTACCGATGGGCCCTTTGCGGAAACCAAGGAACAGCTGGCCGGCTTCTACCTGATTGAGGCCCGTGACCTGAACGATGCCATTCGCATGGCCAGCCAGATTCCGCCAGCGCGCTATGGCTGCGTGGAAATCCGCCCGGTGCGCGATATCCATGACGAAACCGCAGAGACCTTGCCCTATGCCGAGGCGCTGAAGCGCCAAGGAGACTGATGATGAACTCGCCCGCAAAAAATACCGTTTGTCTGTGGTTCAATGGCGATGCGCAAGAGGCCGCCCGGTTTTATGCCGAGACCTTTCCTGATTCGTCAGTGGATGCGGTGCACCGGGCACCGGCGGATTTTCCCTCTGGCAAGGCCGGCGATGTGCTGACGGTGGAATTCACCGTTATGGGCCTTCCCTGCCTGGGCCTCAATGGCGGCCCGGCGTTTCGCCACAGCGAAGCATTTTCGTTTCAGGTGGCGACAGCGGACCAGGCGGAAACCGACCGTTACTGGAATGCCATCGTTGGCAATGGTGGTGAAGAAAATGCCTGTGGTTGGTGCAGGGACAAGTGGGGCCTGTGCTGGCAGATCACGCCAGTGGTGCTGACCCGCGCCGTCACCAGCGCCGATCCGGCAGTGGCCGGGCGTGCCTTCGAGGCCATGATGCAGATGAGAAAAATCGACGTCGCCGCCATCGAGGCGGCAATTCGTGGTTAACGAACGGGGCTGCTCCGCGCGGGCTGGGCAAGACACTGGAAGGAAAGTGTGACTTCCAGGCCCGGTGCCAGGTTTCTCAGGGTGATTCTGGCCTGGTGGGCCTGGGCGACGGCATCCACCAGGCTCAGTCCCAGCCCGTTGCCCGGTGTCGAGCGGCTGGCATCCATCCGGTAAAAGCGCTTGAAGACCTGGTCGTGAAAATGCTCGGGGATGCCGGGGCCGTTATCCTGTATTGCCAGCTTGACGCGCTGCCCATGGCTGCTGATGCCAATGCGAATTTCGCCCCCTTCATGGCTATATTTGATGGCGTTGTCTACCAGGTTGCTGATGGCCTGGGCAAGCAGGTTGCGGTTGCCCTTGATCATACTGCCGGGCTCTGATTCGAAGCGCAGGGTGATGCGTTTTTCCTCCGCCAGGGCTTCGTAAAGTTCGATGATGTCGCCGGCCAGCTCGTCAAGGTCGACTGGCGTCAGGGAAATATTCTCGGCCGCGGATTCCAGCCCGGTAATGGTCAGCAGGGCATTGAAGGTGGCGATCAGTTTGTCGATATCCTCCAGACATTTGCCCAGCGATTCGTCGTCGCCTGAGCCGGGTTGCGCCCCTTGCTGCAAGGTCTCGATACGGCTTCGCAGGTGCGTCAGCGGTGTGCGCAGATCATGGGCGATACTGGCGTTGGCTTCACGGGTATCTTCGATCAGTCGTTGAATCCGGTCGAGCATGAGATTGAGGATATGGGATAAATCATCAAACTCATCGTTCTTGGGTGTTGTCTGAAGGCGCTTGTCGAGATTGCCTCGCATGATTTCGCGGGTCGCCCGGGTTACCGAATAAAGATGCTCAACCATCTTGCGGCCAATGAGGGCGCCACCGATGAACCCGGAAATCAGCACCGCCGCCACACTCAGTAGCAGCGCAGCGAGCATGGCATAGCGCAGTTCATCAATTTCGTTGAGCGATTGGCCGACCAGCAGACGGCCATTGTCTTGTAACGGCTCGACAATCACGCGAAGGCGCCGGACTTCGTCGCCATCGCTTTGCTCAAGCGTGACCGGCGTGGCCATGGTGAATGGCTCGGAAAGCGGCTGTTTGTCACCGGCGAGGGAAAACGGTGTGTCATTGATGACAAATTCATTGTCCTGGTTCATCAAGGCATAAAAGCGTGCGCCCGGGTCATCGCCGTTGGCATTAACCGCCTGTCTGCGCTCGGTCAGCGTATTGACCAGCGCCTGCTTGCCCTCGGCGTGGTTGAGGGCGTAAAGCGCATTGCCCTCGGCAATCAGCCCGGCATCCACCTGGGCCAGCAGCTGCTTCTGGGCGAACAGCACAAAGCCGCCAAGAATGATGCTGACGCCCACGGCAATCAGTACCGAATAGAGAATGCTGAGGCGGAAAAGGCGGGTTTGTCGCAGTTTACTCAGGTTCACGTAAACAATACCCCGCGCCTCGAATGGTATGCAGTAACGGCGAGTCTTCGTGGCGATCTATTTTGGCGCGCAGGCGACTAATGTGAACATCAATGACGTTGGTTTGCGGATCAAAGTGATAATCCCATACCTTTTCCAGCAACATGGTGCGGGTGACCACCTGGCCGGCATTGGCCATCATGAATTCGAGCAGACGAAATTCCCGGGGTTGCAGGTCGATGGTTCTCTGGCCACGGCGAACCGTGCGTTTCAACCGATCCAGTTGCAGATCCGCCACCTGGTAATGGTGGTCGGCGGTTTCCGGGCGCTGTCGACGCACCAGCACTTCAATCCTGGCCAGCAGTTCCGTATAGGCGAAGGGCTTGGTCAGGTAGTCATCGGCACCGGCGCGCAGTCCTTCCACCCGCTGGTCCACGTCGGCGAGGGCGGTGAGGAAGAGTGCGGGCGTGGCGTTGTTGGCGGCGCGTAACGCGGACACCAGCGACAGACCGTCCAGGCCGGGCAGCATGCGGTCAACGATGATCGCCTCGTAAATATCCGACAGTGCCAGATGCAGGCCGTCACGGCCATCGTTGACGGTATCGACGGCAAAACCACTTTGTGTCAGTGAGTCTTGCAGATAGGCAGACATGTCCGGGTCGTCTTCGATCAGCAGTATCTTCATGCCCGCCATTCCCAGCAATAACCGTGTGAAGGGATAGTAACCTTTATATTCAGTGACTTGGAACAACCTTACCAAATCGTAATGTGGGGGCAAGGTTGCGGTAAGTCGGGAAGCGTCAGACTGGCTCCATTCATTCATCAATGGAGCGCTAATGTGAGGTCCACGTTCATCGCAAGGCAGGCAGGCCGTGTCGGAGCACGCTGGTGGGCGGCGGTGTGCCTGGCGCAGCTGTTGTCCGGCTGTGCGGTTTATCACTCTCAGACGCTGCCAACGCAACCGGACTGGGCCGGGCAGACCCGCGCGCTGAACAGCGATTTCAGCAAGGTGGTGCTGCCCGGTCCGGCCCCTGCGTCCACCGCTGGCGGCAAGGCGTTTTCCGGGGTTCAGCTGGCCTCGCTGGCGGTATTGAATAACCCGGATTTGCGGGCATTACGGGCCAGCAAACGGGTAACGCAGGCGCAAGCCGTGGTGGCGGGCATGCTGCCGCCCCTTCAGGCCAGCGCCAGCATGGACCGTGTCGATCACCCGGGCCCGGGCGTTTCCAATGGTCATGCCTACGGTCTGAGCTACAGCAGCGGAGCGCTGCTGACCCACAAGGATCGCAAAAACGCCGAGCAACACCATGTTGACCAGATCGCACTGGCGTTGCTGTGGCAGGAATGGCAGGTGGCACAAAAGGCCCGCCTGCTTTATAGCCAGTGGCAGGCTGACACCGAGAAGCTGACCTTCCTGCAGCAAGCCTATGACCCGCACTATTGCAGCAACATCAAGACGGCCGCCAACGACGGGGACATGGCCCCGGCAACCGCCGATGCCGAGCAGGCGGATTGCGCCGATAGCGAGACACGCATTGTTTCCATCAAGAGTGATCTGCAGTCCGAAAAGGCGCAGCTGTATGCCCTGCTGGGTTTGTCTCCCGACGCTGACCTGGCACTGTCCCGTCAACCTTTTTCGCCATCCGCCCTGAATCATGACCAGGCCCTGCAGGCGGTGAAGAAGATCGCCCAACAAAGGCCTGACCTGCTGGCCCTGAAGAAGGGCTATGAAAGTCAGGATGCCACGCTGCGCGCCGATATTCTCTCGCAGGTTCCCAATATTACCGTGGGCCTCAGCCGGTCGGTGGACACCGGGGGCGTGAAAAGCACCGGTATCTCCCTGGATCTGCCTTTCTTTACCGGAATAAAAAAGAAAATCGCTGTGGACCGGGCTACCCGGGATGCTCTGCGCAATGAATACCAGGCGCGCATTGATCAGGCCGATATGGAAGCGCGGTCATTGATTGAGAAAAGGGCACTACTTTTCAGTGAATTTAAAAAAATGCAGCAACGAAAGGCTGGCCTGGCCGCGCTTTTCAATAAAGAAAAGCAGGCGGCGAGCCAGGGAGACATTGATCCGGTTTCCTATTTTCAGCTGCGCAAGACGCTCCGGGATGTGGGGCTAAACATTACCGAGGTGGGGCTCAACCTGGCAAAGGTCGATATCAGCCTCACCACCATTCTCGGCATGCCGTTGCATGACGGGAAAGCGAATTCTGTTGGAGTTGGAGAATCATGATTCGGTATTTGGCAGTTGTTTCCTTGATGGCGGTTTTCCCTTTTGGCCATGCCAATGCCGCCACGGACAGTGAGGCGCCTTCAGTCAGCGCGGCTGTCAGTGTGACCCGCCTTGAGCGCACCGCGATCGCCGAAAAGGTGATGGCAGATGGTGTGGTACGTTCCGATAGCATCAGCAGCCGGGCCCTGCATTTCGGCAACGATGTGGTCGTCGGTGCGGTCTGGGTGCATGAGGGCGAGACAGTGACCCGGGGACAGAAACTGTTTCATGTCACGCCCACCCGCAAAACGCGCCAGGCCTACGATAATGCCACCGCCGCGCTGCATTATGCCCGGTCGGAAATGGCCCGGCTGAAGAGATTGAAAAAGCAGGGTCTGGCGGGCAATAGCCAGTACGAACAGGCGCGCAATGCGCTGGCGTCGGCGCGCGCCAACCAGGCCGCCTTGCGCGATGCCGGAACGCCCCGAACGGTGCAGGCGCCCTTTGCCGGCGTTATCACAAACCTGTCACTGACGCCCGGTGCCGTGCTGGCCGCAGGAACCGCAGCGCTGAAACTGGCAAGTGGTGACCGGGTTGCCGACATTGCGTTACTGCCGGAACACGCCGAGCAGGTAAAAAATGGCGATGCAGTTTCGTTGCAGGATGTCTTTAACCCCGAGGCCCGTTGCCAGGGGCGGGTGGTAACCGTCGGCCAGGATATTAATAGCACTACCTACACCATCCCGGTGACCGCGGATATCGCCCGGGATTGCCCGTCATTGCGAATCGGCGGCGCCGTGGCTGCGACCATTTATGTCAGCAAGGAGCAGGCGCTGACGGTGCCCCGCGCTGCCGTGCTTGACGATGACCAGGGCCACTACATTTACCTGGTAATCAAGGGGCGGGCGAGCAAGCGTTATGTGGAAACGGGAATCAAGGACGGCGAAGCCATTGCCATCAACGGTGATGTCAAAGCCGGGCAAACGGTGGTGGTAAAGGGCAACTATGAGCTCAGCGACGGCATGGCCGTGAGGGTAGCGCAATGACCACCGTGAACTGGCTGCAAAAGCATCGCCGTTCGATTCTGTTCCTGATTGCCATGCTGGCGCTGGCAGGGGCCTTGACCGTGGTGAAGATGCCGGTGGCACTGTTCCCCAATGTGTCCTTTCCGCGCCTGGTGATTCAACTTGATGCCGGTGACCGTGCCGCTGACCAGATGGCACTGACGGTAACGCGCCCGGTGGAACTGGCGGTGCGTGCCGTGCCCGGCGTCAAGGGCGTGCGTTCAACCACCAGCCGGGGCAGTGCCGAGATCTCGGTGGATTTCGGCTGGGGGCACGACATGGCGCGGGCGCTGTTGCAGGTGCAGGCCGCGGTGGGCGCACTGATGCCGACCCTGCCCGCCAATACCCGCTTTGAGGTGGTGCGCCGGGATCCGACGGTATTTCCTTCGATGGCATACAGCCTGACCTCCGACAAGGTGGACCTGGTCGGTTTGAAAGACATCGCCAGAAACACGCTGCAACCGATGCTGTCCCGCGTTGACGGGGTGGCCAAGATCGGTATTCAGGGCGGCCAGGATGCGGAATTCCATGTCACCGTGGAGCCGCAGAAATTGCGTGCCATGAAGCTGTCGTTGTCTGACGTGGCCACCGCCCTGTCCAGGGACAATGTGCTGCAGGCGGTGGGCCGGATAGAGGATCATGACAAGCTCTACCTGGCCATGTCAGACCGGCAGCCGAAAACCGCTGACGATCTTGGCAAGGTGGTGGTCAGCAAAAAAGGGCAGCGCCTGGTCCGGGTTCGGGATGT
>JAWVWY010000026.1:0-24683 GCA_033723495.1 Alcanivorax sp. | reverse complement strand
GGTCAGCCAGGCGGCGCCGGCACTAATCGGCATTGCCGGCATCAGCGGCCGCTGGCCCTGTAACAGCCCCACGCCCTCATCCGGCTGGCCGGCGGCACGGGCAAACAGGCGCGCATAGATGCCGGTCAGCTCGCCCAGGGTGCCTTCGGCACCGCCCAGGATCAGGGTCAGCCCGTAATCGTCGGCGGGCCGGAACAGGGTGGTCATGCCCAGGGTGCGTAATTGATGATGGAAGCGCCCCACCCCGTAACGGCGCAACATGCGCACCGCCGGGATATTGAGCGATTCACTCAGCGCCTGATGGGCCGGCACCGCACCGCGATACTGGTGATCATAGTTCTCCGGACTGTAGCCGCCGTAGTTGGTGGGCAGATCCGGCACCAGGGTATCGGGCAGAATCAGGCCATCGTCCAGCATCAGGCCGTAGAGCAGCGGTTTGAGCACACTGCCGGTGGAGCGTGGTGCGCTGGCGATATCCACGGCGGCACCGTATTCCACCGGGTCACCGTGGGTGGCATTGCCGAGCCAGACACGGGTGGTGAGATCCCGATGGTCGATCACCACCACCGCCAGATTATGGATGCCCTCGCGCCCCAGCCGTCGCCCGTGGCGGTCAGCCAGTTGCCGCACCCGCTGCTGCAGGTCCGCATCCAGAGTGGTATGCAGTACCTCACCAGCGTGCGCCCTGGCCAGTCGGTTGAGCAGCCGTGGCGCCAGCTGCGGTAGCGGCCGCGGGGCCCGCGGCAGGGGCTCCAGCAATGCCAGCTGCAGGTCGCGCCGACTCAACCGGCCGTCATCCTGCAGCCGTCGCAACAGGGCATCGCGCTTGTGCTTGAGCCCGTCACGGTTGCGGCCGGGATGAATCTGCGCCGGCGAATTGGGCAACACCGCCAGCAGCGCCGCTTCCGCCCAACTCAAGTCAGCGGGCTCACGGCCGAAGTAGCGCCAGGCGGCGGCGCGAAGGCCGACGATGTTGCCGCCAAACGGTGCCCGCCCGGCATATTCCGCCAGAATCTGCTGCTTGCTGAAATGCCACTCCAGCTGCAGCGCCAGCAGCGCCTCAAAGGCCTTTTCCGGCAAGGTGCGCGGCGGATCAGCGCGCAGCAGCCGCGCCAGCTGCATGGTGATGGTGGAACCGCCACTGACCACCCGGCCGGCACGCAGGTTGCTCCAGGCCGCCCGGGCAATGGCTAACGGATCCACCCCCGGGTGCCAATAGAAGCGCCGGTCCTCGAAGGCCAGCAGCGCCTGACGATATTTGTCCGGCAATTGCCCCAACGGCGCAAAACGCCACTGCTGATCAGCGGCAATGCGGGCCGACAGCAAGCGCCCCTGGCGGTCCAGCACCATGGTGGCATAGGGCGTGTTATCCAGCCGCGCCGGCAATGGCAGCCATTGCAACATGGCCATGACAACCACCAGCACCAGCGCCGAGGCGATCAGCACACGGCGGGGCCATGTGCGCCCTTTTATCCCGGCCTTCGCCTGTCGCTGCCTCCACATGCCGTTCAGGGTTTCACCGTGACCCACTGACCCCGGCTGCGCGCCTGCTTGCTGCCATCGTACATGGCTTCCACGGTCCAGGCGGGCAGGTAGTAATGACCGGCAAACGACGCATTCAGATCCACCGCCAGGCTGATGTCTTTGTGGGCTGGCAGATCGAAATAGCTCAACACCCGGTCATCGCGCCAATCCTGGTAGGTCACCGCAGTGGCCGTCTTGCGGTCACCCTTGTTGCCCTTGTTTGTGTCGTGTTGGGCGGCACTGCCATCCAGCCGGCTGCTGGTCAGCTGCCAGCCCGACGGCAGGATCTGGGTCAGCGCCAGGTGCTCCAGGTTGCGGTTGCTGGTATTGGTGACCAGCACCCGGACGTGGAAATCCGTGCCCTGAGCCAGGCTGGCCGGGTTCAGCGGCTGCCCCGCCGCATCCATGAACTGCACCGCCAGGCGCAGACCGTCACTGAACGGCTGTTCCTCACCCGGCGCAGGGGTGCCGGTATTGCTGAGGGTAACAAACAGCTTGCGCTGGCTGTCGTTGCGCACCGCCACGCCACGACTGGCGTCACCGGCCAGCGCCTGCTGGAATACCGGCGAGCCGGCCTGGAGGCGCTGCCAGCTCTGCGAGCCGTCACGCCAGGCAAAGCTGAAGCCCGCCTCATCGTCATCGCTACCGGCATAGCGGGCCATGGCCATCAACGCCCAGGCGGTGGACTGGGTGCTGTACCAGTGATCGGAGGCCAGCGACGCGGCGATGTCATCGGCCAGTTGCCAGGCTCCACGGTCATCGCCGGCGGCATCCTTCACGGTCAGGCGGATGGCCTGGTCGCGCAGGCTGGAGCCATAGGTATAACCGGCATGCTGATAGGGCAGCAATGGCTGGGCACCGGCGATCAGTTCCGCCGCCACATCCCCCAGCCCCATCTGCTGGTAGGCCGCCGCCAGCAACCAGCGGCCATTGTGGTAGCTGGCCCAGCGGCCATAGTCATTGCCGGCCAGGTTGAGCCGTTCGCGCAGCCGGTTCATGGCCCCCACCTGGGGCTTGCCGGCCAGTGCCAGGGTGTAAAGCCGGTAGGCCTGCGCGCTCCATTGCCAGGGTCGCTGGCCCAGGCTCTGGGTGCGATGGATCTGGTAACGCTGCCAGTTATCCAGCATCTGCGCCGGCACCGCATAGCCCAGCCGCCGGGCTTCCAGCAGGAAGTGGCCGGCATAACTGGTGCCCCAGTCACTGGCATTGGCCTGCCCCGGCCAGTAGCTGAAGGCACCATCGGCCAGCTGGAAGTGGCGTAACCGTTCGATACCGCCCTGAACATTGTTCTGCAGCGTCTGCTGCTGGCTGTCGTCCAGACTGACCAGCTGCGGCAGGTACAGCTGCGGCAGCACCGCCGAGGTGGTCTGCTCGATACAGCCATGGGGGTAGTTGAGCAGATATTGCAGGCGGCGCTCCAGCCCCATGGCCGGCAGGGCACTCACCGTCAGGGTGCCGGCATTGGTGCCAGGCATGCCATGGGGGGTGAACTGGCCGGCCCAGCTTTGCCCCGCCGCCAGCACCTGACGCTGGTCACGGGTGGTGGGCGGGTTGGCGGCGCGTACCGGCAGCGTCACGGTTTCCGAGGTCTGCTGGTCGCCGGCGCGGGCGGTGACAGTGACCTGCCCCTTGCCGACCCGCTGGTTGGCATGCAGGCGCAACAGGGCAATCTGGTCGCCGCTGCCGTCAAAGGTCAGCGCGGCCTGACCCTGCTCCACCGTGAACAGGTCATCATCGGCCTGCACTGACAGGTTGACCGTCTTGATCTTGTCGTCTGTGACGAACACGGTGACCGGCAAGGACACGTCCTCACCGGGGCCCAGTACCCGTGGCAGGGTGCTGAGCACGGTCAACGGCTGGGTGACGGTGACATCCTTTTGCGCCCGACCGTAGGCCTTATCATTGCCGGCCACTACCATCACCCGGACCTGGCCCATGTAGGTGGGCAGACTGATGTCGTGGTGGGCAGTCTGGTTGGCCGCCAGGGTGAACGGACCGAGGAATTTCACCACCGGCGGGAAGCGCCGGCGCTGCTTCTCGTGGCCGCTCGCCAGGGCGTCGGAGCCGCCCAGCGCCAGCAGCTGATCCAGCTCGGCGCCGTAGGCCCCCACCACCAGGTCGTAAAGGTCCCAGGTTTGCACGCCCAGGGCCTCGCGCTGGTAAAAGGCGTCGTGGGGATCCGGGGTGCGGTAGTTGGTCAGCCCCAGCAGGCCCTCATCCACCACCGCCAGGGTATAGGTCATGGCGCGACCGTGTTTTTCGCTGACGTCGACACGGAAACGCTGCCCGGGTTTGACCTTGTCCGGCGCCTGGATTTGCGGCGTCAACCGGGTGGCCGGGTCCTCTACCAGTAGCGGCACCACCCCATACAGGCGGATCGGCCGGTCATTATTGCGCTGATGCGGTTGCAGCAGCGCCACGTTCACATAGACGTTGGGCGCCATCGCTGCGGTGATCGGGATATCCAGGGTCTGGGGCTGGCCGGTGGCCGCCAGCCAGTAGTGGTCCAGCACCTGACTGCCGGTTTCCAGACTGACCAGCAAACGGCCACTGGCCACCGCCGGCAGCTCGATATGGGCGGTGTCACCGACCCGGTAATGCGGCTTGTCGGCGGACAGCGACAGGCGGGTGGCGGCATCCTGGCTGCCGGCGGCCTGGTCCCAGCTCCAGCCCAGGTAGACGGTCTGCGCGCTACAGTGGTGGCCCCCCTTCTCACAGACCCGGATCAGATGCCGGCCCCACTTGTAATCAGCGCCGTTAAGCTGCCACACCCCATGACCATCCTGGCCGGTGGTGACGGTAGCATGGGTCACTTCCCGGGTGTTCGGGTCACTGATGAAATTGGTGAGCTTGTCGTCGGAACGGTCCCACCACCAGCGCCAGTCGATGCGATAGACGGTGATGTCCAGCGCCCGGTTGGGGTCTGGCTTGCCGTCGCTGTCCAGGGTCATCAGGTCGATGCCGTGTTGCTTGTCCCGGGACAGGGAATCCCCCCAGCCACTGCCCTTGGGTACCTTCATGCCGACCCAGTGGTGGTAGGGATAGACCGGCACACTGCGAACCTGGGTGCTGTAATCACCGCTGTTTTCGAACACCCGGGTGGTCAGCACCGCCTGCACCATGCCCGGCGCCTGCGCCACCGGCACCTGCAACGGGAAGGAGCCATGGCCACGGCTATCCAGCTGGCCTTCAAAGGCGGTAAAGGGCTCACTCTTCAACGCTCGGGTGGGGTCGTCAAAGTGGTAGGCCTGATAACCGTCGAAACGGGTGGTGCGATCACTGACACGCACCTTCACATCCGCCTTGAGGCCAGCGGCGGTGGCGCCGTTGAGCCACTGGGAAAACAGGGTGACCGGGGCTGACTGGTTGGCATAGAGGCGCTCGGGCAGGCCCAGTTCGATTTTCAGATGATTGGGCTTGATCGCCTCCACCCGCACCGGGGTATCGAAATAGCGCTGGCCGAGCCGGGCCACCGCCCGCCAGTTGCCGGTGGGCGCCTGCTCGTCGGTGTGCAGGGTAAAGGCATAGAAGTTGCCCACCGGCTTGTCGAGGGTATAGCTGTTGACCTTGTTGCCGCGCGGGTCGAACCAGTCCAGGGTCAGCGGGTGGTCGTCGGGGATGCGATGCTGTTTGTCCTGCAGGATAAAGGTCAGATGGATATCGTCACCCGGGCGCCAGACATCGCGCTCGCCATAGAAGAAGCCTTTGAGGCCGTCGCGCACCTGTTCGCCGCCGGTGTTGAACTGGTTGGTGGGCAGCGCCCGATTGCGGGCCAACTTCAGGTAGCCCACCTGCTTGCCCTGCTGGGCCTTGAGATAATAGGGCGTGCCATCCAGGGTCAGGGTGGCCATGCCGGCCTGGTCAGTGTGGCCCTGGCCGATGGGCTGCAGCTGGTAGTTATAGACGTTCAGGTCCACATTCTGGAGCGGCTGATTGGCATCCAGTGAACTGGCCATCACATAGAGCTGGTCATTCTGCCCCTGCTTGGCAATCAACCCCAGGTTGGAGGCCAGGAAGGCACGGGTACTGCTGGCCAGGTCATTGTACTTGTAGTAGCTGTCAGAACAGGGGTTGTCCTGCTGGTACCAGCTCAGGTAACCGGCATCGCGGTAGTAGTCCTGCAGTTGCTCATCCCCGGGGCGCTGCTGGCCCGGGCCTTCATAGTTTTTCGGTAGCTTGGCCTGACGCTTGAGCGCGCCCGCCGGGCACTGATAATCAATGGTGGAGCCATCGATTTTCAGGGTCAGATGAATCAGCCCTTGCGGGTGCCTGGCCATCAATTCGGTGAGATCCAGCTGGTAGCGCTGCCAGCCCTGCCCGCCCGGCGGCAGGCTCAGGGTTTTCTGCCACAGGTAACGGCCGCTGCGGGCATCCATACTGGCACTGTCGAGCCCGTTGTTCTGCAGGTAACGGCCCACGTTGTCGGCGAATACCTGGAAGGCCTGCACCTTCACCGCATGCACGGCACGGGCCTCGAACGGCACGCTGAGCACCTTGCCGTCAGGCAGAATGGTGCCCTTGCCGACAAAGCGCACGCCCGGCTTGCTGCTGATCAGCGTCAGGGTCTTTTCCAGCCTGTCGGCCAGCCGAGCGCCACTGGCGGCGCGCAACCCGGCATGAATCACCAGCGCCACCTTTTCATTGTCATCCTTGGCCGGGAACACATTAAGGGTGCTGCCATCCACCTGCAGCTTGGGTTCCCTGCCGTTCAGGGTGACCAGACCACGGAGGTTCTGGTTGCCCTGCAGGGGGGCGGAAAAATTCACCGCCAGGTGGGCCTGGGGGTAACTGGCGGCGCGCACATTGGTGACGGTAAAGGCGGCCAGGGCCGGCACCTCAAAATGGCGTTCGCCGTGCTGTTCCACGCCCAGCGGCTTGCCCTGCCAGTCCAGCGTGAACTGCCCGGCGGCATCGCCACGCTGAATGCCGCTGACAGTAAAGCGGTGGCTGAGGCCAGCGCTGTCGTGCTGCCAGGTCACTGGCAGGTTGTTGCCCTGCTGGCGGGCGCTGACCACCGCCTCCACCTTGTCGTTGGCGGCCAGATCCCGGGTTTCCAGCCGCCCCTTGAGCACCAGCTGATCGCCCTCTTGCTCGGCGGGCAACAGCGACTGCACCGACAGGGTCAGCTGCTGCTGCATGATGGTAAATGGCAGACTGGCCGGCGGCAGGCTGTTGTCGATGCCATCCAGCTTGTCGGCATAGAGGGTCAGCACGCCCTGAGCACCAGCCTTGAAGGGATCATGGCGCACTTCCAGCCGGTCGGTGGCGGTGAACACTGCGGTCGCCGACACCGCCGGCTGCAACCGGATCAGCCCGTCCACGGGACGGTTTAATTGCTTGTCGTCCACCACCGGGTGGTTAAAGCGCACCACCAGTGGCGCCCGGGCGCTGACCTGGCCGGACGG
The DNA here is from genome assembly GCA_033723495.1 of Alcanivorax sp. Lineage (GTDB taxonomy): Bacteria > Pseudomonadota > Gammaproteobacteria > Pseudomonadales > Alcanivoracaceae > Alcanivorax. Next base: position 17,754 of record JAWVWY010000026.1, on the reverse strand, counting down.
CATGTCCGCCAGATGGGCCTGCCAGCGGCTGTCCAGCGGCCCCGCCTGAGCGGCCTTGACCGCTGTGGCCGGCTTGTCGTCAACCTTTTTCGCCGGGCCGCCGTTATCGCCGCAGGCGGACAACGCCAGCAACATAGCGACCACCACCCCGTGAACCCAATGCACTCTCCATGTGTCCATGCCACGCTTCCCTGTATCATTTTTCTGCCACGAACATAGCACACCCGTACGACGTAAATGAGGCATGCCAGAGGGTTTTGCGACCCGGCTCCATATTATGAAAAAAATTTGGCTTTTTAGCCTGCTTGGTTGTCTGCTGCTGGCCACCCTGGTGGTGACGCTGTGGCCGTCCGATCCGGACCAGGCTCGCTGGGATGATTATCTGCAACGGCTGTCCCGGCTGACCCGCCAGCCGGTTCCACCGCCGGGCGATCTGCCGCTGCACCCTTACCCGGGCGCCCGGCAGCTGCAGCTGCCGACGCCCCGGGCCAGCGTCAATCTGCTGGATTTCCTGACCCTGCGCCGCTGTCAACTGATTACCCTGGTCAGCCAGCACAATAGTAGCCTCGGCAAGGTCCAGGCCGCTTCACTGGATCTGGGCTACCAGGTGGCCTTTATCCGCCGCACTCGCCAATGCCTGCGGCAACAGCGTCTGGAAGATGCGACGCTGACCCGGACCCTGGCGCAAGTTGTTGCCGACAAGGTCAACGCCCTGCCCGGCTACTACTGGAATGCGGTGGTCAACAGCGACGAGCTGCGCCACTTCTTCAACCAGTCGCCCCAGGCTCGCGCCGGAGATCTGCCATCCAGCCTGGAAGCCCTGCAGTTTCTGGTCGCCCGCCCGATCACGGTACGGCAGCTACCCGCCACACCGCTGACCCGGCTGGAACAGCAGCTGACCGTGCTTGCCCACAATCAGGGAGGCGGCTACCTGTTGCGACGGCTGGCACTGTCCAACCGCGAGCTGCGGCGGGCCAACCGGATGTTGGCGGCGGTCAACAGTGCCAGACTGTGCCCCGGCGGCCAGCACAGCACCCGCGCCCGTTATCTGCGCAACCTGCTCGATCATGTCTGGGGCCCGAAAGTGCAGCGGGCCCTGGCCGAGGCCACTCGCAACCAGCAACAACTGGATACGCTGACCGACAAGCTGGCGACGCTGGTGTCCCCCACCCCAGCCAGTTTTGCGCGCTGGCGGTCCTATTATTTTGGTCCCGGTGGCCTGCGCGACCAGCAGAAACAGGCACTGCACCGTCATGTGCAATTGTGGCAGGCATTGCTGGGCGACTGTGGTTTGATGCCGGGTCAGCGGTAATAAAGCAGCACTTGCGTACAAGAATTGACCAACAAAGCCGGCGCTTCGGTCTTCAGGGCGAATGAGAATGCGAACAGCTGTCCACATAATATCGGGCGTCGGTAGAGTCCCATCTGCCGGCCGCGGAGTCTGACTCCGTGATAGCTCTCCCGAGCCAAACTATTCACGGCGCCTCTTTGGCGCCGTTTTTTTTATCCGTTCAACCATTGCCAGTAATGCCGACCCCGCCCGGACCTACTGGTAGTTGGCCGTGGCGTTCAACAACCGACTGTTCTTGCCAAACTGACTGCGCAGAAAGGCCATCTGGTCACCGCGAATGCGGTGGCTGTTAATCAGCGCCAGGTACTCCGCCATGTTCGGCACATAGGGCAAGGCTAACAGCTCCATATCGATTTCACTGAGCAGACGATTGCCCTTGCGCTGGTTACAGCGCTTGCAGGCACAGACCACGTTGGACCAGCGATCGCGCCCGCCCCGGGAGGTGGGCACGATATGGTCACGGGTGAGCACGGTGTCGTTGAAACTCTTGCCGCAGTACAGGCACAGATGCTGATCACGCCGGAACAGTGCCCGGTTGGTGAGCGGCGGCGCCCGGCGCCGTTCCACGTGGGCCAAACCGTCACAGGCGATAATGGAATGCAGCGACAATGAGGAACGGCAGCCGCTGTCACGGTTGATACCGCCACGCAGGCGGTAGATAACATCCCCCAGGGTCCAGGTGACCAGTCCCCGGGCGTAAAGCACCGCGGCCATCTGCCAGTCCAGCCATTCAATCGGCGTACCGGTCTTGTCCAGCCGCAGAATACGTTCACTCATAGGCGTCCTCGCTCTTGCAAGCAGGCTATCGGGAGTGCGACAGCGCTTTATAAACCGCTATTGGTGAAATTTCTGCGACAAGGAAGCAAAGACGCGGGAGTTGCCAGCAAGGTGGCGAAAGGCAGCCTTTGCGCTTGTATCTCTGATTAACTTACCGCGATAGGCTAATCAGAGATGTTCAAATAATAAACAGCTCAACTCCATCACCGCAACCAGCGACCTTGATGCTGCATATCGAACCTCTCGATGGTAGCCGGGTTGTACACTCAATCGACGCTGCGTCCCGCTCAGGACCGCCGCTTGGCCGGGGCATCATCACTGCGGCCTGACGGCGCACCGCAAACATCCACCAGTCCCTGATCCCGCTACTGATGCCGGCAGCGGTTAGATGATCGCCAGCCACGGTGACCGGCGCATTTCAGCGGTCACGGCTGAACCGTGGCAGGCGATAACAGGCCCGGGCACTGGCGCCGGTGTTGTCGGTGTCGGTCATGATCGCCACGGCCTGAACCTTGTTGACTGATAACTGGAAGTAGCGCTGAAAATCGCGCGCCACATTACGGCTAAAGGCGTGCCACTGCCCGGCACCGCCGGGCCCCTGCACCACCACCATATGAGCCTGGGAGGCAAAGGGGTTGGGCCAATCCCGGCCCAGCGGCTGCTGGCGCGACCAGACATAGTTGATCGCCCGGGTCTGCCAGGGGAAAAACCCCTTGTGGATCACGTAGACCCGCGCCAGAAAATCATCGCCATCCTTTTGGCGCTCATCCCTATCCGGCCAGGTCGGTAGCTGTGCGGCGCGCCACTGCCAGTGCAGCCAGGGCCTGTCTTGCAGCGACACACTGCGCTCACGAACCAGCCCGGAGGCACTGCCATGGGCGGTGGCCTGCCAGCAAGCCGCCGTTTTCTGGTAGCGGGTATGGCCATGGAACACCACTTCCCGCCAGCCGGACGGCAGCATCGCGTCGGTGCCATTGGCCCAGCTCGACGAAGACAGCAACAACAACAGCGGTATACACTGGACCAGCCGGTCACAAAGAGTGGTCGTATTCACACGATGAATTCCTAGAATAAACACCTTGTTTCTCTTAACAGAAGGCAGTGCTCATGCAGTTTGATTACATTATTGTCGGTGCCGGTTCCGCCGGCTGCGTCCTGGCCAATCGGCTTTCCGAAAACCCCAACAATCGTGTATGCCTGCTGGAAGCCGGCCCTGCTGATAACAGCCTGTTTGTCCGTCTACCCATTGGTATCATTCTGTTAATGCGTTCCAACGCCCGCAACTGGCGTTACTACACGGTACCCCAGAAAGCACTCAATAACCGTCAAGTCTATATCCCCCGAGGCAAAACCCTGGGTGGCTCCTCCGCCGTTAACGCCATGTGCTATACCCGTGGCCACAAGTGGGATTACGACCACTGGGCGGAGCTCGGCAACGAAGGCTGGAGCTACAAGGATGTGCTGCCCATCTTCAAGCGTTCGGAGCACTATGAGCCCGGGGAAAACGAATTCCACGGCACCCATGGCAAACTGAACGTGTCGGAACTGCGCTTCAGTCACCCGGTCAGCCGGGCCTTCATTGAAGCGGGTGTGGAAGCGGGCTACCCCGCCACCGACGACTTCAACAATGATATTCAGGAAGGGGTGGGCCTCTACAAGGTGACCCAAAAAGCGGGTGAACGCTGCAGCGTGGCCCACGCTTACCTGCATCCGGTAATGGATCGCCCCAATCTGACGGTACTCACCAACGCGCTGGTCAACCGGGTTATCTTCGATGGCAAACGCGCCACGGGTGTGGAAGTGGAGCACCAGGGCCAGACCCGCACCATTGAAGCTGCCAACGAAGTGATCCTTTCCGGTGGCGCCATCAATTCTCCGCAACTGCTGAAATTGTCCGGGGTCGGCCCGGCGGCCGAGCTGGCCGAGCACAACATCCCGCTAGTCCACGACCTGCCTGGCGTGGGCGAGAACCTGCAGGACCACCCGGATGCGCTGATCGTGCATAACAGCCTGAAAAAGGACACCCTGAGTCTGGGCCCGGGGGCCTTGCTCGACAGCCTGAAAGGGATCTGGAACTTCTTCTATCATCGCACTGGCCAAATGACGTCCAATGCCGCCGAAGCCGGTGGCTTCATCAAGTCTCGCCCGGAAGAAGCCATTCCCGATCTGCAATTACACCTGACTGCCACCAAGCTGGACAACCATGGCCTCAACCTGGGCTTTAGCATGGGCTATGGCTACTCGGGTCACGTCTGTGTTCTGCGCCCCAAGAGCCGCGGCAGCATCACCCTGCGTGATGCCAACCCGCGCTCACCGGCATTGATCGACCCGCAGCTACTGGCCCACGAAGATGACATGGAAGGCATGGTCCGCGGCGTCAAGGCGGTGCGCGAAATCATGGCGCAACAGGCGCTGAACGACTGGCGTGGCGATGAAGTCTTCCCCGGCAAGCAGGTGCAGAGCGACGAGGAAATTCGCGAGTTTCTGCGCCAAAAGTGCGACAACATCTACCACCCCGTGGGTAGCTGCAAGATGGGCAATGACGACATGGCGGTAGTGGATAGCCAGTTGCGTGTTCATGGCATGGAAGGTTTGCGCGTGGTCGACGCTTCCATCATGCCGACCCTGATCGGCGGCAATACCAATGCCCCCACCGTGATGATTGCCGAAAAAGCCTCCGATGCCATTCTCGGCGTAGGCTGACCATAAAACGGGGCGGAAGCCCGCCCCGTTTATACCCTGTTTTTCCCGCCACTTTTCACCACTCTGTCATTTTTCTTTTACAAACTGCCTCCCTGATCGGAGAAGCCATCACGGTTTTACCGACGGTGATTTGCGTATTCACGTCCAGGGGGGAGCATGAACGACGTTGTTTCATCACCACGTGCCGAGCTGGTAGAACTGCTCTGGCAACTGAAACAGAATTTTGACCAGTTGGGCGACAACAGCCTGCGCTTTATTCACTTCAACACCCTGCTCAATGACCCGGCCTATCGGGCGGAAATCATTGCCCGCGCCGCGGCCAGTGATAACCGCAAGATTCGTCAGCTCGGTGAGCGACTGCAGCAAGCCAACCGCGATGGCGTACTACTGAAAAAACCGGCGACCAGCGCCGCCAAACCGACGCCGTCATTGATGAACCCGGATATCGCCGAAACCCTCGGCAGCCAGATCAGTCAGCAGGCAGAAACCCGGCGTCGCCGGGTACTGCCGGTATGGCTGATGCTGGTAACCGCGCTGCTTATGGTAGGGGGCTATTTCGCTTACCCTCCGCTGCAACGGCTGCTGGCCGGGGAAAGGACCGTTTCCGGCTCGTTGTTCGGTGATCAGCACTGGTATGCCGGCACCACTGTCATCCTCAGTGGCATCGTCTACGTGGAACCGGGGGCCACACTTACCATTGACCCGGGCACCCGCATCGAAGGCAACCCCGGCTCCGCCCTGATCATCACCCGCGGCGCCACCCTGTTTGCCCGTGGCCAGGCCCAGGCACCGATTGTCTTTACCAGTGGCCAGGCAACGGGCACCCGCACCGCCGGTGACTGGGGCGGCGTGGTCATGCTCGGCAGTGCCCCGGTCAATGTGGCTGACGCCCAGATTGAAGGGCTACCGGCCGGCGATCGCCACGGCGCCTTCGGCGGCACGGACCCGGCGTCCTCTTGCGGGGTGATGGAATATACCCGCATCGAGTTTGCCGGCTTTGAGGTCTACGCCAATAATGAACTCAACGGCCTCACCCTGGGCGGCTGTGGCAGCGACACCATCATCCGCAATGTGCAGATTCACCGGGCCCTGGACGACGGCATCGAAATCTTCGGCGGTAACGTGGACCTGCGACACATCGTCATTACCGGCGCCGGTGACGACTCGCTGGACTGGGACATGGGCTGGCGTGGCCGGGTCCAGTTTCTGGTCGCTGAGCAATACGCCAATGTCGGCGACAATGGCTTCGAGGGCGACAATCTGAAGGGCCACCCGAATGCCCAGCCGGTGTCCGAGCCGACCATGTACAACGTCACCCTGCTGAGCCCGCGCAGCCATGAAAAGTATCACCGCGCCATGACCCTGCGTCGCGGTACCGGTGGCCATTTCCACAATCTGCTGATCGACGGGTTTTCCGGCGAAAGCATTGATATCAAGGACCCGGAAACCGTGGCCCGCATCGAGCAGGGCAAGCTGTCATTCAGCAACATGATGGTGGATCGCATCGGCAATCGCGGCACCACCTTCTTTGCCAACGAAAGCATGGACAGCGACGACGATGGCGGCTTCGACGAACGCCACTACTTTCTCAGCAGCGCGGTCAAATCCCAATTCGGCACCGACCCGATGTTTACCCGCGATGCCACCAGCCAGTCGCACCCGGACTTTGCACCGTCGTCTCTTTCTCCTGCCCGCAATGGTGCCAGCAGCATTCCGCAGGGTGAATTCTGGGATGAAGCGGCCAACTATCTGGGCGCCATTCGTCCGGGCAGTTCGCACTCCTGGGTGGATGGCTGGACCGCATTTCCGCTCAACTGAGCGCAGCGCCCGGCGCCCCATCGACAGGCATGCAGTGCCTGGTTAGCAAAAAAAACGGTGGCCGAAGCCACCGTTTTTTTCAGCGGATTAGCGAGCGTTAACGCACCACCACAAAGAAGACGCCGCCCTTGCGATTGATCCGCAACAGTAGCGCCGCATCCTTGTCGGTAATCGCACCACGCAGATCCTTCATGCTCTCCACGTCCTTGCGGTTGGCGTTGATAATCACATCGCCGCGGCGCAGGCCGGCATGCCAGGCAGCGGAACCGCTCTGTACGCCTTCCACCAGCACACCGGTATCCGCCTGCGGCATCTCACCCTTGCGCAGATCGCGCAGCTTGGCGCCCTTCAGATACTTGGACAGGGCCTCGCCACCGGCGCTTTCCTGATCGGACTGGGTAATCACGGCGGACACATCTTTGTGCTTGCCATCGCGCAGAATGCTCAGGGAAATCTTTTCGCCCACCGGTGACATGCCCACCTTGTTGCGCAGATCCGCAGCGCGCTTGACGGCCCGGCCGTCGACACCGACCACCACGTCGCCAGTCTTCAACCCGGCCTTGGCAGCAGCACTGCCCTTTTCCACCTGGGTGATGACCACGCCATGCTTGCGCTTAACACCAAAGGCATCGGCCAGCTCCGGGGTCAGGTTCTGGATGGTAACGCCGAGCATGCCGCGGCGTACTTCACCGTGATCAATCAGCTGCTTCATGACGTTACGGACCATCTCGGTGGGAATGGCAAAACCGATGCCCACATTGCCGCCAGCCGGCGCCAGAATGGCAGTATTGATACCCACCAGCTGGCCACGCAGGTTGACCAGGGCACCGCCGGAATTGCCCGGGTTAATGGAGGCATCGGTCTGGATGAAGTTCTCGTAGCCTTCAATGCCCAGGCCGGTACGACCCAGGGCCGAGACAATACCGCTGGTCACGGTCTGACCAAGCCCGAACGGATTACCGATGGCCACCACATAGTCACCAACCCGCAGCTTGGTGGAATCGGCCATGGAAATCTGCGTCAGGTTGTTGGCCTTGGCCAGTTTCAGTACCGCCAGGTCCACTTCTTCATCGAGGCCGACCAGGGTGGCGGACAGTTCACGGCCATCGGTCAGGGTCACCTTGATGTCATCGGCATCCTTGGCCACGTGGGCATTGGTCAGAACATAACCGTGCTTGGCATCGACAATCACACCGGAGCCAGCGGCCCGGGCCCGTCGTTCCGGCGCCTGCTGCTGATTCGGCACATTAAAGAAGCGGCGGAAAAAGGGGTCTTCCATGAGCGGGTTGCGTGCCTGGCGCACGCGCGTCTCGATGGCAATATTGACCACTGCCGGGGCGGTTTTCTGCAGCATGGGAGCCAGTGACGGCATCGGCTCTCCTGATGCGGTCGTTGAGGGCAACGCGGCGTACGCCGGTGACAGGCCCAGTAACAGCACGACCAGCAACCCGAATGAAACGAACGGGCGAGTCATTGATCTAGACAAGGGTGGTTCCTCCTGTGTCCGGGAAACTTGATTATTTTCGGGTCAGCAGGACCCGGCGCGTTCTGTTATAGCGGATAAATCCCGCGCCCGGCCAATCGGTAAAATGTGACCCACTCAGCGTTTAGGACCGGCAGAAGGCCCTTGCGGTTCCGAAAGAAACAATCTCACGTTGTTGTATTCAGTGGATTCACCCAGATCCGGCCAGGTACTGGCCTGCCAGTGTCCCAGCAAACGGTAGCCCGGCGGGTCCAGGTCATGGATGCGGGAATCCGCCAGCAACACCTGCTCGACCGACTGAAAACGCGCCAGCAACGGCAAATTGTCCCGGTCATAGAGAATATCCGCCGCTGTCAGCCGGTCAGCCACCGCCATGGCCGCCTCCAGATCCTGGCTGAGTTCAATGCTGACACCGTTTTCCGCCGCGTTAAGAGCGGTGGCCGCCAGTGCATCATCATCCAGATCACAGGCGATCACTCGCTCGGCGCCGGCCAATGCCGCCGCAATCGCCACCACCCCGGAGCCCGGCCCCACATCCACCAGACAACGGCCCTTCACCCACTGCGGGTTGGCCAGCAGGTGCCGGGCCAGCACCTGCCCGGAGGCCCAGCAGAACGACCAGTAAGGCGGTTCTTCCATGATGGCATTGACCACCTCCGGCGCCAGCGCCTGCTCCGGGAACAATTCATCCAGCAACCACAAGCGGATTTGCGGAACCAGCGGCAATGCCTGGCGGGACAGGGAGATCCGGGGCAGCAGACGGTTCAGCCGCTGCTGCAATCCGTTCAACCCTACTTTTTCGTCGGTGATTGGCATACCCTATACAACCCTGCTTTTCGCCATTAAAAACGTCGCAGAGAATAACAAAATGATCGGCAGACAGGCATTTTTCGCACTGACTCTGGCCCTGCTGGGCCTGGGGAGCCAGGCATATTCACGGGAAATCTGGAAACAGGGCGTCCCGGAACCCTATTTCAAGCACTTTGTGGATTTCTACAAGGCCGACCCCAGCGCCCTGCAACGCTGGGCCACCGGGCTGGCCAATATCTCCACCGATCAGCTGGATCGCACCCTCAAGGCGCTGGATACCACCCAGTTCACCTACCTCTACCCCATGGAAATCAAGGGCTACGATCTGGCCCGCGACAATGGCATCCCGATCAGCCAGTTATCACTGATGGCGGTGCGTGCCGGCAAGCTGGTGCCAATCCCTTTCCAGTTCGACGAGTTCGACAGCTCCGGGCTGATCTGGATCGACGGTTTCAATGACCATGACCCGGAAGGCAAACCGGGTATTTTTGACGACTTTGATGAACTGGTCTTCATGTTCCGTGATGGTGGCCAGGAGCGCTACACCGCTGGCAAACAGACACTCAAACAGGGCAAAATCCTTGAAGAAATCCGCCTCGATTCACCGCGCAACGCGCCCCGATATATCTACCTGGTGCGCAACAACCCGCAGCGCTCACGGGCCGACTACGTGAAGGTGAACCTGGACAAGGGCCGGGTCGCCACCACCATCATGCAGATGGACTACAACCCCAAGGATTTCACCGAGATTCAGGGTATGTCGCCGCGGCTGGGGCCGCACAAGGGCGAGAACGTCTTCGACAATTTCTACGTCAATATCAGCACCGGCATCCTCAACCAGAACCTGCGGGTAGATCTGGACACCCGCAAGAACATCAAGGCCACACCGATTGCCGTGCACGACGGCCCGGTGCGGGCCTCCATGCTGGTCAAGGCGCGCATCTGGTATGCCTTCCTGCCCACCTTCTTCAGCCAGAAATTCCAGGTGGATTTCTATGAGCAGGCGGTCACCATTCCGTCGCGCTTTGCCATTGGCAGCATGCGGGTGCTGAAATTCTTCCTGCTGTTTCTGCGCGACCCGCGCATCCACTTCGCGGTGGATTTTCATAACCTGCAAGGCGCCAGAGTGACCTTCCAGACGGTCTACAATAACAAGCAGGAAGGCGTGGTGGACGGCAAGATGAGCCGGTTCGAAAAAACCATGAAGGCCACCCGGTTACCCGGTGACTGGCTCTACATGGATTCCAACCAGGGCTGGGACATGTTCTTCAGCAACCAGATGCCGGTGGTGCCTCACGGCCTGTTTGACTCCTTCCTGGACGGCCTCCACATGAACATGTTCTACGAGGACAATCCCAACGACACCACCCGCTATGAACGCTACCCGGGGGCCTCGCCGCGGATTGGTTTTGACAGCGAAGGGCTGCCGCGTACCGCCATCAATCTACTCGGCGCCATTCCTCATCTGCATTACGCCGACATGGACAGCCTCGGCGAAGCCATCGTGGCACTGGCCAAGGCTGAAAAGGACGGCGCCTTCAAGAAATATGATGCGGTGGTCAACACACGACTGACCGAGCTAAAGAAGGAAGGGCGCATTACCACCGTGTCTCAGCTGGCCGATGCTTTTCTCGCCGACCTGGACCGGATGAATTTTTCCGGCATTCCGCGAGACACCTTCAACAAGTTGATCCGTCAGGCGATTCTTGATACCACCCCGGCGGTCAATCAGGTTCATCATGGCAAGGTGCTGGCGCGCATGGTGGAGCTGGCCAAACAGCAGGGTATCGACATCACCCGGTTACGTTACGCCACCATGGACAATACCCTGTGGTTCCCCTCCTGGGTGGGCCCCGGTGGCCCCGATGACTTCCAGTGGCAGCTGGTTCACCACCCGGTGGCCAGGGTTATGGGGCCTGTTGCTCCAGTTGCTCATTTAGCCACGCAGTAAACCCCGGCGGGATCTGCCCTTCCTCGTCCAGCGCCGGGAAGGGCACGCCTTTCTGTTCGCAGAAGCGGGCGATGCGGGGATGCCCCCAGCGGAACAGCAGGTCGTGGTAACGCTCCGGGTCCAGCCGGGGGCGATCATAGAAACCTGCCGCTCGGCGCTGTTCACAGGCTTCCGCCAGGATAATGGCCGCCGCCACACTGACATTGAACGACTCCACCATCCCCATCATGGGAATGATCACATTCTGGTCCACCGCGGCGGCAGAGGCCTCGCCCACACCGAACTTTTCCGTGCCCAGCAACAGCGCCGTGGGCTTGGTGTAGTCCACCTGCCGGTAGGGAATGGCATCGTCAGACAGGTGCGCCGCCAGCACCTGCACGCCCTCGGCCTGCAGGTCCCGGATCGCGCTGACACCATCATCGTATTTGTGCGCCTGTACCCAGCGCTGCGAGCCCATGGCCGTGCCCGCCGCCGCCCTGGCACGGTTGCCGGGCAATACTGAATAGACATCGAGAATGCCCACCGCATCGCAGGTACGCACAATGGCGGCGATATTATGGGGCTTGTGGACCCCGTCCATAATCACCGTCAGGTCGGGCTGACGGCGGTCCAGGGTTTCACGGATGCGGCGGTAACGTTCCGGGGTCATGGGTACTTTCCTCGTAGCTGGCCGCGGATTATATCGGTCCGGCGCCCGCCGACCAAACGCAGCGCCCCCTGCCCCTGGCCCGGTGAATCCGCTAGGCTTGGCAGTCTGGAAATTTGCCCGTCCAACCACAAGAGAGAGCCCATGAACCAGCCCGCCACCCGTCGCCTGCCTCTGGAAGGTATCCGTGTTATCGAGCTTGGCCAGTTGCTGGCCGGGCCCTTTACCGGCACCCTGCTGGCCTACTTCGGTGCCGATGTGGTGAAGGTGGAGCCGCCCGGCGGCGACCCGATACGCAGCTGGCGCAAGCTGGACGAAAATGGCACCGCATTCTGGTGGCGCAGCCTGGGGCGCAACAAAAAGTCGGTGACCCTGGATCTGAAAAGCGAGCAAGGCAAGGCACTGGTGCGCCGCATGATGAACCAGGCGGACGTGGTGATCGAAAACTTCCGGCCCGGTACCATGGAAAACTGGGGACTGGGCCCGGACAGCTTCCACGACGACAACCCCGGCCTGATCTACACCCGTATTTCCGGCTACGGCCAGACCGGCCCCTATGCCAGCAAGCCCGGCTATGCCTCGGTCTGCGAAGGCATTGGCGGGCTGCGTTATGTCAACGGTTTCCCCGGCGAGCGGCCGGTGCGCGCCAACCTGTCTCTGGGCGATACCATCGCCGGCCTGCACGCCGCCATGGGCATCCTGCTGGCGCTGCTGGAGCGGCACAACAGCCAGCAGGGCCAGGTGGTGGACGTGGCCCTGTACGAATCAGTCTTCAACCTGCTGGAAGGGGTAATCCCGGAATACGATGGCGCCGGCGTCATCCGCGAGCCGTCCGGTTCCACCGTCACCGGCATCGTGCCCACCAATACCTATCGCTGTGCCGACGGCAAGTTCGTGGTCATTGGCGGCAACGGCGATTCCATCTTCAAGCGCCTGATGACCACCGCCGGCCGCCCGGACATGGCCGAAGACCCGACCCTGGCCCACAACCCCGGCCGGGTGGAGCACGAAAGTGAGATTGATGCTGCCCTGGACCAATGGTGCCGCAGCCTGCCCAGCGACCAGGTACTGGCACAACTGGAAGAGGCGCGGGTGCCCTCCGGGCCGATCTACTCGGTGGCCGACATGTTCCAGGACCCGCACTTCCAGGCCCGCGGCCTGTTCCAGCAGGTGGAAATCAACGGCAAGCCGCTGAAAATTCCGGCCATCAGCCCGCGTCTGGACAGCACCCCCGGCGAAACCCGCTGGCCCGGCGGCGAGGCCGGCAGCCACAACCAGGCGGTACTGCGGGAGGAGCTGGGATTGAGTGAGGAAGAATTCTCAGCGCTAAAGCAACAGGGCGTGATTGGTTGAAGTGGTTATGAAAATACCGCTGATGCATGGGTGTGTTTAGGCTGCATTTAAAGGCGTTACCGAATCTTCTTTCAGCTTGCTATACCGTAACCGATACCAGGTTTGTGGATTGTGGCGGACAGGTATGGACGGACGCGGACATAAGCAAGGCGCGCCGCACGTGGGGGCCGGTACAGCGATAGCAGGAAGTAGAGTCCAAGGATATCTGGGTAGAACGGGCGCGGGTCATGGGTAGCCTCCTTGCTTTTCCATGACCCAATAATGCCGCCCCAAAAGATAGCAACAGGTTAACTAATAATTACAGCCCGGCCTGCATTTAGTCACTTGGGGTAGAGATCAGCTACGCTGCCGCCAGGTTTCCCATTCCAGCTCGCTCCTGCCCCTATTACACACATCCTCCAGAAGCATTTTGAGCAGGCGTGGACAGGCCTTTGGCGCCTGCCAGCCCTGGACCCCGAATATTGGCCGTCATCCGTCCCTCATCGTCCAAGAACAGACTGTCATTATTTGCCATGCCGGTGACCATTATCCCCACGCAGAACAGCCCCTTGGCCGCGCCCATTTCGATATTACCGCTGCGTATTGGCCCTGAATTCGGTCATTTCCGGTAAGCGAGTCAGTCAGAACCGAGGCCTCACGTCCCTACCTCTCACCCTTCGCTCTCTCCGATACTCCACCGGCACTGTATCTACTGACATGATTGAAGATCTGCCTCGGAATCGGTTTTGGCCCGACCAGCCTATTGACCTTAAACATTGCTTTGACATTACAGTTAAACCAATAGGGCCGGATTGACCTGAATAAGGAACTGAAACGTGGAGGAAAAATGAGAACTGTGACTTTTAGCCATAAAACGTCAGGTCTACTGGCATATGAAAACGCTGGTATGCCAAAAGCCAGAAGAAATGAAGTTGTCGTCAAGATAATGGCTAGCAGCTTGAACCCTCATGACTGGAAGTACTACAACTCGCTCAAGGCGATGACCAAAATCCCTCTGTTTTCTTGTGATTTCAAACTGGGACATGACCTTGCAGGTGTGGTGGTCGAGGTCGGGTCCAATGTTGAGACGTACAAGCCGGGAGATGAGGTGTATTCCATGGCCCTGAAACCGGGCGCTTTTAGCGAATACGCTGCGATAGATCAGCGAATGGTTTCAAAAAAGCCTCGAAAATTGAGTTTTGTTGAGGCTGGGGCAATTCCAATGATTGCGCTAACAGCATTGCAATTTTACAAAATGGCCCATTTGAAATCAGGAGAGCATGTTCTTGTCAATGGTGGCTCCGGGGGCGTTGGCCATGTCGCCATTCAAATTGCCAAGGCGAAAGGTGCCCATGTCACCACGGTGTGTAGCTCTCGAAACACAGAGCTTGTTAAATCATTGGGGGCAGACTCGGTGATAGATTACACCCAGGAAGATACCTATGAGTGCGGAAAACGATTTGATGTTGTGTTTGACACGATCGGGAACATGACATTGCGGCAGTCGAAATCCATCCTCGAGGAAAATGGACGATTCTTAGCTACCACGCCAAATGCAGGTATTGTGGCAAATGCGATTCTATCGAGACTTCCGGGACTGACCAAAATCAAGACGGTAACGGCAATTGCCCTGCCTAAAGGAAGTGACCTGGATTTACTCAGGGAAATGATTGACCAGGGTGATATTAGAGTCTTGGTTGATAGGGAGTTCCCGATCGAGGATCTGAATGGTGCCATTGAGTACAGCAAGACTGGCAGGGTGAAAGGGAAAATTGCTCTTAATGTTGCGGTTTAGACTACCGCTTTCATAATTTGGCTTTATGAAATGAAATACGCCGGTTCTCATAAAGTCTGGAACGGGAAAAACGGCACGGGTGAAAACCTCATTTAACGCACTCGCATTCCCGTGCGGGTTCCGTCGGCAGGCTTCGGTTGATTCCTTCCGGTGCTGCCCACATCGAGCAATGCTGTACGCAATCGCATCGTCCACGGCAATCGTGCCCTCCATGGGCCAAAATTCCGAGGAGAGAGGATCAGCGTCATTGATATCTCCATATCTAATGTTAAAGTTAATCTTAAGGATTGAAGCATAGGTGACCCTCATGAAAATCGGCGAATTAGCAGAGCTCACAGACCTGGCACCCTCCCGGATCCGTTTCTATGAACGTATCGGGCTGCTGCAAACCGTCAGCCGTAAAGCCAATGGCTACCGAACTTATCCTCCCGAGGCCGTCAGCGCCCTAAAGCTGATCACCACCGCCCAGCAGGCCGGTTTCAGCCTGGACGAGTTGCGCGCCCTGCTCCCCTCGGATCTTAGCAACTGGGATCACAGCTCACTGGTCGGGGCGCTACAGCAGAAAGTGCATGACATTGATGAGATGCAGAAACGTCTGGCAGAAAGCAAAACCCAATTGCAGGGCGTGCTGGCAGAGATTGAAGCCAAGCCGCAAGACATGGACTGTGCCACCAATGCCAAGCGTGTGTTATCCCAATTCGGGCTTGCACCAGTGGAAAGTCAGGAGGATGACGCTGTACCCACCAGCAAGCCTCACACGATCTGATTGTTACCATTCAGTCATGCAGTAAATTGAATTATTCACCTTAAAACTTTGTTCAAGAGGAGCATGGTTTCAGTTCCTACCTGTCCAACGACACCGGAGACCGAAACATGCGTGCCTTCAAGCCGTTTATCGCCCTCACAGCATGACTTTCAGCCTTGCTTACCTCTTACTGGCAATCGCCAGTGAAGAGGCTCAAGCTCGCAAGATTCTCCTGGTGATGACCAACCACGCTGAGTATCCAGCCCGTCACGCTCGAAAATTTCACGGGTCAGGCGTTGCAGGCCTTCTGCATCGGGAAAATCCCACATCACCGCATGGCCTCCGGTGAAATAAATCGCGTCGTAATCCTCGCTGTTCAACGGATCCGGGCTGGCCGTGTTGGTCAGCAAGGCCATCCGGGATTGATCCGCCAGTCAGGCTTTGGCTGTGGCATCAAGGTTGGGCCACTTGAGTACCCGTGGTTCCAGTGGGGCCTGGCCGCCCCTGGCGCTGACCAGGTGCTGCTCGAATCCGGCTTGCTCAAATTCTTGCAAGGCATGGGTCAATTCCGGCAAGCGCAAGCCGGTGGGGTCATCATTTTCGTAGCGATCAACGTTGCTGACGACCTGAGTATCCGTTTAGTCATGCTGCTGCATCCTTGTGCGGTTGCGCGAAAAAAGCGCCCTGTACCAACATGGCTTGACCATGATGGCAGCGGGCTGATTGAGTTTGCGTAGATTTTGGTAAAGGCGTCGATTGCCGTTCAGGATTTCGAGCGGCGAAAACCCAGCGTCATCGCCAACGCCATATCCGCAAACCAGCCAAACGGCGCGCGGGCAAGACTGGGCAGATTCCAGCGCCCCTGAATAAACACGCCTTTGGCATGGCTCATGGCGCGGAAGCCCTCAATACCGTGATAGGCGCCCATGCCACTGGGGCCGACTCCCCCAAACGGCAGATCGTCCTGCGCCACATGCATGATGGTGTTATTGATCCCCACGTTGCCCGAGGTGGTGCGCTGCAACACCCGTTCGCATTCCTGGTCACGCTCGCCAAAGTAATACAGCGCCAGCGGGCGTGGTCGTGCATTGACGTAGGCGATGACTTCATCAAGATCGCGATAGGTTCGGATTGGCAGGATCGGTCCAAAGATTTCCTCCTGCATGATGGCACTGTCATCATCCGCACCCACCACCAGGGTTGGCGCCAGAGTGCGCACGCGGGTAGATGCAGACAGCGGGCTGTTACCGGCAGTGATCACCCGTGCGCCCTGTTCTTTCGCCTCTGCCAGCAAGCCGGTCAGACGGGCAAAATGACGATCACTGACGATGGACGTGTAATCCTTGCTGGTCGGGCCCTGCGGATAGAACCGTCTCACTGAGGCATGGTACTGCTCAATAAAGGCATCAAGATCTTCCTCATGGACCAGCGCATAATCCGGCGCGACACAGGTTTGCCCGCCATTGGACAGCTTGCCAAACACGATGTTGTCCACCTGATGGGGCTTCACCTGCCCAGGCGCCACAATCACCGGGCTTTTACCGCCCAGCTCCAGGGTCACTGGCACCAGATTGGCACTGGCCGCCGCCATCACCTTGCGACCCACCTGGGTGCTGCCGGTAAAGAACAGATGATCAAACGGCAACTGACTGAATGTAGCCCCCACGTCCGGGCCGCCCAGCACAACGCCCACCTCCTCTTCTGAAAAGGTATCGGCCATCATTTGCCGTATGACCTCACTGGTACGCGGCGTCAGTTCAGACGGTTTCAGCATGGCGCGATTGCCGGCGGCCAATGCGGTAGCCAGCGGGACCAATGTCAACGAAATCGGGTAGTTCCAGGGGGCCATGATCCCGATCACCCCAAGCGGCTGATACTCCACATGGGCGCTGCCTGAGCGGTAGACCATGCCGACATGACGCCGTTCCGGCTTCATGAAGCGGCGCAGATTGCTGCTCAGATAATCGATGGATTGGATAATCACCGTTAGCTCGAGCATGGCGGTTTCATGGCGTGAACGGTGGCCGAAATCCTCACTGGCTGCGGTCTCAAGTGCGTCACGGTAGCGCAGCACGGCCGCCCGCAATTTCGCCAGATTGGCCTTGCGTGCCTTACGCCCCGGCGCTGCGGTGTGAAAAAAGGCATCCCGTTGCCGCTCCAGCATCGCCGGTGCGTCAACGCTTGTTAGAGTGTCCATGTTCATCGTCGTATTCGATGTCATCATTGGTGCCTCCATGTCTCAATCTGTGGTGTACACAGGGAGTGACACCACGGGTATGACGACAGCCTAAGGCTAAACAAAGCTTTAAGGTCAATAGGCGATTACCCTCTTGACCCTAAAGT
>JAWVWY010000025.1:0-25911 GCA_033723495.1 Alcanivorax sp. | reverse complement strand
GAAAATGCCGAAGGCAACCTGGGTGTGGCCAATGCGCTGTTCAATCACCTGGCGGCCAAGTTGCCCATCTCGCGCTGGCAGCGTGACCTGACCGACTCCACCGTGCTGCGCAATGTGGGCGTGGGCCTGGCCCATAGCCTGATCGCCTACGAGGCCAGCCTCAAGGGTATCGGCAAGCTGCAGGTCAACCCGGCCCAGCTGGACGCCGACCTGGACGCCGCCTGGGAAGTGCTGGCCGAGCCGATCCAGACTGTGATGCGCCGTTATGGCATCGAGAAGCCCTACGAGAAGCTCAAGGCGCTGACCCGCGGCAAGGACGGCATCAATCAGGAAACCCTGGCCACCTTCATTAATGGCCTGGCCATCCCGGATGAGGCCAAGGAACGCCTGCTGGCCATGACGCCGGGGAGCTACGTGGGCAATGCCGCCGAGCAGGCTCGCAACATCTGATGACCGACGCCCGTGCGGCCGGCCTGCCCCGCTTTACGCTGCCGCTGGATGCGGCAACGTTTTTGCGTGACTACTGGCAGCAGAAGCCCCTGTTCATGGCGGCCGCCGCCAGCGGCCTGGATTATCCCGATGCCGATACCCTGGCCGGTCTGGCCATGGACGAAAGCGTCGAGTCACGCATTATCCAGGGCGCCGGCGATGGCCCCTGGCAACTGCGCCAGGGCCCCTTCGACGAAACCGTCTACCCGCAGCTCGGCGAACGTGACTGGACCCTGCTGGTGCAGTCCGTGGACCACTGCCTGACCGGGGTCTCGCTGCTGCTGGACAGCTTCGCCTTCCTGCCCGCCTGGCGACTGGAAGACATCATGATCAGCTACGCCACCGAAGGCGGCAGCGTTGGTCCCCATTACGACCGCTACGATGTATTCCTGATCCAGGCCGCTGGCCAACGCCACTGGCAGCTCGGCGATATCTGTGATGACGACAGCCCGCGCCAGGACACCGACCAGCTCAAGCTGCTGGCCGACATGCCAGTGCGCGACGAGTTTGTCGCCGGGCCCGGTGACGTGCTTTATCTGCCCCCGGGGGTGGCCCACCACGGCGTCGCCCGGGACAGTGACTGCATCACCTGGTCGGTGGGCTTCCGGGCCCCGGATTACCAGATGCTGATGGCGGAGATTGCCGGCGAATGTCTGTCCCAGGCCGACAGCGAGCTGTTCAGCGACCCGGGCCGCCCTCCCTGCAGCAACCCGGCGCAACTGGCCACCGCAGACCGCCAGCAATTGATTCGTGGCGCACTGGATCTGCTACAACCGCAATGGGTGGAACAGGCCCTCTATCGGTGGCTTTCCACACCACGTCTGGATGGCCTTGAATTCGCCGCCGACGAACCGCATATTCGCGAACGCAGTGACGATATTGTACTGGTTCGCCACGGCAGCGTTCGCCTGCTCACCCAGGGCAGAATAGCCTGGCTGAACGGCGACAGCTGGCCGCTGTCAGAACAACAACAACCCCTGGTTGAACTGCTGGCCCGCCAGCGGTCCTACACCAGTGAGGAGCTGGACGCCGTCATGGCGCCGGCCGGGAGTACCTTACTAGATGACTGGATTGAACAAGGCTATTTCGCCCCGCTGTAGCGAGACCCCCATGGCTTTTAGCATTATCGAAACCCGCTGGGACGAACATGAGCCGGCCCTGCGAGATCTGCGCCGCCAGGTCTTTATCGACGAACAGCATGTCCCGGAAGAGCTGGAATGGGATGGCCAGGATCAGGCAGCCACCCACTTCCTGGCAATGGACGCGGCACAACAGCCGGTCGGCTGCATTCGTCTGCTGCCCAGCGGCCAGATCAGCCGTCTTTGCGTGCTCACCGAAGAGCGCAACAGTGGCATCGGCAGTGCCCTGCTGGTCGCCGCAGAAGAAGCAGCGCGGGCGCGCGGCATGGAAGAGATCTTCCTGCACGCCCAGACCCATGCTACCCGCTTCTATGAGGCCGCCGGCTTCACGGTCTCCGGTGGCATCTTCATGGACGCCAATATCCCACACCGGCAGATGTTCAAGCCGCTGACCTGACCGCGTTGGTATGGAACTGGACGATCAGCTACAGCATCCACCGAGGTCAGAAGCAGCCAGCGCCCTGGCCACACTGATCGCCGCCAGCCGGCGACGCCTGTGGCTGCGGGTGCCGATACTGGATGACCTGACCGCCGCCACTTCGGTCTGTGACGCCCTCAAGGCGCTGGCCCTGAGCAGCCCCCGTGCCGATATCCGCATTCTGTTTGATGACGCGGGTAGTGCCGTGCGCGACGGTCACCGCCTGATTCATCTGGCACGACGCCTGCCCTCTCGGCTGACGTTGAAACAAACCCAGGACGATGACCGCGACGACCAGCAATGCCACGCCATTGCCGATGGCACCGGCCTGTTCGAAGCTTGCGGCTGGCCACGCCCGATACGCCTGGATCTGAGCAGCCAGCGGCTCCCCCGCGCCCCGCAACTGGCCCGGCAGTTTCTGCAGCTATGGGAGCGCGCCGGCGGCAATACCGAGCTGCGCGAACTGCGGCTGTAACGCCCTGTCACGTAGTAGCCAGCCTCGCTGGCGACACAACGCGTTCTGGCTTCCCGTATGGGCTGCTACTAACGACATCGCCAGCAGGGCTGGCTCCTACGGAGCGAGCGACGCGGTGAGCTGCCAGACACGCTGGCCACTGGCCTGGTATTTTTCCTCGAAATCGGTCATCGGCGCTTTCTGTTCCGGTAATTCTTGAATCATCGCCTGCCGATCGGACAGCGCCAGTGCCGCCTGCACCTCCTGCAAATACAGCAACCAGTTACTGCGCATTTGCAACTCGCCGCCCAGTGTCAACAGCGTTGGCCAAACCGGGTGGCCATGCCAGCGCCGTTTGAGGTGAGCACTCTTGGGCCATGGGTTGGGATAGAGAAGCTGGTGCTGGGTCAGGCGCCAGCCCGCCTCGGCCATGAGTCGCCACAAACCGCTGCAGTCCGCCCGCAACAACAACAGGTTGTCCGGTTCCTGGCCGAAACGACGGCCTGCCCGCGCCAGCCGGTCGGCGGACTGGTCGATAGCGATGACCAGAGACTGGGGGTATTGTCGAGCCAGTAACCAAGATGAACGGCCGGTGCCACAACCGGAATCCAGCAATAGTGGACGTGCCGGACCTTGCGCCTGGCGCCACTGTTGTGCCCGGGCAAAAGCCTGCCGGTCATGGTCTGCCACCGGCGCCCGCCAATGACTGGCCTGATGCCGCTGCACCACCTTCTCCAGATCCTTGTGAAGACCGTCCTGGTTAGACATTACATAGCGGCTATTGGCAAACATGGGGCTCCCGGTGCTCGGTTTCAGGCTGCCGCATTATGCGGTTTTCTGCGGTGATTTTCCTCCCGTCCGGCGGTAAGGTAAGCGCCGGCAACGACAATAATCACTGAGATTCCCCCATGCTCTATCCGCGTGCTCTACGGGTTCTATTACTGGCTCTGATCAGCCTGCTGTTGCCCGTCCGCAGCCTGGCAGACAGCGCATTTCACATTCATGTTCTGGATCGCCCGGACGCAGCCCGGCTGGCGGCCGTCATCCAGCCATTGCTGCCCGAGGGTGGCTCGGTACAAGTTTACCGGGGGCAGCTGATCATCCGCACCACCGATGCCAACATGGCGGAGCTGGAGCAGACCCTCGGCCAGCTCAATAGCCAGCCGGTGACGATCATCGTCCATCTGCGCAGGCAGGCTTCAACGGCGAGCAGCCAGCATGAAAACCGGTCCACGGTGCATATCCAGGTACCCGGTGGTGCCGACGGCCAGATCCATTTCCAGCATCGCGGGCAGCGCAACGAACAGCTGAACCAGTACCATATCCGCACCTTAAGCGGCTATGCAGCCCGTATCGGCACGGACACCCTGGTGGCTTTGACCGACGGCTGGCCCCTCACCACCCGGCTGGTGGCGCTACAGCAGGGTATCGAGGTGCTCCCCACCATGACCGGGGACGGCGATGTCACCTTGCAAATCAGCCAGATTTTCACGCAGCCCGGGGGTGGCCAGTACAGCGCCACCACCATGCGGGTACAACCCGGCCACTGGCAGCCCATTGGCAGCATTCGCATCGACCAACAAAGCGACCTGACGGGCACCGGCGGCAGCCAGCACCATAGCCAGCACGTCACCGTACCCCTGGAGGTGATGGCCGAGGTGATCCGCTAGCCGCGCAACGACAGGCAAAAAAAGGTTCGTCGCGGCTTAGCGGGAAAGTCATACAGGGTCGCACGCCAGGCATCTGACGTCCGACGCCAATCTCAAACCCGGACAGCTTGGGCCCCCGGATATTTCGGCCCGCCCCGTGGGAGCGTGGTCATCGTGCCCCTCGTGGGTATGCACGCGAACAAGCCTGGTCGTTTGTAAGCATACAGAGTGCTCCCACACGGCCAACATGCGGTGGAGTTCGGGTCTTAGGGTTTTCAGCTTATAGCGTCCCACGTCCGACCTCAGACAAAGCTGAATTCCCGCAATTGCGCGATGAACCATAAAAAAGCCCCGCTGCAGCGGGGCTTTTTTATACGGTCGTGATCAGCCGGCCAGTTTGGCCTTCAGCTCACGGCGGCGACGGTGCAGAACCGGCTCGGTGTAACCGCTCGGCTGGGCACAACCCTCCAGTACCAGCTCGATCGCTGCCTGGAAGGCAATGGAGCTGTCGAAGTCCCTGGCCATGGGGGTGTAGGCCGGATCGTTGGCATTCTGACGATCCACCACTTCCGCCATGCGCTTGAGGGTCTCTACCACCTGATCCTGGGTAGTAATGCCATGGTGCAGCCAGTTGGTCATGTGCTGGCTGGAAATACGCAGGGTGGCACGGTCTTCCATCAGGCCCACATCGTTGATATCAGGCACCTTGGAACAGCCCACGCCCTGGTCAACCCAGCGCACCATGTAACCCAGAATACCCTGGGCATTATTGTCCAGTTCCTGCTGAATCTGTTCGGCAGTCAGGGTATCAGTGAGCAGCGGGATGGACAGGATGTCATCCAGAGAGGCCCGTTTACGCTTGGCCAGCTCTTCCTGGACGGCGGCCACATTCACTTCGTGATAGTGGGTTACGTGCAGGGTGGCGGCGGTGGGAGACGGTACCCAGGCACAGTTGGCACCGGCTTTCGGGTGACCGGCCTTGGTGGCCATCATTTCCGCCATTTCGTCCGGCTTCGGCCACATGCCCTTACCAATCTGGGCGTGCCCCGGCAGGCCACACTCCAGGCCGATGTCCACGTTCCAGTCTTCGTAGGCATTGATCCACGGCAGCGCCTTCATGTCGCCTTTACGGGCCATGGGGCCGGCTTCCATGGAGGTGTGCATTTCGTCACCGGTACGGTCCAGGAAGCCGGTATTGATGAAGATCACACGCTCCTTGGCCTGACGGATACACTCCTTCAGGTTCACGGTGGTGCGACGCTCTTCATCCATGATGCCGATCTTCAGGGTGTTCTTTTCCAGACCCAGCGCCTTTTCCACACGCTCGAACAGCTCAACGGCAAAGGCCACTTCTTCCGGGCCGTGCATCTTCGGCTTGACGATGTAGACGGAACCGGTACGGCTGTTGCTCAGCTTGTTGAGCTTCTTCAGGTCATGCATGGCGGCCAGTACGGTGACCATGCCGTCCATGATGCCTTCCGGCGTCTCTTCACCGTTGAGCAGAATGGCCGGGTTGGTCATCAGGTGGCCCACGTTACGCACCAGCAGCAGGGAGCGGCCGTGCAGGGTCAGGGTGGAGCCGTCCAGGGCGGTGTACTCACGGTCCGCGTTCATGGCGCGGGTCATGGTCTTGCCGCCCTTCTCGAAGCTTTCCTGCAGGTCGCCCTTCATCAGGCCGGCCCAGTTGCGGTACACCTCGACCTTGTCTTCCGCATCCACGGCGGCGACGGAATCTTCGCAATCCTGGATGGTGGTGATGGCGGATTCCAGCAGCACGTCCTTCATGTTGGCCGCATCGTCAGCGCCAATCGGGTGGCTGGCGTCGAACTGCAGCTCGGCGTGCAGGTTGTTGTGCTTGACCAGCACGCCGGTGGGCGCAGCGGCGTCACCGAGAAAGCCCTGCAGCTGGGATTGATCTTTCAGGCCGGTCTTTTCAGCGCCCAGCGACACTTGCAGCTGGCCGTCAACGATGGCATAGCCGGTGCTATCCTTGTGGGAGCCGCTGGCCAGCGGGAAGTAGCTGTCCAAGAAATCGCGGGCCCAGGCAATCACCTTGGCGCCACGCTTGGGATTGTAGGCGCCGCCCTTCTCGGCACCGCCTTCGTCGGAAATCACGTCGGTGCCGTAGAGCGCATCGTACAGGCTGCCCCAACGGGCATTGGCAGCGTTCAGGGCAAAACGGGCGTTTTTCACCGGTACCACCAGCTGCGGCCCGGCGATGGTGCCGATTTCCTCGTCCACGTTTTCGGTGGTGACCTTGAAGTCGTCGCCTTCCGGCAACAGGTAACCGATTTCGGTCAGGAACTGCTTGTATTCGCCCATGTCGATGGACTGGCCTTTGCGGGCCTTGTACCACTCGTCCAGCTGCGCCTGGATGGCTTCACGCTTTTCCAGCAGCGCCTTGTTCTTGGGCGCCAGGTCCTGGAGGATGCTTTCCAGCTCGGCCCAGAAGTGTTCCGGGTCAACGCCGGTACCCGGCGCAATCTCGTTGACTACCAGATCATGGAGTGCAGTGGCGATTTCGAGGCCACCCTTCTGAATACGATCGGTCATGGTGCTTCTACCCTTCTGGTCGAGAGAATCTAGGTACATTGGGCCCGCGGCCCGGGAAACAAACCCCGGAGGACGACAACGCGGGTCACCGGGGAAAAAGGCGCCGGCATTTTACCGGAAACGGCGCCATGAATCATGTTTAGTGCGCAAATTGCGTATTTTCTGTTCAGCCGAACAGGTTGACCACATCCAGCCGGTGGGCCTGGCCGCTGCCCTGCTGCTGGCCGTCCTCGAGATTTTGGAAGTCGAACAGGCGCGTATCGGCCAGTTGCGAGGGGGCAATGTTCTGGATGGCGGCAAAGATATTTTCGATGCGGCCGGGCTGCTCCCGGTCCCAGCGGTTGAGCATCTCCTTGATCACCTGGCGCTGCAGATTTTCCTGGGAGCCGCACAAATTGCAGGGAATGATCGGGAAATCCTTGAAGTTGGAAAACTCGATGATGTCCTTCTCACGACTGTAAGCCAGCGGACGAATGACGATATTACGGTTGTCGTCACTGCGCAGCTTGGGTGGCATGGCCTTCATCTTGCCGCCATAGAACATGTTCAGGAACAGGGTCTCGACGATGTCGTCGCGGTGATGGCCAAGGGCAATCTTGGTGGCACCGATCTCCTCGGCAAAGCCGTACAGGCTGCCGCGGCGCAGGCGCGAGCACAGGCCGCAGGTGGTCTTGCCCTCCGGCACCTTCTCCTTGACGATGGAATAGGTGTCCTTTTCCAGGATGTGGTAGGCCACCCCTTCCCGTTCCAGGTACTCGGGCAGCACATGCTCCGGGAAACCGGGCTGCTTCTGATCCAGGTTGACTGCCACCAGCTCGAAATTCACCGGCGCCGAATGCTGCAGGTTACGGAGGATCTCCAGCATGGTGTAGGAATCCTTGCCGCCAGACAGGCACACCATCACCTTGTCACCTTCACCGATCATATTGAAATCGGCAATCGCACGGCCCACTTCCCGTCGCAGTTTCTTTTGCAACTTGTTGAAGCGAGTACGTTGTTTGGCGTCCAACGAGTCCAGAGACATCAGGTAACCTTCATTTTACGGATCAAGCGTCGATACAAGGGCGGCGACCAGCGTTTCAGATAGATTCCGGCACGCTCGCGGCCGGCGATGATAACCTGATCGCGCTCACTCTGCACGGCTGCGACCACGCTACGGGCACATTCTTCCGGAGCGATGCCGGCCTCCTGGGCTGCATCCATACTGCCCTGTGACGACCCGTCACCGGTCAGCGCATTGACTGATACCTGGGTGCGGATAAAGCCGGGCATTACCAGGGTCACCCGGATGCCGGCATCATATTCCTCGGCCCGCAGTGATTCGAAAAAACCATGCAGGGCATGTTTGCTGGCACTGTAGGCACTGCGCAGCGGCGTGGGCAGCTCACCAACCAGTGAGGTAACCACCACAAAACGGCCGCCGCCCTGTTGCTTCAACCACGGCAATACCGCCTTGGTCAGCGCCACGGTACCGAAAAAATTGACCTCCATGATGCGCCGGTCTACCGCCAGGCTGGTGTCCGCCACCCGCGAGCGCTGTGAGATGCCGCCGTTGTGCACCACCTGATCCAGCCGGCCAAAGGTGGCCCGGACCGCTTCCACCGCCGCCGGCATGGCGTCCTCGTCGGCCAGATCCAGCGCCAGCACCAGGTGCTGATCCGCATTGACAAGCTCCTCGCGGACCCGCTGCAATTGGTCTTCTCGACGGGCGGACAATACCAGCAAGGCACCACGCCGGGCGTATTCCCGGGCCAGCGCCTCACCAATGCCGGACGAGGCGCCGGTAATCCAGACAACCTGATCAGCCAGTGACGACATTGAAACTCCTTATTCTCGGTCAAGAAACTGCGGCAAGCTTAAAGCGTCCGACGCGTGACCCAAAGGGCATGGCAGGCCATTTCCAAAACAGGCCTGACAATTCACATGAGAAAAAAACTGTAGCCGATTGTTTTTAAATGATTTTGGCTAGAAAAACTCTGACTGAGGGAACATCGGTTCAGACTATGCCCCGCCTTGGAACTGACAGGATCCTGCGTCGTCGGCTGACAACCAACCCGGCCAATCACCGGTTTGATCGGCCCGGCAATTGTGACACCGTCTGCCCCCGCCCACCGCTGATCAGCGATACTGGGCGCCGCCAGCCAAACACGTTAAGGTTTCAGGATTGTTGCGGCCAATGACATAATCGATAACAAGCCAGAGACGATGACCGCGTGCTGAGACTGATTCCTGCAGAACCCGCCGAACGCGCCGTGCGTTTGCGACGCCAGCTGATGGCCCTGTATTCCTACCTGCTGTTACTGGGCGGTGCCTTTATCGGCGTGCAACTTGCCGCCTTCGAACCGGATACCCCGCTGCTACTGTTGCTGGAACTGGTTCTTGCCGCCAACCTGATTTTCTTCGTCATCATCCGCACCGGTCTGTCCGAGCGCTTCAGCGACCCCAGCATGACCATTGCGCAAATGCTCAGCGGCCTGATCCTGACCACCATCCTGCTTTATTACACCCGTGAATTGCGCGGCGCCATGATCAGCATCTATTTCATGGTCATGACATTCGGCGTGTTCTCGCTGTCACGGCAACGTATGGTGGTCATGGCGGTGCTCGCCCTGCTCTGCTTTACTGTGCTGGAGGCCTACGAATGGACCGAGGCCCCGCAGCAGGCCATCTTCACCCTGATGCTGGGGCACTGGGTGATTCTGGCCCTCGGTCTGACCTGGTTTATCTACATGGGCGGCTACATCCATAACCTGCAAACACGGGTACGCGAGCAGCGCGAACACCTGCGCGAAGCCCATGCCCGTCTCAGTGCCATCGCCATTCGCGATGAGCTGACCGGCCTCTATAACCGCCGGCATTTTCTCGAGCGGCTGGACAAGGAGCTGGCGCTGAGCAACCGCAAACATACTGAACTGCGTCTGGCCATCATTGACCTGGACCATTTCAAGCGTATCAACGACAGCTATGGGCACCAGGCTGGGGACGAGGTACTGCGGCGCTTTGCCAGTATTGCCCAGGCCTCATTGCGTAAATCCGATCTGCTGGCCCGTTATGGCGGCGAGGAGTTCGTGGTGCTGCTGCCACAAACCAGTGAAACGGACAGCCTGGCCGCACTCCGCCGCCTGGGTGAAACTTTTGCCAACCAGCGTTATGACTTTGCCCCGGATGTTTCTGTCACTTTTTCTGCCGGCCTTGCCCTGCACCAACCGGACGAGCCCGGTGAGGCCCTGGCCAAGCGTGCCGACATGGCCCTTTACCAGGCGAAACACCGGGGTCGTAACCAGGTAGTGGTAGATGACACCACCGGGTAATCCCCCGTAGACACGAAATACGCCACCAGCGGCAGCATCTGGTGCCAGACAAAGGTTCCCCCGCTCCCGATACAACGGGTATGCTTGCCAGCCCATCGCGGAGGATCATCATGGCCACTATTACCAATCCCAGCCTCAAGAACAGCATCCGCCAGCATTTCGCAGAGCTGGGCGACGACGCGCCGACCTGGACCGAACTGCATGGCTTGCTGTGCGCCCTGGCGGTTGGCCCTGACGGCGACTCGGTCGATTATGCCGAACTACTGGAGCTACCCGTTCCGCAAAGCATCCGCGATAACCTCGAGCAGTTGCGTCAGCGGCTGGTCACCCAGTTACTGGGCGGTGATCCCATCAACCTGCCCTGCCTGCTGGACCCTTACCAGGATGACGATGGCCAGGACCTGGCCAGCTGGTGCGCCGGATTCATGAGTGGCGTCTTTGCCAATGAAGCCAGCTGGTATGACGGCGATGAGGAACAAATCGTGCAGTTGCTGTTGCCCTTCATCCTGATCTCGGGCCTGGACGAAGACCCGGAGCTGGACGCGCTGTGGGAAAACACCCAGGTGGTACGGCAGATGGCTCTGGGTATTCCTGAATTGCTGGAAGAGCTGTTTCTGGTGTTCCATGGCCCTGACGAGGCAAGCGGCGACTGAACCCACCCGCCCCTCGTCATTACCGGGCGACGCTACTGGTCCTTGGCGATGGACAGGTGGCTGATGTCAGGCACGTCGGTGGTCTGTTCTTTTTTCAACTGGCCCAGGTCCTCTCCCGGATTCCCCATACTCAGGTGACTGATGTCCGGCGCTGGCGGGGGCGCCTCATGCTCACTGTTATCCATGTCGGCCCCTGCTTCCGCCACCGTGAAGGGGCCTGAGAACCCGGTTCCTCCGGTACGAATGGTACCGACTGTCTCCAGATCCCCATCCGGCTGCGCCTCTGGTGCTTGTGCCGGGGCTGGCGCCGGCTGGCTGGCGGCAACTGGCGGCGATGCCGGTTGTCCCGATGGCTGTGGGGAGCCACTCTCCAGGGCCCGCATTTCGCACACGGCCCCGGCCTGTTTAAGCACTGCCCGGAATTTCATCGCCGTGGCCTGGTCGGCATTTTTTTTCAACACCACCGGCTGGCCGGAAAACAGCTTGTCCACCCGCGCCGCATCCATCTTGAACAGCCTGGCCAGGTTGGCCTTGACGGTTTCCGGGTCGGCACCAGCAACCAGTTCGCCGCTGAAAACCACGTGATAGCGTTGTTCACTCATAATTGTTGCCTTAATGCATCTGGCTGGCCGCATATTCGGCCAGCGCAGCGATGGTTCGCGATGGGTTGAGCCCCAGTGCCCGTGGCACAGTGGCGCCATCAACCACATACAATCCCGGATAGTTAAACACTTCACCGGCATGATTCACCACGCCACGGTCCACAGTATCTGCCATGTTACAGCCACCCAGCGGATGCGGCGTCACCAGGTTCTTGAACCAGCGCCAGGAAGCCGGCGTCATGGCCCGGCCGCCGGTGGCACGGGTCAGGGTCTGATGACGATCGGCCAGCCCCTGAACCGCTTTCTGCGCGGCCCGGTAATCCCACTTCAGTTTGAGGCGATCCTTCTTCCATGGCCAGTACCAGCGACGCCCCAGAGAAAACACCCCGCCGGGCTCATCCATGGCCTGCCCAAACCAGGGCATGATGTGAGCAAACGGATCGCTGTTATCGCCATATTCCAGCATGGCCGCGCCCAGCCGTGTCATGCGGAAACGCTTTTGCTTGCCGAGATGCTCCAGCAGGTTGCCCAGTACATCCGGCAGGCCGCCGTCTTCGACAAAATAGCGGGCACCCTTGTCGTCACCGTCCAGATAGTCAATGGCACTGGTGATGGTCGGCCCGCGAGTGGGCGAGATCTGCCGGTCGTTATACAGGGCTGGCGTGGCAAAGTCGCCGTTGCTGCTCCAGCCCTGCCCCAGAGCCGGGCTCAGCTTTGGCAGCGTCTTATATTGATCCCGGCAACGCAGCAGCAGTTCGGTGGAGCCCACCGAACCGGCCGCCACAATTACCTTGTCGGCTCGAATCTGCCGCCAGCAGCGGGCATCCAGATCGCGGACCAGCACCTGATAGCCTCCACCCGTCAATGGCGTGATGCTGCGCGCATGGTGCAGGGGACGAATCTCAGCGCCCTGCTGCTCGGCATGGGCCAGGTAATTCAGATCCAGGGTGTTCTTGGCTTTGACCGGACAGCCGATATCACAGTTACCGCAATGCACGCAGGTACCCTGCTGCTGGCCCTGGGCATTGGTCCAGCTCTTGCTGTGGCGGTAGTCGTAGGGAGCGTCCTGCTGTGGGGTCCAGTGCGGGTCAAAGGTGATGGCCTGTGGCACCACGCAAAAACGCTCGCCGGCACCGATTGCCTCGGCGCCTTCTTTCATCAACCGAGTGCGCGGCGTCCACTGATTGTCCGGCAGGGTCTGCACATTGAGCATCTCGCCGGCGGTCTGATAATGCGGCTTGAGTACCTGGTAACGAATGGCTTCCGGCCAGCCCTGCTCAAACACCTGCGGCTTGGCCTCCACGCTGACGTTGGCATAAATCAGTGAGCCGCCGCCGACACCCGCCCCCATGGCGATGCTCATGTCTCCGAAATAACGAAAATCGACCCAGCCGTTGTGCTGCTCGGGCTCGTCCTCATCCCACAGCCAGTGCTGCTGACTCACTGAGGGGTAGTCCTCCGGCTGCCAGCGACGCCCACGCTCCAGCACCACCACCTGCGCCCCCTTTTCTGCCAGCCGACAGGCCATCACAGCACCACCGAAGCCGCTGCCGATGACCAGCACATCCGTATGTTCCATCCTTACCCCGCTTCCCGAAAAGAGACATTTTTTATTATTAATACGAATTTTTTCGCATCGGGAAGCACTATAAAATCAACTGTCAATCCTGTCTATTTCAGCCACTTTGCAGTAGTCTTCTCCATTGATCGTGCCTGCCCGCAGTGAGTCATGGAACAAATCGATTTCGTCAGTCTTGAAGAACATCAGCGCCCCCGAAGCAAGGCAAAACCCACCGCCCCTGCGCGCAAGGCTGCCCGATCCTCCCGTCAGGGCGCCGTTCGTGATGGCTACCGCCGGCTTACCGCAGATATTCCCGCCGATTTGCACAAGCGTTTGAAAATGCAGGCCCTGATGGAAGATCGCTCTGTCACCGAGCTCATCGTTCAGGCCGCAGAAAGTTTTTTGCGCAACCGCGACTAGCCAGTCTTCCTCAGGCCGTAGGCACCGCTCCCTGCCTGGCGTCACCAAAACGTCATGCCCTTGTCATTGCAGCGACGAGCTGGCCCGCTACCGTCAGCGAAAACCGCCAACGGAGAGCTCCCATGTCAGCTGATCTGTTTCTTGCCGGGTGCGCGTTGCTGTTTGCGCTAATCTATCGCTACCTGTTCCGGGCCCTACCGGAAGAACGTTGGCAATTTGTGGCGTCCCTGCCGCTGCGCAAGAATCCCGATGGCTCCTGGCAGGGCCTCAACCTGACCTTCTATGGCCTGTTCACCGGGATCGCCGGCGGCCTGGCGGTAGCCTGCTTTATTTTACTGACCGCCGCCGCCGGTGTTGCCCTGAGTACCACGCTAATGCTGACCCTCGGTATACTGGCCATTTGTCTACCGGCGGCCAAGATCATTGCCACGGTGGTGGAAAAGAACCGCCACGGCTTCACCGTCGGCGGCGCCAGCTTTGTCGGCATCATCATTGCCCCCCTGTTTCTGTGGGGGGCGGATCTGGCCAGCCAGCACTGGCGCGCTAGCGCACTGCCCACCCTGCCCATGCTGGCGGCCATGTCGATTGCCTATGTACTGGGAGAAGGCATCGGCCGGCTCGCCTGCATCAGCTTCGGCTGCTGTTACGGTCAGGCGCTGCACCGGGCACCTCATTGGGCACAACGACTGTTTGCCACGCTCAACCATGTATTCCGGGGAAAAACCAAGAAAATTGCCTTCGCCGGTGCCATGGAGGACATCAAGGTAATCCCCATCCAGGCGTTAACCTGCGTGCTTTACACGAGCCTGGCACTGAGCTGTATGGCATTGTTCTTTCACCGTCAGTTTCAGCTGGCCCTGGCCTTGAGTCTGGTCGGCAGCCAGGTCTGGCGGGTCTATTCGGAAACCCTGCGGGCGGACTATCGGGGGGGTAATGCGCACTTTTCCGCCTACCAGGTGATGGCGCTGCTGGGCGCACTCTACGGGGTGGTCATCAGCATGGTGTTGCCGGCTCACGACACCCTCTCACCGGACCTCGCCGCGGGCCTCGATACCCTCTGGTCTGCCGGGGTGGTGCTCAGCCTGCAGGCGATCGCCGTGGTAATGTTCTTCTTCTCCGGCACCAGCACCATCACCACCGGCGAACTGCGGTTCCGGCTGGCCCGCGACTGGCGCAGCCAGGCGGGCTGCGAGCATCCGCCGGCCACCGCCAGCAAAGGTTGATCAGACCAGCGCCACCGCCTTGATCTGTGCAAATACCGTCATTCCGGGAAAGAGGTTCAGTTGTTGCCGGGAGCGGCTGGAAATCCGTGCCAACAGTAACTGATCCGCCAACCGTAATTGCACCATTACCTGCCCCGGCGCCAGCTCGCGAAGACCGACCACCTGGGCCGGCAGGATATTGAGAATACTGCTGTCTGCGGGACAGCTAAGACACAGGCTCACATCCCGGGCCGCCACCCGGATACGCACCTCGCCATTGGCCGGATGGGCTTCGCCCGCGGGCATCCACATATCATGGCCGGCCACGTCCATCGCCTGCAGATGGTGTTCGCCATCAAAGTCACCAAGCCGGGCCGACAGCACCACCGAGGCATCATGGCGGGCGGCCAGCGGACCATCAAGCTGCGCCAGCGACGACTGTAAGGGCCCCTGACTGACAATGCGGCCCTGTTCCATAAGCCACAGCTGATCGGCAAGGGTCAGTAGCTCATCCAGATCATGGGTCACATAAAGGACCGGTATTCGCCGGGCGCACGCCGCGATAAGAGCCAGTAGCAATTGTTTGCTGGCCTGGTCCAGGGCCGAAAGCGGCTCATCCAGCAGCAGCAGGCGTGGCTCTGCCAGCAACGCCCGGGCCAGCGCCACCCGCTGCGCCTCCCCCCCAGACAGGGTCTCGGGGCGACGGCCGAGCAGTGGGGTCACGCCAGTATCGTTCGCAACCCTCTGCAGTTGCGCCTCGTCAGCCTTGCGCCGCCGCGCCACAAAGCGCAGATTGCCGGCCACCGACAAATGGGAAAACAGCGCCGGGCGCTGCAGCATCATGCCCAGCGGCCGCTGCCAGGGCGGCAGGTTGATGCCCTCTCCCCGCCACTGGGTGCCGGTGATTTCCAGCAGGCCGTCACAGGGGTGCAACCCGGCAATCATTCGCAATAGCGTACTCTTGCCGGCCCCCGAGGGCCCGAACAGCACGGTCACGCCGGTCGCCGGCAAGCTCGCCTGGGCCTCGATGGGCAGCGAGCCGGCTTGGCCATTGAGTGCCAGCTGCACGCTCATGGTGTCACTCCCGGCCGCCGCTGCCAGCGAAACAGGGCCCACAGCATCAATACCGAAAGGCCCAGTAACACCAGCGCCAGCCGGTGGGCACTGGCGTAATCGCCGGCATCCACGTGCTCGTAAAGGGCCACTGACGCCACCCGTGTCTGCCCTGGCAGGCTGCCGCCGATCATCAGCACTACCCCAAATTCCCCGAGCGTATGCGCAAAACCCAGCATGGCCGCCGCCGCATAACCCTGTCGGCTTTGTGGGACCGCCAGACTGAGGAAACGGTCCAGTGGCCGTGCTCCGGCCAGCATGGCCATTTCCAGCTGATCCCGATCCAGTGCAGCGAAGGCATTCTTCAGGGGCTGCAGTACGAATGGCAGGGAATACACCAGCGACGCGATTACCAGACCGGTAAAGCTGAAGGCCAGCGAGCGCACCCCACCGAGCTGCGCCAGCCAGCCACCCGGACCGTGGGGCCCCAGCAGCAACAGCAGGTAAAAACCCAATACCGAGGGCGGCAGTACCAGCGGCAGTGACAACAGCGCTTCCAGCAAGGCCTGCCCGGGCAAACGCCGGCGCGCCAGCCACCAGGCCAATGGTGAGCAGAGAAGCAGCAACAGCCCCGTTGTCACCAGCGCCAGCTTGACGCTGACCCACAGGGCCAGCCAGTCACCATTAGTCAGCATCATTCACCTGATAGCCGGCCTGACGGATCAACGCCCGTGCCGGCGCCGAAAACAGGTATTGGTAAAACGCCCGCGTATCCGCGCGATCATTGAGACGCCCACCCTGCTGCACGATGGGAGGGTAATCGGCCGATGGAATTCGCCACAGGCTGCCGCCCTGATCTTGCACCTGACTCAGCGCCACAAAGGCCGCAGCGGCGGCACCGCTGCGGGCGAAATGGTAACTCTGTGCCACATTTTCTGCGCGCACCAGGCGCAAGCTGGCCGGCAACTGCAATCGTGCCAGCACGGCTTCGGCGGCGACGCCATAGGGGGCGGTCCGCGCATTCGCCAGCGCCAGCGGTGTAACCATGCCACGCGCTAATTGCGACGGCTGCAGGTTCACACCGCTGCCGGGACTCCACAGCACCAGCTCCCCGCGTGCATAGGTCCGCACGCTGCTGGCCAGCAACAAGTTCTCGCTAGCCAGCTCCCGTGGGCGACGCTGATCGGCGGCCAGGAAAATGT
This sequence comes from Alcanivorax sp., assembly GCA_033723495.1. Taxonomy (GTDB): domain Bacteria; phylum Pseudomonadota; class Gammaproteobacteria; order Pseudomonadales; family Alcanivoracaceae; genus Alcanivorax. The sequence continues at coordinate 9,205 of JAWVWY010000025.1, read as the reverse complement.
CAAAGGGGGCTCCCTGACGGATCTGGGCGGCGAGCTTGCCGGTGGACGCCACCGTCAGAAAGATCTTCTGCTAGGGATGCTGCTGGCAGTAGTGCTTGACCAGTTGCCGCAGGGGGGAGGCAAAATTGGCGGCCACGGCCACCTGCAGGGTTGCCGCGCTGGACAGGCTGGCGCACAGGATCAGCACCAGCACGGCGAACACACGCATAAGGAGTCTCCCGATAACCAGCAAGGGGCTGGCGCGTCACGCAACGTCCATGCCATTGCCCTTCAAACAGGAGTATGACGTTAGCAGATCAGCGTCGGGGATTCTGCCCCCGGTGCGCTCTGCCGCGCTGCCGGGCCAGCTCTATCTGCTTTTGACGCTCGGCAAAACGCTGCTTCTGCTCGGCGCTGGATTCATCGTAACAACGCGGGCAGGACACCCCCGGCTGGTACTGGTCGCTGTGCTTGTCGTCGTCACTGATCGGCCGCCGACAGGCATGACACTGGTCAAACTCACCGGGCTCCAGATCATGGTTGACGGTGACCCGCTCATCAAACACGAAGCACTCGCCCTGCCACAGGGAATCATCACGGGGCATTTCTTCCAGGTATTTGAGGATACCGCCCTTGAGGTGATAGACCTCCTCGAAACCCTGCTCCTTGAGGAAGGCGGTGGATTTTTCACAACGAATGCCGCCGGTGCAGAACATGGCGACCTTCTTGTGTTTGCCTGGGTCCAGATGGTCCTTCACATACTGGGGAAACTCGCGGAAAGTACGGGTTTCGGGATTGACCGCGCCCATGAAAGTACCCACCTCGTACTCATAGTCATTGCGGGTATCGATCAACAAGGTCTCCGGGTCGCTGATCACCGCATTCCATTCCTCCGGGCTCAGGTAGGTGCCCACCACGCGGTTGGGGTCGATGCCCTCCACGCCCATGGTGACGATCTCCTTCTTGAGCTTGACCTTGGTGCGCAGGAAAGGGTGTTCGTCGTGGAAGGATTCCTTGTGCTCCAGATCCGCCAGGCGCGCATCGCCCTTGAGCCAGCCCAGCACTGCATCAATGCCGACACGGGGACCGGAGATGGTGCCGTTGACGCCCTCACTGGCGAGCAGCAAGGTACCGCGCACATCCTGCTCGTGCATCAACGCCAGCAGCGGCTCGCGCAGCTGCTCGAAATCCGGCAAGCGGACAAATTTGTAGAGGGCGGCCACGACAATGCTGTCGGCACGCTCGACGGAATGCTGGGTACTCACGCGTTGAACTCCGGATCATGTTTACTGCCACCCCGGCAATCGGGGGACGCGATCACGTCGCCCCCGTGCGCCTGCCACTCCGCCGGCGTAAAGGTATGCAGGGCCAGCGCATGCACCGGCCCGGCCAGCTCCTCCGCCAGCACCTTGTAGAGCAGCTGATGGCGCCGCACCGGCATCATGCCCTCGAACTGCTCGGACACCAGCACCAGTTTGAAGTGGGTTTCCGAATTGGCCGGCACACTGTGCTTGTGGCTTTCGTTTTCCAGGGCGAAATGTGCCACAGGCAGGGCCTCGAAAACCTTGCGCTCGATCAAGGCAGCTACACTCATGCGTCACTCCCGGCCGTGTTCCACAGCCCAATTGTACCAGGGGCGCGTATTCTACGCCCTTTGCGGTGCAATTGCAGGCGCCGGGATGATGGGCTCCCAGAGGGCTTCACCGGCCTTGTCCAGCAGGGCCACCGGGCTGTCGCCGGGCCCGAACTGCTGTACTCGGCGATGCTCGCGCCAGCCCTCCCAGCCCGGCGCCTCACCATGGGCAAACGCCCCCCAGGCCTCCTGCACCTGCCTGGCCAGCTGCGCGGCACCCTGCCCGCCGCCAGTGAAGAATTGCCCCACCGGCGTGTCGGTGATGCCGAACACAAAGGGCACATCCACCACATGGCAAGCGCCGAGGGGAATACCCATCATGGTGCAGGGCCAGCTGAACTGAGCGCCCCAACACGCCGGGTTGTGGGAGCTCTGGGCGTCCAGCAGCCGCAGGGTCGGCACCCGGAACAGGCGATCAGACTCCATGGCCGAAAACCAGTCAAGGTTACTGCGCTGCGGGTCAGGACGGACATGGGCACGATAGTAGTCAAAGGCCTGCGGCCCATTGCCCGGCAGGCCCCGCTCGAAACGCCGCAGGATTTCCTGCTCATCCAGCGCCCGCAGCGTGTCCATGCTGGTACTGCCAGCCAGCACCCCGCTGTACTGGAAGAAGTGATATTCATCCAGGCACACCGAAGCCAGCAGGCGCTTGTCTGCGGCCATGCCGGCGGCGATGGCATCGATGGGCAGCTGCGGCAACAGGTCACCGTCGACCATGGGCAGGAAGTTCATGGCGAACTGCGGCGTCGTCTTGCGCAAGCCTCGCTCCACCAGCACCTTGACGGTCTGGTTCTGTGCCTTGATCCAGGCCTTGCGGTCGGCGGCCTGCAACCGTTCGCTGGCGCTGCCCTGCCCCGGCAATGCCGCAACAAAGGCCTCGGTCACCTTGCGCACTTCAGACGGCGCCAAAGCGAAATCCGCGCCACCAGACTGGACGATAGCGTTATGAAACAGGGGCAATGCCCGCGGCGTCGCCAACAGCGAACAAACGCTGTAGCCGCCGGCGGATTCGCCAAAAATGGTGACGCTGCCGGGATCGCCGGCAAAAGCGGCGATATGATCCCTGACCCACTCCAGCGCCGCCACCTGGTCACGCAGCCCCAAATTGCTGTCCGCGCCCAGCTCTGGCGCCACCGCCGAGAAGTCCCCAAAGCCCATGGCACCCAGCCGGTAAGCCGCGTGTACCACCACTACCCGTTGCTCCCGGGCCAGGGCCGCGCCGTTATATAACGGCTGGGAAATCCCCCCGGCCAGATAGGCGCCGCCATGGAACCAGACCATCACCGGAAAAGGCCCTTCGCCCTCAGGGACCCAGATATTCAAATACAAACAATCCTCGACGGACTCGCTGATACCCATCATCGGATTGTTCATCTGCAACGCCGGAAGCGGGTAACGGTCCGCCGCTATCTCGCGGCTGGATGTCGGCAACGGCTGCGGGGCACGGAACCGATAGGGCCCTAATGGCGGCAAGGCAAACGGCACACCTCGAAACTCACGCACACCGTCACCATTGAGCCCCGGAAAATGTCCCACCGTTGTCTTTGCAATCATTGTTCTCTCCACGTATTGAGCGCTCTGCGAGACTAACAGAGCGGCAGACGCGAAGCAGGCCATAACACTTGTTTTATTGTTAGACAGTATTAACAAGTCTGACATTTTCCTGTCTTACACTTGCTCCGTCCTCATGGGGGGAATCCTGAGGACGCCAAGGATCTTTTATCTGCGCTATTTAAGGAGGGTTAAACCCATGAGTGAAGCCGCATCCATCGAGCAACGCATCAACGCCCGTTTTGAGCAACTGTCCGGCGAAGCCAAAGCCGCTGCCGAAAAGCTGAACAATGCCGTGCGCGGTGCCTACACCCGTCTGGAAGAAGGCAGCAACGAGCTGTTCCAGAACCTGGTGAAGTCTGGCGAAAAGCGTCAGAAGGCCCAGAGCAAAGGCCAGAAAAAAACCGCCAAGGCTCAGCCCAAGCAGCTGGACGAACTGCGTGACAAGCTGGCCGGTGCCCTGGGGCTGCCGACCCGTCAGGAAGTAGAAGCACTGAACAAGAAGCTGACCACCCTGACTCGCAAGGTCAACAAACTGGCCAAAGAAACCAAGGCCAGCTGATCCCCGGTGTCCCGGGAGGTACCTGTCAGGTACCTCCTTCGGGCCTGCTGACTGTTGCTTAGAGCGAATTCAATACTTCGGCATTGGCACTCTGAGATATCCTTCTCTGGCCGGCAAAACTGGCTCCCCGCCACAATCGCTTGCATTCCCCCAGCGTCAGCCCCTGAGCAAACCCCTCCACCAGGGTATTTCCCATATTCCCCTGCAATACCGGTACCGATATCCTGTTTAGTCGGTAGAAGAGATCGGCCAGCCTCAGCACCTGTCGGCATTCATCGCGCCACCCTTGCATCAATCGCGGGTAACTTTCCTGTGGCGCATCGCCAAGCAAGGCCTGAGCCGCATACTGCCCACTCAGCACAGCACCATAAATGCCTTCACCAAGCAGTGCCTCGGTACAACCGGCCGCATCGCCGGCGAACAGAACCCGCCCTCGGGTCAGGGTGGCAGTGGGCAGCCAGGTTCCCAGCGGATACCCCGCCACGTTATCCGGCTGACAACCGAGCGCATCACGGCAATAGTCAGACAAGGCGGCGCGATCAATTCGGGACAGATGCCGCTGCCAGATATACAAGCCCACATTGACGTGATCCCCCTTGGGAAACAGCCAGCCATACCCCCCGGGTAACACCTGAAAATCCAGCGTCATGCCGGGATAGTGGCGTAATCGGCTACGCGGGACGATCCCTTCAATGGCCATGGCTCCCCGACCGGCAGGTATGCCCAGCAGGCGCCGTAGCGGGCTATGCGCCCCATCAGCGGCGATCACATAATCCGCCCGGTAGGCATGGCCGTCACGGTCGTGCAGCAACACCCCCTGATGGTCCTGCTGGACACTGACCAGGCCGCCCCCGGCCAGATACTGCGCCCCCATTGAGCACGCCTGCTGCAGGCAATAGCGATCCAGCTCGGCGCGCTCGGTCATGACACAGAATGGCGCCCCCGCCGTCAACGCCGAACGCTGACGACGCCCTCCCACCCACAGGGTGGAAACCACTTCACGCACCACCGGCGAGACCGAAAACCGGTAACGCTGCAATGTCTTGGCAGTCAGCCCCCCCGCACAAGGCTTTGGGCGGCGGCTGGCACGATCAAGGATCAGTACTCGACGGCCGGCAGCGGCCAGGTCCCAGGCCGCCGCACAGCCGGCCTGGCCCGCGCCCACAATCACCACATCCCAGCAACTCATGCGCTGTCTCCCGTGCAATCCTGTTCAAGACCGTGCGCTTGGCGCCCGGCTCCTTTATAATGCGCGCCGTTCCTGACCTCTGATCCATGTCACCACAAGTGGCATAGCTCAGAGGTCCTCTGGTTTCTCCCGAATTCTAGCTTGGAGATTGTTCATGAAAGCACCCGTACGCGTAGCTGTCACCGGCGCCGCTGGCCAAATCAGCTATTCTCTGCTGTTCCGCATCGCTTCCGGCGACATGCTTGGCAAGGACCAGCCTGTCATCCTGCAACTGCTGGAAATCACGCCGGCTCTGGAAGCCCTGAAGGGCGTGATCATGGAGCTGGAAGACTGTGCCTTCCCGCTGGTTGCCGGTATCGAAGGTACCGACGATGCCAACGTGGCCTTCAAGGATGCCGACTACGCGCTGCTGGTTGGTGCTCGTCCGCGTGGCCCGGGCATGGAGCGTAAGGACCTGCTGGAAGCCAACGCAGCCATCTTCTCCGCCCAGGGCAAGGCCATCAACGACAACGCCAGCAAGGACATCAAGGTCCTGGTAGTCGGCAACCCGGCCAATACCAACGCCCTGATTGCCCAGCGTAATGCGCCGGACATCAACCCGCGTCAGTTTACTGCCATGACCCGTCTTGACCACAACCGTGGCATGGCGCAACTGGCTACCAAACTGGGCAAGACCGTCAATGACATCAAGAAGATGACCATCTGGGGCAACCACTCCTCCACCCAGTACCCGGACCTGCACCACTGCGAAGTGGATGGCAAGGTCGCTGTGGACCAGGTTGAGCAGGACTGGTACGAAGGCACCTACATCCCGGAAGTGCAGCAGCGTGGCGCCGCCATCATCAAGGCCCGTGGTGCATCCTCCGCCGCCTCCGCCGCCAACGCCGCTATCGACCACATGCGTTCCTGGGCTCTCGGCACCGCCGAAGGTGACTGGGTATCCATGGGCATCTACAGCGATGGCTCCTATGGCATTCAGGAAGGCCTGATCTACTCCTACCCCTGCACCTGCAAGGATGGCGACTGGGCCATCGTCCAGGGCCTGGAAGTCAACGACTTCTCCCGTTCCAAGATGCAGGCCACCGAGCAGGAACTCGCTGAAGAGCGTGACGCCGTTGCTCACCTGCTGCCGTAAGGTTTGACAGGTATAAAAAAGGGGCTCTCTGGAGCCCCTTTTTTTTGCAACAGAATTACCCAATCAATAGTCGCCACCCGGCTGCATCTGCTGCGACATGGACTGAACACGATGCACGTAATCCTGGTAGGCAGGAATGGCTACCGCCGCCATAATGCCGATATAAAACACCAGCCCAAGTAACGACAGGGCGAAACCGGCAACCACCCCTCCACTGTTGGCCACCGGTGCCGGACCGTAGTTGTTTGCACCGCGACTGCCAGGCACAAACAGCAACATCAGCGCGATAATAATGTTGACCAGAGGCACAAACATCAGCAATACCATCCAGCCGCTGAGATTGATGTCGTTGAGACGACGCACCGCATAAATCACTGTCATCACCAGCAGAAATACCATCGCCGCAATGGCCAAAAACCCGACCAGCATGGCCACCCCCGCCGAGGCTTCCGCCTGTTTGAGCCCCCCCCGAGCCAATGAGGCCACCAAGCCGACAATGGCTAACGCCAGATAGGTCAACATGGTCAGGCCGACGCCATAAACAAAGTAGCGCATCCGGCCAAGGCGGCCGTTGGCAGCGAAGAACTGCGGCTGATAGGTGGCATCAACGTGTGTGCGGATGTCGGCCGCCGGAGCCTGATAAGGCTGGTCCATGATTTTTCCCCCTAATGAGTTGGTTATAAAAAACAGCGTCAGCAGGCACTAAAGTTGCTGACATTATTGTTGTTGAATTGGAAACGGGTTTAATGATCAGAGCACATGGCGCCGGGAAAAATCATCCATCGCCTTGAGCACGTCACGGCGACTGATCTGTCCTACCAGCTTACCTTGCTCAACCACCGGCAGGCGGCGACGATGATCGGTGAGAAAAATTTCCGCCACATCCAGTACGGACATTTCCGCCGACACGGATTGCACATCCGTGCTCATGTACTCGGCGACTGTACCGATTTCAGTATCGTGGTAGCTGGCTTCCAGGGCCCCCTTTAGACAATCCGACTCGGAGAAAACCCCGACCAGTTTGTCCCCATCCAGTACCGGCGCTCCGGAAATCTTGTGCTGCAGAAGAACACGGATGGCCTCGCTGACGGGCAGCCCCGGCGAGACAGTAATGACCTGGCGGCTCATGTAGTCCGCCACACGAAAGGATTTCAGCATGTTCCATTCCCTGAACTGACAAGCCAACAGCCGGCCCCCTGACCGGCCATATTTCCCTTTATACTAATGCCTTGTTCGCGACAATAATGCCATTGTTATCAGCATAAACGTATTCACCGGGGCGAAAGGTCACGCCACCAAAGGTGATATCCACATTAAGCTGCCCTTCCCCACGACGGACCGATTTGATCGGTACACAGCCAAGGGTCATGACGCCAATATCGAGCTTGGCCAGTTCATCCACATCACGGCAAGCGCCGTAGATGATCACCCCTTCCCAGCCGTTCTTGACCGCATTCTCGGCGATCATGTCACCGATCAGGGCATTGCGCAGGCTGGCACCACCATCCACGACCAGCACCTTGCCCTTGCCATCAGTGCCCAGATGCTCCTTGACGCGACTGTTGTCTTCGAAACACTTGACGGTCACGATCTCGCCACCAAAAACCCGGCGGCCGCCGAAACTGAACCAGTTATGGCCAGTTACCACAGACACGATGTCGGCATTGTCATCGCAAAGATCGCAGGTCACAAAACTCATAAGGACTCCTTATCCGGTACCGCGCCTGACGCGGTCAGGTGGTCGCCGTCAATTTATCGGCATAAAGCTGAAAATCCCGGTAGCGTAATCGGTAGAGGCCACTTTGCGGCCCATACAGGGCCATGCCGACCATGGCACGGGCCACCTGTTCGGCATCCACCGGTAGCCAGTCCGCTCGGCTCCAGCGCACCCAGGGATCCAGCAGCCGGGCGATACGATTGCTGAGATCCTCGCCGGCCCTGGCATGATCACGCTGCCCCCGCAACAAAGAGGGTTGAAAAAAGGCCAGTAATGGCCACTGCTGGCGGCGCAGGGACAGCTCCATACGCCCCTTGACCCGGGAATAGAAAAACGGAGAACGGACGGTGGCATTGAGGGCGGACACCACCAGCAGCCGCTCGGCGCCCGCATCTCTGGCCAACGCGCCGCTCTCAACGACCAGATCATGATCGACATGGGCGAAGGCCCGCCGCGACCCCGCTGTCTTGATAGTGGTACCCAGACAGCAGAACACGTCATCCACCTGAAAAGCGGCCCGCTGAGCGTCCAGCTGCTCCAGGTCCACCACCTGTTCCTCCAGGCGCGGATCCTGCAAACCGGTAGGCCGACGCACCAGAGTGCGTACCAGGCGATACTGGTCACTGGCCAGCAAGGCGGCCACTACATGACGCCCTACCAGGCCAGTGGCGCCCATTACCAGTGCCGTCCTTGATCCATTCATTCGAGCAGCTCATTGTCTCGGGGTTCATCGGGCAGCCAGCGGCGCAGCACTGTCTCCAGCGCATCCAGGTGCACCGGCTTGGCAAGAAAGTCATCCATACCGGCCGCCAGGCAACGGGCCTGCACACCCTCGGCAGTATTCGCCGTGATTGCGACTACCGGAGTGCGCAGTCCTTCCGCCTTCTGCTCGCTTTCGCGCATTTGCCGGGTGACATCAAAACCGTCCATATCCGGCATCATGCAATCCATCAACACCAGATCAAAGGGTTCCTGCTCCATCAGTGCCAACGCGGTTTCACCATTACTAACCGTCTTGACCTGATAACCCAGCTTGCTGAGCATGCCACGGGTGACCAGCTGGTTGACCTCGTTGTCCTCCACCAACAGCAGTCGGAAGCTTTTGCGGCGCTGCCGCTCCTCCGGTGTCTGCAGGGGAGCATCGCCGACCGGTACCTGCCGCTGCAAGCCCATCAGGCGGGATAACCCCAACCGCACACCACTGCGGTGAACCGGACGCACCATCACCACCAGTCCCTGATCAATCAGGCGCTGCAAAGCAGGCTGGCTACGCTCTTCAATGGTTACCAGCAGCATCAGTTTCAGCGGGTGCAGGGCCGGATCATCAAGCACATTTCGGCACAGGTTGAGCGCCAGCTCGGGCCTTGCCCAGGTATCAACCAGCAGAATATTGAAGTCAGTGTGCTCACGGTGGCTGGCACGCAATACCTGTAAGGCAT
>JAWVWY010000024.1:0-26536 GCA_033723495.1 Alcanivorax sp. | reverse complement strand
TATCGACGACGGTCTGGCGCGGCGCTGTCGGATCATTGAAAAGCGTATCGAGCAGGTCGGCGGGCAGACGCTGCCGGTGCCAGAGCGTATTGCCTTTGCCAAGCAACAGTTCGCGGTGGCCGGTCCGGTGCCGGAATTGGTACCTTCGTCCTGATCCAGGGATCCAGCCCCTGGCGAGAGTGCTATACTCTTGCCACCTCCAGAGCCGGTCATTTTTTATGCTGAACAACGATTCCCGGGAGCGTCTGCCCCTGCAGGCCTTCTATGCCGTCAATTTCCTGTTGCTGTTTGTCATTCTCGGCTACATTGCCCGGGGCAGCCTGACTGCCAACCCTCTGGCCGGGCAGGCGTTTTTGCTGGCGGCCATGGCCGGCTATGCCTTTACCTATCTGCTGCCGGTCGGGTTGCTGGGCCTGCTGGTCGGTCGTCTGCTCGGTCCGCTGGCCAAAAGCATCTGGGCGGTGGCGATGACCAGTGTGCTGCTGCTGTTGCTGCTGACTGACAGCCAGATCTATGGCATGTATGGCTTCCACTTCAATGGCTTTGTCTGGAATCTGATGACCACCCCGGGGGGCATTGCGTCCATGGGGGGAGGCGATGCGGCCAACCTGACCGTGGCGCTGGTCTGTATCACCGTGGTGGCACTGGAGGCCGCCTTGGTGTGGGGGTTGCGCGGTCGTCGCCTGCCGGGTTGGCGCAATGTGCTGGTACTTGTGGTGCTCTGCATGGTAGCGGAGCGAGTGGCCTATGGCGTCAGTCACTTGCAGGGCTACCGGCCGGTGCTGGTGGCGGCCCAGGAAATTCCCTTCTATCAGCCCACCACGTTCCGCAGTATCGCCAAGCGCCTGGGTATCGAGATTCCGCGCCAGGCCCGACTGGCGGCGGACCATTCCGGGCGACTGCATTATCCGCTGGCACCATTGAAAGTGGCCGCAGACGCACCCAGCCCGAACATTGTTTTTCTGGTCTGTGAGTCGCTGCGCTGGGATATGCTGACCCCGGAGATCATGCCCAATCTATGGCGTTTCGCCAGCCAGCACGGGCAGCGCTTCACGCAGCATTACAGCGGCGGCAACGGGACCCGCATGGGGATCTTCAGCCTTTTCTACGGCCTGCCCGGCAACTACTGGTTCAGCTTTCTCGATGAGCGTCGCCCGCCGGTCTTCATCACCGAATTGCAGCGGCGCGGTTACCATCTGGGGCTGTTTACCAGTGCCAAGTTCAGTTACCCGGAGTTCGACAAAACCGTGTTTGCGTCGGTGCCGAGTGACCAGCTGGTGAGCGATGACCAGGGCGAGGGCTGGAAAAGCGACCGTCGTAACGTGGGGCGATTGCTTGACTTCATCGATCGGCAAACCCCGGCGAACCCCTATTTCGGCTTCATGTTTTTCGAGTCATCCCATGCCCGCTATTACTTCCCCCGGGACAGCGTGATTCGCAAGGATTATTTGCCGGATCTCAATTACGCCACCATGGATCTGCAGCGAGACATGCCGGGGATTTTCAATCGTTATGTCAATGCGTCCCATCATCTCGATCAGCAGCTGGGCAGGGTGTTGAATCGCCTGGAGCAGAGCGGGGCGCTGGCCAATACCCTGGTGGTGGTTACCGGTGATCACGGTGAGGAATTCATGGAGCATGGCCGCTGGGGCCACAATTCCGAGTTCCACAATGAGCAGATGCACACGCCTCTGGTGCTGGCGGTGCCCGGGGAAAAACCGGGGGTATTCGATTATCCCACCAGCCATCTGGATCTGATGCCGACCCTGCTGCCCCGCCTGGGGGTAAGCAATCCGGTTGGCGACTATGCCCTTGGCCGCAATCTGCATCAGCCTGCCCCGGATCGTTACCGGTTGGTGGCCAGCTGGAACTCCGTGGCCTATGTGGGGCCTGACTACAAGGTGGCGATGCCGCTCAAGGCCGGGGGCTTGTCCGAGATGACGGTCAGCACGGCAGCGGATGCGCCGGTTGCCGATTCTGCCGCGGTAGTGGCCCGGTTGCAGTCCCGGCTGGTCGGTGTGCTCAATGACTTGTCGCGCTTCTTCCGCAAGAATTGAGCGCGCTATACGGCCCCGTTCGGGCCCCCGGTTCAGGTTGTCCTAAGTTTTCTCGTTTAGGATGGGATGTTTTGAAAGACCAAAAGGTGGCTTTGTTATGCCTCGACAACACACGATACGCTGGTTTCTGATCGCCAATTTCCTGGTTCTGATGCTGATGCTGGGCCATGCGCTGGCTGGCGGATTTTCCATGGGCGCGGCCGGCATTGTGTTTTCTGCCGCAACGGCGGTGCTCTATGCCATGCTCTTTATTGCACCCGCCGCCATTATTTCCCTGCTGGTGTCGCGCTGGTTGCCTCGACTGGCCGTGGTGCTGGCGGTGCTGCTGGCCAGTGCCACGGTGATCGCCTTGTATGCGGATTTCCGTGTTTATGATCTGTACGGCTTCCACTTCAACGGTTTTGTCTGGAACCTGCTGACCACGCCGGGTGGCGTCGAGTCCATGGGCGGTTCTGACCAGAGTGAGCTGAGCGTGGCCCTGCTGATGGGCGGCATCGTGCTGGTTGAAGCGGTGCTCTACGGCGTGATCGCTCTGCTGCTGGGCCGGGTCATGGTGCCCGGCCGCAAGCGCTACCTGGTGGCGGTATTTTTTGCCTTGCTCTGTGGGGTGCAGCTGTCCTACGCGTTCGGTCGCATCCTGGCCTGGCAGCCGGTGCTGGTGACCGCCAGGGATGTGCCACTGTTCATCCCCATCAGTGTGCGCAGCTTTGCCTCGCTGATCGGGGTGCACGCCAAGCGCACGGCCCATAACAAGATCAGCACCAGCGGCGTGCTGGACTACCCGCTGCATCCCATCCAGACCGTTAAGGATGCGCCCTCGCCAAATATCCTCTGGCTGGTGTCCGAGTCCCTGCGGGCTGATATGTTGACCCCGGAGATCATGCCGAATCTGTGGAAGTTCGCACAGGATGCTCACCGCTTCACCAACCACTACAGTGGCGGTAACGGTACCCGCATGGGCGTGTTCTCACTGTTCTATGGGCTGCCGGGTAACTACTGGTTCCCGTTCCTGGATGTGCGCCGTTCACCGGTGATCATGGATGAGCTGCAGCGACGCCATTACCAGCTGGGCATCTATGCCAGTTCCAAGCTGACCTATCCGGAATTCGACAAGACCGTGTTTGTGAATGTGCCTGGCAACAAGTTGCATGTGGATACCCAGGTTAGCTGGAAGGCGGATCGTCACAACGTGAAAGAGCTGCTGGGCTTCATGGACAAGGCTCGCTCCACCGACAAGCCGTGGCTGGCCTACATGTTCTTCAACTCGCCCCATGCCCGTTACTACTTCCCGCCGGAGAGTGTGATTCGCCCGAACTACCTCAAGGAGTTCAATTACGCCCAGACCGACTCCAAGGAAGTGCGCCGGGATATCGTCAAGATCAAGAATCGTTACATCAACTCGGTTCACCATCTCGATCAGCAGCTGGGCCGGGTGTTCGCCTACGTGCGTGAACACCAGCTGAAAAAGGACACCATCATCATCATTACCGGTGACCATGGTGAGGAATTCATGGATGTGTCCCGCTGGGGCCATAATTCCGAGCTGCATGATGCGCAGATTCACGTACCGATGGTGCTGTGGATTCCGGGCAAGGGGCATGGGGTCCATGATTACCCCACCAGCCACCTGGATATGGCCTCTACCCTGATGCCGCTGCTGGGGGTGACCAACCCGCCGGGCGATTACACCGTCGGGCATAACTTGCTGAAACCGGTAGCCAATCGCTACCGGCTGGCTACCAACTGGAACTCACTGGCCTACATCGGCAAGGACTACAAGGTCTGCATGCCGCTGCGTGCCGGTGGCATGTCGGACACCGCAGTGACCACCGCCGACGACAAGCCGGTGGCCAACAGCGGTAAGGTATTGGCTGGCCTGCAGGGGCGTCTGGTGCACGTTCTGCAGGATATGTCCCGCTTCTACGCCAAGCACTGATCAGGGGGCAGGGCGCACGCCCTGCCCTTGCTTGTGGCCCTGCCATAACAGGGTGATCCGGGGTTTTTGCGGGTCGCCCTGCACCTGATAAAACCGGTAGCGCGCCAGCATGGTGTGCTGCCGATCCTCCAGTGTCATTACCAGAACGCCATGGGTGGAACGGGTAAACCGCTGCTGCTTGCTGGGGAGTCCCAGGTCGCTGTTGAGGCTGGCGGCGCCGGCGATCAGCTGACGGGTGCCCTGATAACTGCCTTCGTCGGAGAGGATATGTTCGTGTCCGCTGAGATACAGGTCCAGGCGGCCGAACAGGCGGTCGTTCAGGGTCAGTTTCAGGTCCGGCCCGGCCTCCCCGTGGGAGCCGCTGCTGACCAGTGGATGGTGGGCAAACGCCAGGCTGAAACGGCAGTGATGTTGCCGGGCGCGGTCCAGCGCCTGGTCCAGCCAGTTGCCCTGACGGCGAAAGTAATACCATTTTTCCATCCAGGTGGTTTCCAGGCTGAAGGCACAGGCGTCTGGCCACTGCTCGACGTAATAGTAGTTGGGGAAGTGAATCAGAGGGTTCTGTTTAGCCAGTGCCAGCCAGGCGGCGGCGTTGCCCTTCCAGTCATGGTTGCCAAGCACCAGGTAGACCGGGATGCCGGCATCCAGGGCTGGCTTCAGTGGTTCTAGGAAGCGGCTTTTCAAGAGTGGATCATTCAGGTTCTGAATACCTCTGGGGTAGACCAGGTCTCCCAGGTAGCGGATCTGGTCACATCTCAGGGTGACCAGGGCCCGGCCAATGGCCTTGCTGGCCTGATTGCCCCAGCCGCCATCGCCGATCACGCAGAGGCGTTGGCCGGCCAGAGGTCGGGCATGTTTTACCCAGGGTGCCCGGGGTGTGTGCCACCACCAGGCGAGCAACAGAGTGAGCAGCGCGGCAGCGACGGTTATCGGCAGTGGGCGTGTTTTCAGTGTCATTAGCGGGGTCTGTGGCCGTTGGCAGAATGCGGCCGTCCAGTGTGGCGTCAATGAATGACCGGGCCATGACAGCGTGATGGGTGCGTGATGACGCTCGCATTGCTATACTTCGCCGCCCAAATTTTGAGCATTTCACAGGTTTGATCATGACTGAGGCAACCCAACCGATTCAGCGCCGCGCCATTGCCCTGGTGTCCGGCGGGCTGGATTCCATGCTGGCCGTCAAGGTGATGCAGGAGCAGGGGATTGAGGTTGAGGGGGTTAATTTCTTCACCGGCTTCTGCGTGGAAGGGCATACCCATGCCATCCGCAAGAAAGACAAGGACAAGGAAAAGCGCAACAACGCCCTGTGGGTGGCCGAGCAGCTGGGGATCAAGTTGCACATCATCGACATCTCCGAGGAGTACAAGGATGTGGTGCTCAACCCCAGGCATGGCTATGGCGCCAACCTGAATCCCTGTCTGGACTGCAAGATCTTCATGGTCAATCAGGCCACCCTGATGATTAACAAGGCACGGGAATTCGCCGGTGATCGCGGCTTCGATTTCATTATCACCGGTGAAGTCATCGGCCAGCGCCCCAAGAGCCAGCGCAAGGAAACCATGCCGATCATCAGTCAGGAATCCGGCGCCGACGATCGTCTGCTGCGCCCCCTGTGTGCCCGCAACCTGCCGGCCACCCTGCCGGAGCGGGAGGGGTGGGTCGACCGCGACGGCCTGTACGACTTTTCCGGCCGTAACCGCAAGCCGCAGATGGCGCTGGCGAAGCGCTTCGGGCTGGATGATTTTGCCCAGCCCGCCGGCGGCTGCTGTTTCCTGACCGACGAGTCCTATTCCAACAAGCTGGCAGATCTGTGGAAGGCGCGCAATGAGCGCCGTTACGAGCTGGATGACATTATGCTGCTGAAGGTGGGCCGGCATATTCGTCCGCAGCCGCACTACAAGCTGATCATCAGCCGTGAGGAAGGAGAGAACCGCTTTCTGGAAGGTTACCGCTATCAGTTTACCAGTATGACCACGGTCAGTTGTCCGGGGCCGCTGGCGCTGGTGGATGGCAATTTCCAGAGTGATGAGGAGTTGGCCCAGGCGGCGGCGATCGTGGCGCGCTACTCCAAGGGGCGAGTGCAGGATGAAGTAACGCTGGAAGTGCGCCAGCCCGATGGTGTAGCCCGTCAGATCACGGTGGCGCCGGCCGACCCGGAAGCGGTACTGCCCGCCTGGAATGTGGGGTAGGTCATGAGTGAAGCCATGTTTGAGCTGGATGTGCGGCGTCTGCTTTGCCCCATGCCGGTGATCAAGACCCAGAACAAGATCCGCACTCTCAATAGCGGCGATACCCTGAAAGTGGTGTGTACGGATCCGGGCGCGCTCAATGATATTCCCGCCTGGTGCCGGATTAACGGGCATCAGGTGCTGCAAACCGGTGAGCAGGGCAACGAGGTTTTCGTGATTCTGCAAGTCGGCGAAGATAATGGCGCACTATTTTAGTGCTTTTCTTTATGCTGTGCGCCAAGTTGGTGCATTTCGGGGTGGGCTTGAGAGCCTCCCTTGCCTTCTCGGGCGGCCTGTGCGCTAAAAAAGGGCTGGCATGATAATTGCTCCCCTATTGGCAAAGCCGGCCCCGTGCCTGAGAATACCGGCTCTTTGCGTTGCTCTTTGTTTGCAGGGTGGCGTGAGAGTAGAGACAAACCCGCTGTTCCTTAGGAGGACGCAAGATAATGTCTGAGAAGACCCTCAAACTGATTAAAGACAACGATGTGAAATGGGTGGACATGCGGTTCACCGACAGCCGTGGTAAGGAGCAGCACGTGACCCTGCCTGTGGGTGAAATCGACGAAGATTTCTTCCAGGACGGCAAGATGTTCGATGGCTCCTCTATTGCCGGTTGGAAAGGCATCAATGAATCCGACATGATCCTGATGCCCGACGATTCCACCGCCGTGCTGGACCCGTTCACTGACGTGGCCACCCTGAACCTGCGCTGCGACATCGTTGAACCCGCCACCATGCAGGGCTATGAGCGTGATCCGCGTTCCGTGGCCAAGCGTGCTGAAGAATACCTGAAGTCCACCGGTATCGCGGATACCGCGCTGTTCGGCCCGGAGCCGGAATTCTTCGTATTCGATTCCGTGCAGTGGAAATCCGACATGCAGGGTTCCATGTACAACATCCATTCCGAAGAAGCGGCCTGGGTGTCCCACGAAGATTTCGAGGGTGGCAACATCGGTCACCGTCCGGGTGTGAAAGGCGGCTACTTCCCGGTTCCGCCGGTAGACAGCCTGCACGACCTGCGTGGCGCCATGTGTTCTGCCATGGAGTCCATGGGCCTGAACATCGAAGTGCATCACCACGAAGTGGGGACCGCCGGCCAGTGTGAGATCGGTGTTGGCGCCAACACCCTGACCGCCAAGGCTGACGAAGTGCAGATCCTCAAGTACTGCGTGCACAACGTGGCTCATGCCTACGGCAAGACTTCCACTTTCATGCCCAAGCCGCTGATCGGTGATAACGGCTCCGGTATGCACGTGCACGTGTCTCTGGGCAAAGACGGCAAGAACCTGTTTGCCGGCGACGGCTATGCGGGTCTGTCCGACGAAGCCCTGTACTTCATCGGCGGTATCATCAAGCACGCCCGCGCCATCAACGCCTTCACTAACGGTTCCACCAACTCCTACAAGCGTCTGGTGCCCGGTTTCGAAGCGCCGGTAATGCTGGCTTACTCTGCCCGCAACCGTTCCGCCTCCATCCGTATTCCGTTCGTGAACAGCGCCAAGGCCCGTCGTATCGAGGCGCGCTTCCCGGATCCGTCCGCCAACCCCTACCTGTGCTTCTCTGCACTGCTGATGGCGGGTCTGGACGGCATCAAGAACAAGCTGCACCCGGGCGATGCCATGGACAAGGATCTCTACGATCTGCCGGCTGAAGAAGCCAAGGACATCCCGACTGTGGCTCACACCCTGACCATGGCCCTGGATGAGCTGGAAGCCGATCACGACTTCCTGACCGCCGGCGACGTGTTCACCGAGGACATGCTGGAAGGTTATATTGCGCTCAAGCGTGAAGAGATTGAGCGTCTGAACATGACCCCGCACCCGGTCGAGTTCGACATGTACTACAGCTGCTAAGTCGTTACTTGGCACATAAGAAAACCCGCTTCGGCGGGTTTTTTTATGTCTGCTGTTTTGTTGCAGAGCAGCGAATGAGGGTTTGTCGGCGATGTCTTTTTTATGCAACAATTCGCGCTTCGTGAGCGGGGGCTGTTTTTTTGCCGAGCGTGTTTTTGATTTTAAGAAAAGGAAGAGTAATGAAAAGATGGTTGGTTTTGGTTTTGCCGTCCTTGCTGGTGTTGTTGAGTGGCTGCGCAACGCCGATTACGTCTGTGCAAAGCCAGGAGCTGCGAGCCTACCAGGCCAAGGGGCTGGAAATTCAAGAGAAGAACCCGACCACGGCTGCGGCGCTGGGGATTCTGCCGGGGGGCGGTTCCTTCTATACCCGAAACTATGGCCTGGGCGTTGTTAACCTGTTGCTGTGGCCGCTGTCAGTGTTGTGGGATCCGATGAGTGGCTATAATGGTGCTCAAGCGATCAACTATTATGCAACTCAGCAAGTTATTGATCATAAGCAGCAAAAAGAAATGAGCCGGCTGGATGATTCCCTGATGGCGGGTTCGATCACCAAGCTGCAGTATGTGGCGAAAAAACGGGAAATCGAAAGTAAGTATTCTGCCGACTGATTAGTTCCCGGTTCGCGAAAAGCCCCCCTGGATGATAGTCAAAAAGCCCTGATGCGTCGGGGCTTTTTTATGTCTGCGGATCGGCAAAAAGTGCTATTTTGTGCATTTGGCTTTGCATGCGGGCGGTGGCCCGTCACAATCAAGACTATAGCCGAGCGGAGAACGAAACATGCTAATGCGTGCACTGGCCTTGATGTCGCTGATCGGCATGGCGATGGTGAATGCCCGAGCCGACGAGGCCGGGGACCCAGAGGTGGCACCGCCGAGCCCGCCATCCACCATTTATCGGACCACCGACGAACATGGCAATATCGTCTTCACGGATCAACCTGGTCAGGGCCAGGCTGCGGAAGCGGTCAAACTGAAGCCCACCAATACCGTGCCCGGCGAAAACACCAAGGCGCTGCAGGATAAGCTCAAGGCACCCTTGCCGCAGGTCAAGGAACGGGCCGTCAGCTATCAGAGTGTCAGGATTACCAGCCCCGAGGACGGGGCAAGTCTGCGTAACCCGGATAAGCCGGTGCCTGTCAGCGTGGCGCTGGTGCCAAAGCTGCAGGAAGACGACCAACTGGTACTCTATGACAACGGTGTGGCCCAGCCGGATATGACCCTGGACGCGCCTGATCGTGGCACGCATTTCCTCAAGGTCAAGGTGCTCAGCAAGAGCGGTGATGTGCTGATCAGTTCGGATGCCATCAAGGTGTACGTGCATCGCACCTCGGTGCATAACATGCAATCGTCCCGGAACAATCAAAATCTCAATGATGGCAAGGCGCACCTGGGTGGCCCGGCCCAAGTGGGCGCTGGCGCCCAGCTGGGCAGCCCGGCCCAGCCGGGGTCTCCGGCGATCCTGGGGACGCCGGCCAAGTTGGGTACCTATGCCAAGCCGATAATGCTGGAGTCGGCCAGGCCTGCGAATTAAATGCACCATTGCGGTGCGCTCTCCCCTGGCTTCCCGCTACACTCATCAACTGAGCCTGCACAATGAACGCCCTCGGCGCCCTCTGGCGGGGCTGACCGGCAATTTTGCAGGTGGCCTGATAATTGCTTATGCCCTGTTATGGGCCAATTTCTGATGAGTGAATCGAACCTGCACAAACGGTTGCTGGATCACCTGCGCACCGCGGTGGTGATGCTGGATGGCTCCCTGCGTGTGCGCTATCTAAACCCGGCGGCGGAGATGCTGTTGGCGACCAGTGCCGCGCGTATTATTGGCCAGCCTCTGCCAGACTATTTTTTCGATGATGCCGACGCCCATGCCGCGCTACAGCAGTGCATCATCGATGAGCATCCCTTTACCCGCCGTGAGGCGCGCCTGATGGTGGCACCCGGTCACCAGGTGACGGTGGATTATTCGGTCAGCCCGATCCACGAGCCTGGCCAGCCCCTTTGCCTGCTGGTGGAACTACAGTCGCTGGATCGTCTGTTGCGAATTACCCGTGAAGAAGCGCTGATCCATGCGCACCAGGCCACCCGCGCGTTGGTGCGAGGGGTCGCCCAGGAGATCAAGAATCCGCTCGGTGGCATCCGTGGCGCTGCCCAGTTGCTTGAGCGCGCCCTGCCGGAGCCGGACCTGACTGAATATACCAAGGTCATTATCGACGAGGCCGATCGCCTGCGTTCGGTGGCGGACCGCATGCTGGGACCACGCAAGCCGCCCCGGTTCAAGCCGGTCAATGTACACGAGTGCCTTGAGCATGTGCGTCAGTTGCTGCTGGCCGAGCATCCGGACGGGGTCGCCATTGCGCGAGATTACGACATCAGTCTGCCGGATGTGATGGCGGATCGCGATCAGCTGATTCAGGTGCTGCTTAACCTGATTCGTAACGCCATGCAGGCGTTGCTGGAATCCCAAACACCGGCCGCCAGAATTGTCATGCGTACCCGGGTGCTGCGCCAGTTCACCATCGGTGCCCAGCGCCATCGCCTGGTGCTGCGGGTGGATATTGAAGATAACGGGCCGGGCATTGCCGAGGAGATACAGGAAACCCTGTTCTATCCCATGGTCAGTGGCCGTGCCAATGGTTCCGGGCTGGGGCTGTCCATCGCTCAGTCGATCATCAGCCAGCATCAGGGGCTGATCGAATGCGAAAGCGAGCCCGGCAAGACCGTTTTCAGTCTTTTGCTGCCTATGGAGCAGCTGGAAGTGACGGAGAGTGATGAGCCATGAGCGCCTTGACAGCCATGCGCCACAGAACAGGCTACAACAGCACAGGAGTGGGCCGATGAGTACAAGTATCTGGGTCATTGATGACGACCGCTCCATCCGCTGGGTGTTGGAAAAAGCCCTGAGTCAGGAAGGCCATACCATTACCAGCTTCGAGGATGCCGACGAGGCCCTCAATACCCTCGAGGAAGGGCAGGACGAGCCGGATGTGTTGATCAGTGATGTGCGTATGCCGGGTACCGATGGCCTGCGTATGCTGAAAATCCTGCAGCGCAAGTATCCGGATCTGCCGGTGATTATCATGACCGCGCACTCGGATCTGGATTCAGCAGTGGCGTCCTATCAAGGGGGCGCCTTTGAGTATCTGCCCAAGCCTTTCGATGTGGACGAGGCGGTGGCGCTGGTCAAGCGCGCCATCAAGCACCGTGAGGAATCCCGCGGTGAGTTGCCGGTGGCGCCGGAAGAGGCGCCCACCGAGATCATCGGTGAGGCGCCGGCCATGCAGGAGGTGTTTCGGGCCATTGGCCGGCTCAGTCATTCCAATGTGACGGTGCTGATCAATGGTCAGTCCGGTACCGGTAAGGAGCTGGTGGCGCGGGCGCTGCACCGCCACTCCATGCGTCGCGAGAAAAATTTTGTTGCTCTCAACATGGCAGCCATTCCCAAGGATTTGATCGAATCCGAGCTGTTCGGGCATGAAAAGGGCGCCTTCACCGGTGCCAACAATCAGCGAGTGGGGCGTTTTGAGCAGGCCAATGGCGGCACCCTGTTCCTGGATGAAATCGGTGATATGCCGCTGGAGGCCCAGACCCGACTGTTGCGGGTCTTGCAGGAAAACGAATTCTATCGGGTGGGGGGGACCACCCCGATCCATGTGGATGTGCGTATTATCGCTGCCACCCACCAGGATCTGGAAAAGTTGGTCAAGGAAGGCGACTTCCGGGAAGATCTATTTCACCGTTTGAATGTTATCCGCATCCACATTCCGCGCCTGGCCGAGCGCCGTGAAGACATTCCCAGGCTGGCCAACTACTTCCTGCAACGGGCCGCCAATGAGCTGGGGGTGGAAGCCAAGATGCTGCACAAGGACACCGAGAAATATCTGTCCACCCAGGGCTGGCCGGGTAATGTGCGGCAGCTGGAAAATACCTGCCGCTGGTTGACGGTGATGGCCTCTGGTCGCGAGGTGCTGGTCGATGATTTGCCGCCGGAGCTCAAGCAGGCTGCTGCCGGCAAGAGTGTGGAAGTGGGCGGCGACTGGCTCAAGTCCCTGCGCAACTGGGCGGACCGGGCCCTGTCCCAGGGGGAGCGCAGCATTCTCGAACAGGCGGTGCCGGGCTTCGAACGCACCATGATTGAGGTGGCGCTGCAGCATACCGGCGGCCGCAAGCGCGACGCCGCTGCGCTGCTGGGCTGGGGGCGCAATACGCTGACCCGCAAAATCAAGGAGCTGGAGATGGAAGGTCAGCTCAGTGGTGACGGTGACGATTGAGTCGTCGTTACTTTGCGCTCAGCTGCCGGATCTGCCAGTCGCCCTCCTGTTGCCACTGGCTGTCCACCTGATAACTGCGAGCGGAATCCGGCATCGGCTGGCTGCCGCCCCAGGCTAATACGGTAAATCTGACCCGGGCTTGCTTCCCGGTGACCGGGTCCACCTTGATGCGGATGTTGGTCACTGTCAGATGTCGTTGGGGATAACGGAGCAGGGTGCCGACCAGGAGCCGGGCGGTATCCTTGCGCGATAGTGTCTGACCGTGGCGCTGCAGCTGGAAGTCATCACTCAGAGAATCCATTACATCCCCGGCGTTACCTTTCTCGATGGCCGTCTCAATATTGTCGAGTGCGCTGCGAATGGCCGCCTCCGGCGGGCTTTGGTGACAGCTCGCCAGCAGCAGTTGCAGGGTAATGAGCAGCAGGTATGCTGTGGCTTTGCCGTGCCCGGGATGGCTTTCCATGACGTTATATCCTCCCCTTGATTGCCGCTGGCATGCCTGGTTACCGGTGGGCCAGGGCCATGAACTTTACGTGGAAGAAAGCGGTAACCCGGAGGGCCAGCCGGTGGTGGTCCTGCACGGTGGGCCAGGCGGTGGCTGTTCCCCCTATCTACGCCGCTTCTTCGACCCACAACACTTTCGCATCATTCTCTTCGACCAGCGCGGTGCTGGTCGCAGTCGCCCTCTGGCCAGCATAACGGATAATGACACCGAGCGGTTGCTGGGCGACCTTGAGGTGTTGCGCAGGCATCTCAAGGTCGATCGCTGGTTGCTGTTCGGAGGGTCCTGGGGCTCTACCCTGGCGCTGGCCTACGCCAGCCGTTTTCCGGCGGCAGTGGCAGGTATGGTGCTGCGAGGTATCTTTCTGTGTCGGCCGCAGGATCTGGACTGGCTCTATCAGCCCTTTGGCGCGGCGCGCCTGTTTCCCGAGGGTTGGCAGCAACTGTTGTCTCAGGCGCCGCCCGGTCAGGGCTCTGTGCTGTCGCGCTATTACCAGGGCCTGCAGGGTGACCAGGCGCGCCACTATGCCCGCCCCTGGTGCAACTGGGAGTCGCTGCTGGCGGCGTCGCCGCTGGCGCCGGAAGGCAAGGGCAGCGACGACGAGTTATGCATGGCGCGCCAGGAAACCCACTATTTCATGCATGGCGGTTACCTGGCGCGCCCCCTGCTGGAAGCCTGCCGGGGGCTGGCCATGCCGGTGGAAATCGTGCACGGGCGACAGGACTTCGTCTGCCCGGCAGACCAGGCGCTGGCGTTGCATGGCGTGCTGACCAATAGTCACCTTGACTGGGTGGAACAAGGTGGACATTCCAGTGCCGATCCGGCTATTGCGGCGGCGCTATTGGCGGCGGTGAAAAGAATGACTAACAGGATGATTGCATGAAAGTATTGCTGCAGCGGGTCTCTCAGGCCTGCGTGCATGTGGAGGGTGAAGAGGTCGGGCGGATTGGCACCGGTCTGATGGTGCTGGTCGGCATCGAGCATCATGATGATGAAAGTCTGGTAGAGCGTATGGCGCAACGGTTAGCTGGTTATCGCGTGTTTGCCGATGCGCAGGGGCGCATGAATCTGGATGTGGGCCAGGCGGGTGGGGCGGTGCTGGCGGTATCGCAGTTCACGCTGGTGGCCGATACCCGCAAGGGGCGCCGGCCCAGTTTCACCGCTGCGGCGGCGCCCGAGCAGGGTCGCCATCTTTACCAGTACTTTGTGACCGCGTTACGCGCTACGGGGTTGCCGGTTGAAACCGGTATCTTTGCTGCCGATATGCAGGTCAGTCTGGTCAATGACGGGCCGGTGACTTTTTTGCTGGAGATGTGACCGCGACGATTGCAGATGTATTGCAAAGGGTGACCCCTTGTTTATGATGACTGAAGCCGTTTCTTCGGAAACAGCAGGGAAGGGGTTAAAAGGGCCATGCCTGTCGGGGTGGCAAACAGGCCTCGTTCCCAAGGGACGACATATAAAAACTTGGAGGTATCTCAGGATGAAAAAGATTCTTATTGCTGCCGCTCTGCTCGGCTCTTCCGCTTCCGCCTTTGCCGTAGCGCCGGGTGGCCCGGGCTGTGGCTGGGGCAACCTGCTGTTTGAAGGCAAGTCCGGTATGCCCATTCACCTGCTGGCAACCATCGTTAACGGTACGTCCGGTAACGCCACTTTCGGTATGACCACCGGCACCAACGGCTGTGATACCTCTGGCGCCCTGACCTACAGTGGCCAGAGCCTGTTGGCCATGAACGGCGTGATGGAAGAAGTGGCCCAGGATATGGCCACCGGCCAGGGTGAAGCCCTGACGGCGCTGTCCGTGTCCATGGGTGTGCAGTCCCAGGATCGTGAACACTTCAATTCCGTGATGCACGATAACTTCGCGTCCATCTTCCCCAACCAGGACGTAACCGCTGCTGATGTGATGAGCAACATCAACCAGGTCATGCAGAAGGACACTACCTTGGCGAAATACGTAGCAGCCTGATCCTGACTGGCTGATTGCAGGCCCCGCTTCGGCGGGGCCTTGTCTATTCCGGGGGCCGTTTGCCGCCCTCACTACCGGATTGTTTGTTGATGCGCACTGGATTGCTGTGTGTGCTGCTGTGCTGGTATTTGCCGGTTTTTGCCGCAGCGTCTTCTTCCCCTTCCCTGGATCAGATCGCCGCCATGCCGCGCTGGCATGCCCTGTTGCATATTAACCCCGGCGCCACCCTGCGAGATCGACACAAAAGCTATGTGGATGATCCGGACTTCTTCTTTGCCACCAATGGCGCCAGCGATCCGCTGGCCGAGTTGCGCGCCACCGTTGCTGCCCTCAAGCCGGCAGGCAGCCAGGCCCGTTGTCGATTTCCGGCGCGTTACCGTTTCGTCGCCGAACAGCTGGGCTGGCACGACCCGGCGCCCCTTGCCCAGTGCGCCGACTACCTGAAATGGCGCAAGGCGGTGCATGCCAAGCGGGTGGTGCTGGTGTTTCCGGCGTCGTATCTGAACAGCCCGTCTTCCATGTTTGGTCATACCCTGTTGCGCCTGGATCAGGGCGACGACAGCGCGGTCTGGTTGTCCTGGGCGGTGAATTTTGGCGCGGTCACCAGTGGCAAGGACAACTCCCTGCTGTATGTCTATCGCGGCCTGGCCGGGGGCTACCCGGGCCGTTTCAACCTGGTGCCCTACGTGAAAAAGATCCAGGAATACTCGCACATGGAAAACCGCGACATGTGGGAATACACCCTGGATCTGAATGCGTCACAGATCGACTGGCTGATTGATCATCTGTGGGAGCTCAAGAACGTCAATTTCGATTACTACTTCTTTGACGAGAACTGCTCGTTCCGGCTGCTGGAGCTGATTGCGATGGCTCGTCCCCATGCTGGCCTGTTGCAGGGCTTGCGGCTGGCGGAAGTGCCGGTCAATACCGTGCGAACCCTGGAACACAAGGGTATGGTCACCGGCCGGCATTATCGCCCCTCAAAAGCGGTGGAGCTGGAGGTCCTGCGCAAGCGGCTGAGTCCGGCCCGGCAAAAGCTGGCCCGCAGGCTGGCCGATGACCCCTCCCTGGCCGACAGCCCGGCGTTTCGCCAGGCGCCCCCGCAGGTACAATCGACCATGGTCGATCTGGCCTATCGCTATTTGCGGCTGGTGCATCGCAAGGAGGCCCGTGATGAGGCGGTGGCCAAGCGTTCCTTTGCCCTGCTGACCCTGATGAACCGGTTGCCGGCCACGACACCGCCGATACCGGCCCATCGCGAGGCGCCGGAGGCGGGTCACGGTACCCAGATGCTGGCGGCGGCCGGGGGGCGACATGAAAACGCCGACTTCGGCGAGCTGACCTACCGCTTCACCTATCACGACCTGCTCGACAATGCCTACGGTTTTTTGCGCGGTGCCCAGATCGAGGGGTTGGGGCTGACTCTGCGCAGTACCGAGTCCGGTGATCCCAGCCTGCAGAAACTGGATGTGGTCAGCATCCGCTCGCTGGCCCCCCGTAACCGCTTCATCAAGCCGATCAGCTGGTATGTGAAGGGCGGTATCGAGCGGACCTGGGCTGGCCGCTGGCGGCTGGCGCGCTATGTGCAGGGCGGTGCCGGTGCCAGCTGGCAGCTGGGGCGCTGGCAGCCCTACCTGCTGGGCAGTTTGCGGGCGGAAAACAACAGTGAATTTGCCGGTTTTGTTACTCCGGGGGCCGGAATGGAGGCGGGAATCCTGTATCATCGCGGCGCCTGGCAGTGGCAACTGGAAAGTGTCGGGCATTATTTTTCCAACGATGAATACCGCCATACCTCCCGGGTTGCCGTGCAATGGGCGCTGACCCGCCAGCAGGGGCTGCGCGCCGAACTGGAACGGGTCGGTTGGCGCGGTGACGGTGATAACGAGTTCAAATTGCAATGGCGCTGGTATATCGACTGACCACGGTCCTGTTGTTGAGCATCCTGCTATGGGGCTGCAGCAGCCTGTTTTTCTACCCCATGAAACCCTGGGTGCAGAACCCGGAGAATCAGGGGCTGCGTTACGAGGATGTCATCCTGATTCAGCCCAAGGGGCTGCGCCTGGATGGCTGGTGGCTGCCTGCCCAGGGGCCGGTCAAGGGCACTGTCTACTTCCTGCATGGTAATGCCCAGAACATCAGCACCCATCTGGCCAATGTTCAGTGGTTGCCGGCACGGGGCTACAACGTTTTCATGCTGGATTACCGTGGTTACGGCCTGTCCGAGGGCAAGCCGAAGTTGCCCCAGGTGTTCGATGATATTCAGCTGGGCCTGGACTGGCTGCGTCAAAGTGATCGTACCCAGGGCAAGCCGCTGGTGGTCTTTGCCCAGAGTCTTGGTGCGGCGATGGCCACCCGGGTGCTGGCGGAGAAGGCCAATGCCGGGGCCGCCGACTGCGTGATTCTGGAGGCATCCTTTGCCAGTTACCGCGATATTACCTCCGACGTGATGAAGCGCAGCTGGCTGCTGTGGCCGTTACGCTGGCTGGTGGTGCCGACCATGCCATCGCGGGCGCTGGACCCGGAAAAGCAGGTGGCCGGTATTTCCCCTACGCCCTTGTTGATCATGCATAGCCTGGATGATCAGGTCGTACCGTTCGCCCAGGGGCAGCGTTTGTTTGCCGCCGCCCGGCAACCCAAGGTGTTCCAGCGCCTGCGTGGCGGCCATATCCAGGCGGCCCGGGACCCGGCAGTGCAGCAGCGTATGCTGGATTTTCTGGATCGTCACCATTGTGCGGCGCCGGTGGCGTCCGGGCCGACGGCGGTGGTACCGGCAATGCCAACACCGGACAACCGCCGCCAGGGTTACCGGTTCTGACCGGGGAAAGGAAAAGGCCGCATGTTGCGGCCTTTTTTAGGGTTGGGGCGAGACTCTCTAACGCCCGCCCGTTCATGTCATGGTGCTGTGAACCGCGCAGCGCGCAGGCTTAGTCCGCAGTCTGGTCGTCGGCAATCGGTGGTGGCTTTTTTATCAGCCGTGCGGCCAGTAGCCCCAGTTCGAACAGCATCCACATGGGTACCGCCAGCAGGGTCTGGCTGATCACGTCCGGCGGCGTCAGTAGCATGCCGATCACGAAGCAACCGACGATCACATAGGCGCGGGCCTGCGACAGCTTGGCCACCGTGGTAATACCGGTGCTGACCAGCAGCACAATGGCGATGGGCAGCTCAAAGGCCAGCCCGAAGGCGAGGAACAGGGCCAGCACGAAATCCAGGTAGCTGCTGATGTCGGTGGATACCGCCACGCCCTCGGGGGCAATGGTGGTAAAGAACTTGAACATCAGCGGAAACACCACGAAATAGGCGAAGGCGGTGCCGGCATAGAACAGCAGCACGCTGCTGGCCAGCAAGGGTACCGCCAGGCGTTTTTCATGGCGGTACAGGCCGGGGGCGATAAAGGCCCAGGCCTGATGCAGCACTACCGGCATGGCCAGGAAGATGCTCAGGTACAGGGTCAGTTTGAACGGTGCCAGAAACGGCGAGGCGACGCCGGTGGCGATCATGTGGGTGCCGGCGGGCATGGCATCCATCAGTGGCCTGGCCACCAGGGTGTACAGTTCCCGGGAAAAGTAGAACAGGCACAGGAATACGATAAACACCGCCAGCATGGCCCGTAGCAGGCGGGTACGCAGTTCCAGCAGGTGAGCAATCAGTGGCTGGCCACTGTCATCATGGGCATCAGTCATGGTCGGCCGGGTCACGTTTGCTGATGGCGTCGTTGTTGCTTTCGTCGTTGTTGCTGTCTTGGCTGGGCAGGATGCGCGGCTGGCGGGAGGCTGCCAGCTGCTCCGGGGTTAGCAGGCTGTCCTTGGCTTTGCGGATACTGTCCTCATCCAGGCCCATTTCGCGCATCTGTTTTTCCATGCGCTCACGCATGTCGAGATTGAGCGACTCGCGCTCCAGTTCGTTGCGCAGATGATTGAAGGTGGCGCGGGCGCGACCCAGCCATAGCCCCAGGGTGCGGGCGACCCGCGGCAGGCGTTCGGGGCCGAGCACCAGCAGGGCCAGGATGAAGATCAGTGTCAGCTCGGAAAAACCGATATCAAACATGCGCAGCTCCCGTCAGGGCGGGGTTCAGGCCTGATCCTTGTCTTTGTCCGGGCTGGCCGTTTTGTCCTGCGGCTTGTCGTCATCGGCCAGGCGCTTCTGTGCCTGTTCCTGTTCACCTTCTTTCATGGCGTCCTTGAAGCCCTTTACGGCGCCACCCACGTCACTGCCGATATTGCGCAGCTTCTTGGTGCCGAACAGCAATACCACGATGGCCAGAAGGATCAGTAACTGCCAGATGCTGATGCCGGAAAACATGGTTTCTCTCCGCTAGTGATGCCGCGCTCAGTGTTTTGCCTGGCGGGCGGCTTTTTCGTCGTGACCGGACAGGCCGAAGCGGCGCTCCAGCTCCGCCAGAACCTTTTCCGGGTGCTCTCCCAGTTTGGCTAACATTACCAGGCTATGGAACCACAAATCCGCGGTTTCACTGATCAGCGCCTGGTGGTCGCCACTGACTTCTGCATCGCGGGCCGCGAGAATGGTTTCCACGGCTTCTTCGCCGACCTTTTCGAGGATCTTGTTAAGGCCCTTGGCATAGAGGCTGGCCACATAGGAGCTGTCCGGATCGGCACCCTTGCGCGATTCCAGTACCCGGTGCAGCTCGCTGAGAATATCTGACATAGTTATCGGCTTCTCGATGATCGGCGGTGGTGTCTGCGTTGCTTAAAAGCAGCTTGCGTGCCGGCAGGCTCCTGCGGGGCCGTTGTGTCCGGCCACACAGTCTAGCGCCGCCAGCCCCAGCCCACCAGTACCGCGGCAGTAGCGGCCAGTGGCCAGGCAAGCGGGTTGCCATGTGCCCAGCCGGGGGCATGACCCAGCCACAATGCGGCGCCGGCGCAGCCGAGCCCGGCCAGGCCGGCAAACAGCTTGTGGCGATGGCGTAACAATGCCTGCTCGAAGCGGGCTTGCTGGCGGTCCTGCTGGTAGGGCAGGTCGCGCAGGCTTTCCAGGCCGTCGCGCAGCAGGTCGGGCATGTCCGGAAGTTGGGCGGTCCATTCCGGTAGCCGGTTCTGCAGTTTTTTCAGGGTCGCGCCGGGGCCATATTCGGCGAGCATCCAGGCTTCCAGCAGTGGCCGCCCGGTGTTCCAGATATCCAGCTGTGGGTAGATGCTGCGGCCCAGCCCCTCGATATGCACCAGGGTCTTCATCAGCAGGATGTACTGCACCGGCATTTCGATGTGGTAGTTGCGCGCCAGATCAAACAGCTTCATCACCAGCGGTGCGAATTCCAGCTGGTCCAGCTGGGCCGAGCGGACCGGTTCCACCAGATCGATCACTGCCCGCTCAAAACGCGGCCGGTCGATGGGTGCGGTATTCCAGCCGGCGCGGATCACTGCATCCACCAGGCCGGCATAATCCTCGCGCATCACTGCCAGTACCATGCGGCCCAGAATATTCAGGTCTTCTTTTGACAGCCGCCCGGCGATGGCCGCGTCCACAGCCATGTACTGAGGCGATTCCGGGTGCTCCGGATTGACGAAGATGTTGCCCGGATGCATGTCGGCATGGAAGAAGTTGAAACGGAATACCTGGGAGAAAAAGATTTCCACGCCCCGTTCGGCCAGCTGTTTCGGGTCGATGCCGGCGGCCTGGATGCGTTCGATATCATTGACCGGAATGCCGTTGATGCGATCCATGATGATCAGTTTCGAGGTAGAAATCCCCAGGTGGATGGCCGGGATATAGAGCAGCGGGC
The DNA here is from genome assembly GCA_033723495.1 of Alcanivorax sp. Taxonomy (GTDB): domain Bacteria; phylum Pseudomonadota; class Gammaproteobacteria; order Pseudomonadales; family Alcanivoracaceae; genus Alcanivorax. The sequence continues at coordinate 5,984 of JAWVWY010000024.1, read as the reverse complement.
TGAACAGGAAGTGGCGCCGCATGGTCTCGCTGTTGCGCGCTTCGGCGGCCAGGTCCAGCTCGCCAAGGATGATGTCCTGATAGTCGCGGACCACCCGGGCCGGGCGGAAATAGCGCGCATCGCGCCACAGCCGCTCCAGCCAGCGGGCGCCGAACGCCATCACCCTCAGGTCCCGTTCCACGGTGGGGCGAATGTCCGGGCGCAGGACCTTGGCGACCACCGCCTGACCATTGTTGAGGGTGGCGGCATGCACCTGGGCCACCGAGGCGGAGGCCAGCGGCACGGTGTCGAAATGGCTGAATACCTGATCGAAGGGCTCCGGTAACTCCGCCTTGACGATCTCCAGGGCCTGTTCGCCATCGAACGGGGCTACCTGGTCCTGCAGGCGCGCCAGGGCGGCGGTCCATTCCGGAGGCAGCATGTCCTGGCGGGTCGCCAGCAGCTGGCCGAACTTGATGAAAATCGGCCCCAGTTGTTCCAGTGCCAGGCGCAGCCGGTCGCCTTCACTCAGTTTGCCGGTGCCCAGCCAGCTGGACGGCATCAGAAACTGCAGGATCACCAGCAGATTGCGGGCCGGGTGTGCCGGCAACAGGGAAATCAGGCGGTAGCGGCACACTACATGGGCCACTACCAGTATACGGGTGATGGGTGGCATTAGCGTGGTTCACTCCGCTGCGCAGTGCTGCGCGGCTGCAGACGGCGGATGCGCGCTTCCAGGCGATCCACATCCATGCGCAGCTCGTCCACATCCTGGCCAAATTCGTAAACATCCCGGCGGCTGGGAATCAGGCCGGATTCATTGCCCACATAATCGCCGATCTGGTCGCCCAGGCGGCTGACCGCCTGACGGGCCCAGCCGAACAGGCGCCGGGCGCCACTGTCCAGTTGCTGGGCCAGCTCCGAGCCGGTCACCGGCTCCAGCAGCGCGCCCCAGTCAATCTGCAGCTGGCGGGCGAGCTCCTGCAGGTCCTGCAATAGCTCGCGGTTGCCGCTGATCGCCACCGGCCCGCCAATCAGGTTGGGCCGGGTGCGCCAGTCCAGCAGCACTGCGGCCAGATCCACCGGGTTGCCGCGGACGCTGACATCCGCCTGGGCATCGCTGCGATGGTAGAGTTCCACACCGTCTTCCACGATCAGCGCATAAATGGCCAGCGGCGGCAGCGTGGCCTCGATGGCCACCAGGCGGCCGGCGTGGACCGCCAGCCGGTCGGCGGTGGTCGGGTCGGAGCGCAGGGCGCCGTTGATGGCCCGCTCCACCGTTGCCAGGGCGGTGGTGGAAATCAGGCCCGGGGAGCGTGACAGATCTTTCAGGCTCAAAACTTGAATCCCCTGTGCAGGGCGACGATGCCGCCAAGCATGTTGAAATATTCGCTGCGGGCGAAACCGGCGTTGTCCATCATGCCCTTGAGGGTGTCCTGGTCCGGGTGCATGCGGATCGATTCGGCCAGGTACTGGTAGCTTTGCGCGTCGTTGACAATCATCTTGCCCAGTCGTGGCCATACGGCAAAGGAGTAGGCGTCATAGGCCCTGGCCAGATGCTTGTTCACCGGGGTGGAGAATTCCAGTACCAGCAGCCGGCCACCGGGCTTCAGCACCCGCAGCATGGAGCGCAGGGCAGCGTCCTTGTCGGTAACGTTGCGCAGGCCAAAGGCAATGGTCACGCAGTTGAAGGTGTTGTCCGCGAACGGCAGGCATTCGCCGTTGACCTGGGCCACCTGGGTATTGTGGCTGCAGCCGGCATCGAACAGGCGATCGCGACCCACCGCCAGCATGGCGTCATTGATGTCGGCCAGTACCACCTGGCCGCGTTCGCCCACCAGGCGGGAAAACTTGATCGCCAGGTCGCCGGTGCCGCCGGCCAGGTCCAGCACCTTGTGGCCCGGGCGCACGCCGGCCAGTTCGATGGTCATGCGTTTGAGCAGGCGGTGGCTACCCATGGAGATCAGGTCGTTCATGACGTCGTACTTGCCCGCCACGGAACGGAATACACCGGCCACTTTCTGCTGTTTTTCCTGCCAGGGCACTTGCTGGTAACCGAAGTGCGTGACCTTGTTGTCGTCTGACATATCAATTCTCAAAAGGCGAGGGGTGATGGGCAAAGACCTTGTCCATGATGGCCTCTTCGCGGGCGGCCAGCTGCTCCAGCAACAGGCCCACGCTGGGCACCGGCTTCATCACCCGGAAACTGCGATCCATGAAATCATACAGGTTCGCAAAGCCCGCCGCATGGGCCGGTTTGCGCACCATTTTGAAGGTGGTCTGCAGCATGCGCGAACGAATGTAGCGATCCAGCCGGTGGCCCAGTTCGGCTACCAGTTGCAGTTGGCGCTGGCGGTCCTGGTGGTGCTGTTGCTGGCGGAAGCCGGCCAGGTAGGTGGCTTCATCCAGCGGCTGATCCAGGCGTTCGCCGAGCATGCCGGTGATGGCCTCATCCAGCTCCTGGGTGATGATGGCGGCTTCCAGGGCGCTGGCGGAGGTGGCCATGACCTTGTCGGGCAGCAGCTTCATGGCCTTGGGCAGGGCGCGGCGGATTTCCCGGGCCACGGGCAGCAGTTCGCGGCCGCCGTAGACCTCCTGCAGCAGAAATTCGATACCAGGCTCGGTGGCCGGGTCGTCCAGCAGGTGCGCGTGGGTATGGCGCAGCCGCTGGCTCTGCCAGTCCTGCAGGCGTGTCAGGCGCGCCACAAAGATGTTGTCCTCGCCATGCTGGCGCAGGGCAAAAAAACGTTCCAGATAGTGCTGAAGTTGTTCGCCGGCGGTCATGGTGTCTCCTCCGGCGGAGGATGATAGCAGAACGGCAGCACAGAAAGGCATGGCGTACCATGACGGCGACCAGGCTCCGGCCCGGGGGGCGTTGTCACGGCGGCCGGTTGGTATGTGCCGAAGTCGCTACGATTCTTGGCAGGGGTCGGGGAGAGCCAAGCACAGTGGGCAGTTTCTGGCATCCCCCAAATGGGTGATGTGTGGCCGGGCCGCCTGTTTAACACTGTAGAGCAATTACGTCGGGCGCGGGGCCGGGTCAGGGGTGGCCGCGTGACCGCCAGGGAATTGATACTACGGGGGCTAGATGGCTGCCATATTTTCGCCTTGTTTTACAGGGGCGCGCGCCCTTGTCGCCTGTATGAAAATGCTCCGGCCCGGCATCGCCGCCGCCCTGCTCAGTGCCTGTGCCTCCGGCCCCACGCAGCATGCCGAGACGCCGCTGAATCCGGCCAAGCAGGCGTATGTGGCCAGCCAGCCGGCGGATCTGCAGCCGGCCTGGCGCAAGCTGTTCCAGCAAGGCCGCCGCAATGAAGTGCTGAACCTGATGGAAATCGGGGCCCAGGCCTTCAAGCAGGGGGAGCTGGATAGCGCCCGTCGTGCCCTCGACAAGGCCATCGAAAACATTGAAAGCGTATACGCGGACAACGAGGCGGCACGCAAGGCGCGCAGCCTCTGGTACGAGGAAGGCGAGAAGGATTTCAAGGGCGAGCCCTATGAGCGCGCCATGGCGTTTTACTACCGTGGCCTGATTTACCTGATCGATGGTGATTATGGCAATGCCCATGCCACCTTTCTTAATGGCGTACTGCAGGACGCCTTTGCCGAAGAGCAGCAGTACAGCGCCGATTTTGCCTCACTGGTGTATCTGGCCGGTTGGGCCGCCAAGATGGATGGCAATGACCGGCTGGCCAGCAAGCACTTTGAGGAATTTCATCGTTTCCATCCCGATGCGCCCCTTCCGGCGAGCAGCGATAACACCCTGATTGTGGCTGAAACCGGCACCGCTCCGCGCAAGCTGGCGGACGGTGTGGGTCACCATGAACTGGTCTACCGGCGTGGCAAGGCGTTCACCGAGACCCGGGCCAAAGTCACTGGCGCGGGCCTGAATCTGACCCTTTACCCGGCCGAAGATGTGTTCTTTCAAGCCTCCACCCGGGGTGGCCGGGGCGTGGACCGGATCATCGATGGCAAGGTGCAGTTCAAGCAGGCCACCGGGAATACCGGCGATGCCATGACCAGCCTTAGCCAGAACAGCCTGATTACCGGCGTTGCCACGGGCATCGGCGGAGGAATTTCTGCCGGTTTCAGTGCCATCACTGCGATGGGCGTAGCCGCGCAGGGCATGTCGGCCCGCACCCGCACCCGTGTCGACACCCGTTACTGGAATAACCTGCCGGACACCGTGCACCTGGGCAGCGCCCGTCTCAGTGCGCAGACCCGGGGGATTACCGTCACCTTTACCAACAAGGCCGGCGTCACCCAACCGCCGGGTAGCAAGCCTGCCCGTATTTTCTTTGACCACAATGGCAACGGCGTGATCTTCGCCAGTGCCCGCTAATTGACGTTAAGGAGAGCACCATGCACGCCAAACTCACTCTTGTGGCCGGCCTGATCGCCGGGGTGCTGCTGGTCGGCTGTCAGACCTCCAGCAAGCTGGAATACAAGCAGCGCACCGCGCCCACCACCTACAACAGCGTCACCTTCACAGATTATGACCTGAACCGTAACTTCCGCGGCGCTCTCTTCGGGCCCAACAAAGTGGTGCGTATCAGCGCCGACAAGCATGGCATCCGGCGCACCGCAGCCAACACCTCCGAAGTGTTCGTGGTGCTGCGCAATCACACGGACTACAACAGCATTCTGGAAGCTCGCACGCAGTTCTACGATCAGTCCGATGTGCCTACCGATGTGGCACCGCGCTGGCAGCGCGTGGTGGTGCCGGCCAATTCCACCAGTGTCTACCGAGAGCGATCCACCACCACTGCGCCGCTCAAATACCGCGTGGAAGTGAGGCAGGCAAAATGAAAACACTGGCCGCTCTTGTCATCCCCCTGGCCTGGCTGGCCAGCAGTCAGGTCCTGGCCCAGCAGGACCACCCCGCCGCCGCCATGATGGCTCCGGCCCAGGTGCCCATGAGCGAGGAAAAGTATGCCGAAAGCCAGCGTGACACCGCTCAGCGCCCGCCGGAAAAGGCCGTGATCAAGCGTTTTCGTCAGGCGTTTCCGGCGCCCGGCAAGCCGCGCATTGCGGTGTTCTGGAATCGTCAGTTTCCCGCCCGCGTTAGCGACTGGTACAGCTACTATCGCAACCGTCTGAGCGCCGGTGGCGAGCTGGCCGTGACCGGCAAGAATGCGCGCCAGGAAAAAGGCCACGGCAGCCTGTCGACGGGTCAGGAAAACCGGGGGGAGCTGCAGCAGCCGGATCACAATGCCCTGGCGCTGGGCTTGCAGAGCGGCCTGATCGCGGCCTTCAAGCGGGGTGGTGCCACCGTCATTGATCAGGCCATGGCACAGCGTATTACCGATAACGCCCTGGAAGACGGCACCTTCGAACGTGCCTCTCCAGATCAGCAGCGCCTGCAGATGCGCGCCCTGGCGCGGCATGCCGATTATGTGCTGGAGCTGGTGGTCGGCAGCGAATTTGATCGTGACGGCCTGTACCAGGTGCGCGTGCTGTCCGTGCAGGATGCCAGCGTGGTGGCCGTGTTCAGCACCGATGGCAAGCCGCCGGGCAGTAAAGACAAGCATGTCTGGGTGGTGGGCGATGACGGTTTCGAAAAGCGTGACCCGCCACAACCCATGTCCGTCACCGGCAAGGAGATTGCCTTGCAGACCATGGCCAGCATGAGCCAGTAGGCGGCTTTCAGATCCACGAATTCCATGAGGGGAACACCATGAACGCTTTTAAAGTCATCGCCATTATCGGGGCTGCCGTGCTGGTCAGCGCCTGCGCGCCATCCCAGATCGATAACGCCGCCGGCCAGCCTACCGTTTATCAGGATGTCGGCAGTGCCGGGCGTGTTCAGGGGGTGGGAATCGAATCCCAGGACGTGGTCGCCATGACCGACAAGATGATGCGCAGCTTGCTGGCCAATCCCATGGTCGCTAACCGTGACACTCCGCCACGGGTACTGATCGATGTGTCCGGGTTCAAGAATGAAAGCACCTCGGTGATCAATCTCAATATGCTCGCCAAGCGTCTGCAAATCGAACTGACCCGTG
>JAWVWY010000023.1:0-27164 GCA_033723495.1 Alcanivorax sp. | reverse complement strand
GGGTAATCCCGGTTAATGACAGATTCAAAACCCAGCAGGCCAAGCCCGTCCAGCGAGAAGATATATTCGATCAGCATGACGCCGGTGAAGAACAGGCTGACGAAGGCGGCCGGGAACCCGGCGATGATGATCAGCATGGCATTACGGAAGACATGGCGGTACAACACCTGTCTTTCGGTCAGGCCTTTTGCCCGGGCGGTCTGCACATATTGCTTGCTGATTTCGTCCATGAAGGAGTTCTTGGTGAGCATGGTCAGGGTGGCGAAACTGCCTACCACAATAGCCAGTGTCGGCAGGGCAATGTGCCAGAGGTAATCACCAATACGGGCGAAAAAACCCAGTTGCTGGAAGTTGTCCGAGGTCAGCCCGCGCAACGGGAACCAGTCGAAATAGGAGCCGCCGGCAAATAATACCACCAGCAGAATGGCAAACAGAAAACTGGGCACGGCGTAGCCGATGACGATGGCAGTACTGGTCCAGACATCAAAGCGACTGCCATTGGTGATGGCTTTGCGGATGCCCAGAGGAATGGAAATCAGGTAGCTGAGCAGGGTGCTCCATAGACCCAGCGAAATGGAAACCGGCAGACGTTCCTTGATCAGATCGGTGACCGAGCGATCGCGGTAGTAGGACTCGCCAAAATCAAAGCTCAGGTAGTGTTTGACCATCAGCCAGAAGCGTTCTGGAGCGGGCTTGTCAAAGCCATAGAGTTTCTCGATGCGCTTGACCAGTTCCGGCGGCAACCCCTGAGAGCCCCGGTAATGACTGCCGGTGTTGACTGTCTCGGCACTGCCGCCGGCAAAACTGCTGCCGGCGCCACCGGTATTTACCCCCTGCAATTGGGCCAGGGTTCGCTCCACCGGGCCGCCGGGGGCGGCCTGAACAATGATGAAATTAAGCAGCAGGATACCGAACAGGGTAGGGATGATCAGCAGTAGCCGCTTGGCAATATAAAGGCGTTTCATTCGGCGCGACTGTCCCACCAGCTATCAATGGCGGCATCCGGCGCCACATAGGCGCCGAGATCGGGGTGGCGAAGCCAGGACTGGTAGGCCACCCGGTAATAATCAACGTACCAGTTGGGAATCAGGTAGAAATTCCATTGCAGTACCCGATCCAGTGCCCGGCAGGCGGTGACCAGTTGCTCGCGGCTGGTGGCGCTGGTGATCTTGTCGACCAGGGCGTCCACCACCGGGTTCTTGATGCCGATAATATTGTTGCTGCTCGGGGTGTCGGCGGCCTTGCTGCCCCAGTAGCCCCGTTGTTCGTTGCCGGGGGAGGTGGATTGCGGGAAGCTGGCGATCACCATGTCAAAATCAAAATGGCGATAGCGCTCCAGGTATTGGCTGCTATCCACGCGAATTACCTTGGCATCCACGCCCAGCGCTTTCAGGTTGCGGGCAAAAGGCTGCACGATGCGATCGAAATCCGGTGAGTAGGTCATGATTTCAAAACGCACGGGCTTGTTGTCAGGGGTGAACAGCTGCCCATTGCGGATCTGGTAACCGGCGCTTTTCAGGAGGGTCTGCGCATGTCGGAGGTTCTGTCGGGGGCGTCCGCTGCCATCACTTTTCGGCGGGTGGTAGCTAGCCGTGAAAACCCGTTTGGGCAGTTGGTCACGGTAGGGGTCCAGTAATTTTAGCTCCGCCTTAGACGGTAGCCCGGTGGCAGCCATTTCCGAATTCTGGAAATAACTCCGAGTGCGCTTGTACTGATTATAGAACAGATTGGCATTGGACCATTCGAAATCCAGCGCATAGGCCAGCGCTTCGCGCAGCACCGGTGACTGAAACAGGGGGCGGCGCAGGTTGTAGGCCAGCCCCTGCATGCCGGCAGGGTTGTTCTGGTGGATTTCTTCGGTGACCAGGGAGCCATCATCAAACGGTTTCCCCTGATAGGCCGTCGCCCATTTTTTGGCGCTGACTTCTGAGCGCCAGTCATAATCACCGTGCTTGAAGGCTTCAAGGGCCACGGTGTCATCCAGGTAATAGTCAAAACTGACGGTGTCGAAATTGAAGCGCCCCTTGTTAACCGGCAAGTTCTTGGCCCAGTAGTCCGTGCGGCGCTGATAGACAATGCGTTTGCCGGTTTCCACCTTGCTGACCTTGTAGGGCCCGGATCCGACTGGCACATCCAGGCCGGTCTTGGTGAAATCCTTGCCTTTCCAGTAATGCTTGGGCAGCACCGGCAACTGCCCGATGATCAGAACCTGTTCACGGTTATCGCCGGGCTTGAAATGAAAGGTCACGGTGTGGGCATCATTGACGTCCACATGGTCCACACTGTTGTAGTAATAGCTGTAAAAGGGCGCCCCCTTTTCGGTCAGTGTCTTGAACGTCCAGGCCACATCCTCCGCTGTCACCGGCTGGCCGTCGGAAAAACGCGCCTTGGGGTTGAGATGAAAGCGAATCCAGCTGCGATCATCGGGCCAGTCCATGGACTTGGCCAGCAGGCCGTACTGGGTAAAGGGCTCGTCATCACTGCGGATGGTTAGTGAATCATAAACCAGGGAGCCAATCCCGGCGGCGGCATTGCCCTTGGGAATAAAGGGATTGAGCGAGTCAAAGGTGCCGATCACATGGCGGCGCAGGCGGCCACCCTTGGGGGCCGCCGGATTCAGGAAATCGAAATGATCAAAACTGGCCGGGTATTTGGGCGCCCCGTACATGGCAATGGCATGGCTATGATGAATCGCAGCCGCCGCGGGGTTGGGAAGTAGCACGGCCAGTGCAAACCCGGCCAGTAACAACGCCAGTAACGTTATCGGGCGAAAACGGCGAGACCCAGCTGCCATGAGCACTCCTTATTGTTGTTTAAGCCACCAGGTGTCCAGACCCAGGCCATAGGGCAAAGGTTCCGCTGGTCGGCCGAATTTGTCCCACCAGGCGAGTCGGTGGTAGCTGATGTAATAATTGAGCACGCCATAATGCTGATATCGGAGTATTCGGTCCAGTGCCTGAAGGCAGAGCACGTACTCCTTTTCATCATCGGCGTTAAGCGCCCGTTTTATCAGTGCATCCACCACCGGGTTGCTGATTCCTGCAAGGTTGCGGCTACCCGCCACCTGAGCACTTTGCGAGGCAAAATAGTCGTTCAGCTCGGGGCCTGGGTAGGCGCGCATGGGCAGCACAAAGAGCACCATGTCATAGTCGAAGTGATCGAGACGTTGTTTGTAAGCTGCCGGGTCCACTTCCCGATAATCGGCCTGGATACCCAGGCGTTTCATGTTGCGGAACCAGGGCGCCAGGATGCGGTAAATGCCGGGGTTATGGTAGTTGAGTACCGTGAAATGCATGGGCTGGCCTTGCGCATTCACCAGCTGCTGGCCGTCCAGATGCCAGCCGGCCTGCTGCAACAGGCCCAGCGCCTGGCGCATGCGATTTCGGATCTGGCCGCTACCATCGTTGACCGGTGGATTGATGTCGGCAGTGAACAGATCCGTGGGCAGTTTGTCCTTGTAGGTCGCCAGTAACGCCTTTTCCTGCTCGCTGGGCTGGGCTGGCGCACTGTAACGACTATTGGGGAACCAGCTCTTGGTACGCGTATAGGCGCCGTTGAAGAGGTGCTGGTTGGTCCATTCAAAGTCGAACAGCAGGGCCATGGCCTTGCGCACGCGCAGATCATTGAAGGGCGCGCGACGGCTGTTGAAGAAAAAGGCCTGTAGCGGGCGAGGAATATGATGCGGGATCTCGGCGCGTTTGACACGGCCATCGTGCACCGCCGGGAAATCATAGGCGGTGGCCCAGTGTTTGGCGCTGTAGTCATAGTTGACGTCATAGGCGCCGGCCTTGAAGGCTTCAAAGCCCACTTCGGCGTCGCGATAGAATTCCACGTCCACTTCGTCAAAGTTGTAGCGGCCCTTGTTGACCGGTAAATCCCTGGCCCAGTAATCCTTGACCCGCTTCAGCACCAGCCGGCGCCCGGCTTCTACCCGGGCAACCCGGTAGGGGCCGCTGGACAGGGGCGGGGTCAGGGAGGCAGCACTGAAGTCGTGCTTGACCCAGTAATGCTTGGGCAGGATTGGCAATGAGCCTACCACCAGCGGCAGGTCGCGGCCCGGGCGACGGAAGCTGAACTTCACCCGTTGTGGGTCCAGCGCTTTGACCTCGCTGACATCCGCCAGCTTGAGGGCGAATTCCGGATGCCCCTTGTCGCGCAGCAGGTTGACGGTGTAGACCACATCCTCGGCCCGTATCGGGTGACCGTCATGGAAGCGTGCCTGGTCGCGGAGGTGGAAGATACACCATTGATGGTCATCCGGGTATTCAATCCAGTCGGCAATCAGCCCGTAGGCGGCCCCCGCCTCATCACCCAGCGGGTTCTGTTCCTGGGCGCCCATCAGCAGGCTGTCAGCAATCTCGGTGAAGGTATACATCTGGATCCCGGGTGTGTCCGCCGGGCTCCGGCCTTTCAGTATGTAGGGGTTGAGGCTGTCGAAGGTCCCCTGACCAAACAGCTTCAGGGTTCCGCCCTTGGGGGCATCAGGATTGACGTAGTCGAAGTGGGTAAAGTCAGGTGGGTAGTGAAGGTGGCCGAAGGGGTGATAGCCGTGGCTGCGGTGAATGTCGGCGTAGCAGGCCATGCTGAGCACAAGTGCCAGCATGGCCATGAACCATTTAATCGGTGCGACGGATATCAACGTAAAGGGTCAGCCGTTGTCCAGGGTGCAAATAGCGCTTGTCATTGACGCTATCATTCCAGTTGCGAATGTCGTTGACCGATACATTAAAGCGGTCGGCAATCGCATACAAGGAATCACCGTTACGAACCGAATAGCGCAATTTGCGCACCATGTTGCGAGCCGCACTACTGGAGCTAGTGCCGCTACCGGTCCAGATGGCTAGTTTCTGGCCGATATGCAGGCTGTCCGCGGGGGCCATGTTGTTCCATTTGGCCAGTTGCCGCACGCTGACATGGTGGTGGCGTGCAATTGCCCACAGCGTATCGCCAGAGTGAACCCGGTAATTGATGCGCTTGCGCCCATGACGAGCGCGGGATTGCTGCTGGGCCAGCCGTGACGCGGCGCTCAGGCTGTAGCTGTCGCCATTGGCGGAGGGGCCGGGGATCAACAGCGTGCGCCCGGCAATGATGGTATTGCCTCGCAGGTGGTTGATGCTGCGCAGCACCTCGGGGGTGGTGCGGTATTGATGGGCAATGCTCAAGAGGTTGTCACCGGGGCGAATCTGGTAGCGGTTCCACTGCATGCGCTCGCCCTTGGGCAGGCTGGCAAGTCGCTCGCGGAAATGTTCTGCCTTGTCGACCGGAACCAGCAAACGGTGCGGGCCATTCGGTGACGTGGCCCAGCGATTGAAGGCCGGGTTCAGCAGATAGAGCTCTTCCACGGAGACCCCTGCCAGTTTGGCCGCCTGGGCCAGATCAATCTGGCCACCGGTATTGACGCTGGCAAAATACGGGTGGTTGGGGATCGGGTGCAGGGCAATGTTGTATTTGTCCGGGGATTGCACGATTTGGGCGATGGCCAGCAGCTTGGGAACATAGGCGGTGGTCTCGCGGGGCAGATTCAGGTGCCAGAAATCGGTGGGTTTACCGGCTTTCTGGTTGATCTTGATGGCACGGGATACCGTGCCGCCACCGGCATTGTAGGCCGCGAGTGCCAGCAGCCAGTCGCCGTCAAAACGTTCGGACAACTGCTTCAGGTAGGTCAGGGCGGCATCGGTGGACTTGATGATGTCACGACGCTGGTCCTGCCACCATGTACGTTTCATGCCAAAGTGGTCGCCGGTGGAGGGGATAAACTGCCAGGGACCGGCGGCACGGCCATGGGAATAGGCAAAAGGATCAAAGGCGCTTTCCACCATGGGCAGCAAGGCCAGCTCCAGCGGCATATCGCGCTTTTGCGCTTCATCGACAATGTGGTCCAGGTAGCGCTCGGCCCGGGTGGTCACGCGCATAAAGTATTTCGGGTGGCGGGCATACCAATCGCGCTGAACCCGAATGCGGTCATTGTCGATGGCCAGGTTAAGGGCGAAACCGTTACGCATGCGGGTCCACAGGTCATCCGTGGGCACGGCGGCCGCATCATTGTCATCGGCGCCTTCCGGTGCCGGCTCATCCATGCCGTTGGCCAGGTTGACGTCGTCGACGGATGGGTCGGCGGCCGGCATGGGGGGGAGTTCATCAAGGGATGTCTGGGTAGCACAGCCTCCCAGCACACCCAGGCCTCCCAAGAGAACGAGGGTAATAATTTTTTTCATAACATTGGGTTACGATTGATTTTTTCAGCCAATTCTAGGCAAGGCACGACTGTTACAGCAAGTAATCACTGGCTAGAAGTTGTCCTTCCACCGACGCAAGGCAGCAAAGCACTGCTGAGGGTTTTGATATGAACCAGGTTCATGCTCCTCGCAGGCATGGCGTATCGCCGTGTCCGAACAACGCAGGAAGGGGTTGGTGGCCTTCTCAAGGTCGATGCGGGTTGGCAGGGTGATGCGGCCTTCTTGGCGGAGCACGCTAACATGTTGAAGGCGTTTGTGCACGGCCTCATCCTCGGGGGTGACGGCTGCGGCAAACGCCAGGTTGGCCTGGGTGTATTCGTGGGCACAGAACACCTGGGTCTGGTCGGGCAGGGCCGCAAGCCGATGCAGAGACAGGTACATTTGGGCAGGCGTGCCTTCGAAAAGGCGTCCGCAACCGCCCGCAAACAGGGTGTCTCCACAGAAAAGCCAGTGCTCCTCTGCGGCATAAAAGGCGATGTGTCCTAGCGTGTGACCGGGAATTTCAAGCACGCTAAGCTGCAGATTCAGCCCCTCGGGGGAAAAGTGATCATCCTCCACCAGTGCACGGCTGCAACCCGGAATGGTTTCGCGGGCCGGGCCATAGACACAGGCATCATGGTGATTCAGCAGGGCAGTAATTCCACCGATGTGGTCAGGATGGTGATGGGTAACCAGAATGGCGGTCAGACGCAGGCCATGTTCATCCAGAAAGGCCTCTACCGGCGCGGCATCGCCCGGATCGACCACCACACAGCGGTCTTCTTCGACGAGCGCCCAGATGTAATTGTCACGAAAGGCCGGTATGGCCGTGGGGGAGGACAGCATGTCGTGCTACTCTTTCATCAGAGACTTCTCAAGGGTAGCGATCTGTAACGGGATTGTCAGCGATGCAGCTTCCTCCGTTAAACAGGATGTCATTTCGATCACCGCCAGCGGATCTGTGCGAACGCTTTGACGTTTGGCTGAATTGCGAGCCTGGCGAGGCGCTGTTGCGTGAAGAGCGCGATATGTTGTGTGACTGGCTGCCCCGTCAGGTGGGCCAGCGCGCAGTGGAAATCAGCTGTGGCCAGGGGCGCGAGTTGCTGGAAGGTTGCCCCTTGCCCTGGCGTACCACCATTACCCAGCCACAGTTTGCCGGCGGCAAATTGCATAGTCGGCTGGATTGCCTGCCGTTGGCAAAGGCCAGCGTTGACGTGATGCTGCTCCATCACTGTCTCGAGTTTCGCGGGCAGCCCCACCAGGTGCTGCGCGAGGCTGCCCGTTGCGTGGCGCCGGGTGGCACCCTGGCCATCGTCGGTTTTCATCCGCTTAGCGCCATGGGTTTGAGTCGCTGGCTGCACTGGCGCCAGCGACCGGCCTGGTCCGGGCGTTTCTTTACCCCCGATCGCATTACTGACTGGTTGCAGGTATTGGGATTTGAGGTCGATGGTATGGCCAGTGGCTTCTATACTATGCCGCTTTCGGCCCCGGCGAGGCGCCGTTTGCGGGTTTTGGAATGGCTGGGAGGTACGTTCTGGCCTCGTCATGGTGGCTGTTACCTGCTGGTATCGCGCAAGCGCGCGGGCCTGGTCCGGCCGCTGGCCAGCAGTCAGCGCAGTCAGCGACCGGCCACTGTGATACCGGTGCCGGTGGCGCGCTGGCGGAACGATCCCAAGGGCCAATGACGGAGTGACTCTTGAAAAAAGTGGAAATTTTTACCGACGGGGCATGCCGGGGGAACCCTGGCCCCGGTGGCTGGGGGGCCGTCCTGCGTTACGGCAAGCACGAACGAGAGCTGTTTGGCGGCGAATCCGATACCACCAACAATCGCATGGAATTGATGGCGGCGATCCAGGCGCTGGAGACCCTTTCCGAGCGTTGTCAGGTTGTTGTGACGACCGACTCCAAGTACGTCATGGACGGCATTACCCAGTGGCTGGCGAACTGGAAGCGACGCAACTGGAAGACGGCCTCGCGTCAGCCGGTCAAAAATGCCGAGCTATGGCAGCGCCTGGATCAGGCCGCACAACGTCATGATGTGGAGTGGCGCTGGGTCAAGGGTCACAGTGGCCACCCGGAAAACGAGCGGGCCGATCAACTGGCCAACCGCGGAATTGATGAGGCTTTGACATGCGCCAGATAGTTCTGGATACCGAAACCACGGGTCTCGAGCCCAATGACGGTCACCGGGTAATCGAAATCGGCTGTGTTGAGGTGGTTAACCGCCGTCTTACCGGCAATAACCTTCATCTTTATCTCAATCCAGAGCGTGACATTGATGAAGGGGCGCTTGAGGTGCACGGCATCAGCCGCGAATTCCTGGCCGATAAGCCGCTGTTTTCCCAAGTGGTCGACGAGTTTCTGCAGTTTGTTGACGGTGCGGAGCTGGTTATTCACAACGCACCGTTTGACGTGGGCTTTCTCAATCACGAGCTGCGCATGCTGGGCAGCCAGTACGGCACCATCGAGCAGCGTTGCGGGGTGCTTGATACCCTGAGAATGGCGCGCCAAAAGCACCCGGGGCAGAAAAACAACCTGGATGCCCTGTGCCGGCGCTATGACGTGGACAACGGCCACCGGGAGCTGCACGGCGCATTGCTGGATGCGGAAATTCTCGCCGATGTCTATCTGGCCATGACCGGTGGGCAGACGCGCCTGTCGCTGGGTGGCAGTGATGCCAGTGGTGATAGCCAGGCCGCGGCAGAGTCGCTACGGCGACTGTCTGCGGATCGTGCGCCGCTCAAGGTGGTGATGGCCAGTGACAGTGAGCAGGCCCGTCACCAGCAGAAGCTGGAAGCCATTGCTGCCAGCAATGGCGGCACTGCTTTGTGGTTGGGTGCCACGGCTGACGATCAGTGAGCCGGGTTTTCCTCGTCGTGGTAGGCGCTGGCCTGGTGATGATGAATCCAGCCATGCTGATAAAAGTAGTGGGTCGACGGCTCCAGAGTGTTGATGGTCATCAGCAGCCCGGTCAAAGACAGCGTCACTGTATAGGGCAGGGCCATCCAGACCATGCGGCCATAGGATAGTCGCACCAGTGGCGCCAGTGCCGAGGTAAGCAGGAACAGAAAAGCGGCCTGGCCGTTGGGCGTTGCCACTGACGGGATGTTGGTACCGGTGTTAATGGCTACCGCCAACAGGTCGAAGCTGTCACGGCTTATTTCCCCCTGTGCCATGGCATGGCCGACTTCATTGACATAAACGGTCGCCACGAAGACGTTGTCCGACACCGCAGATAGCAGGCCATTGGCCAGATAGAAGGCGGGCCCCTGGATATCATGGGGCAGACTGAGAACGTACTGGATTACCGGGACAAACAGTTTCTGGTCCGAGATTACCGCGACCACCGTGAAAAATACGGTCAGCAGGGCGGCGAACGGCAGTGCTTCTTCAAATGCCTTGCCAAGTCGTTCCTCTTCGATGACGCCGGTGAACGCCGTCGCCAGAATAATGACGGTTAGACCAATAAGACCCACCGCCGCAGCATGGGTAGCAAGCCCGATTACCAGCCAAACGGCCGTGATTGCCTGTACCACCAGGGCCGCACGATCCCGGGAGGTTCGCTCACGATTACGCTCGTCGGCATATTGGCGCATGATAAGCCGGACTTTTTCCGGAATGGCGACGCCATAACCAAAGCGGCCGGTCATTTCCAGTGCGGTGCAGGTCAGCAGGCCCACCACCATAACGGGCAGCGTCACGGGCGCCATGCGCAGAAAGAACTCACTGAAATGCCAGCCGGCCTTGTTGGCAACCAGCAGGTTTTGCGGTTCACCAACCAGGGTACAGACGCCGCCCAACGCCGTGCCAATCGCAGCATGCATCAAAAGGCTGCGCAGAAAAGCGCGAAACTGCGTCAGGTCACAGCGGTGTAACTCGCCGACGGCACTATCGTCGCCATGGTCATGGCTCTGATAGAAGTTCTTGCCTGACGCCACCCGGTGGTAGATACCATAGAAGCCGGTGCACACTGCGATCACGACTGCGGTGACGGTCAGAGCATCCAGAAAGGCAGACAGCAATGCCGCGGCGAGGGTGAAAAGCAGGCTCAGGGATACCTTGGAGCGCACACCCAGCAGGATGCGGGTAAACAGGAATAGCAGCAGATCCTTTAGAAAGAAGATGCCGGCCACCATGAAAATCAACAGCAGCATGACCTCGAAGTTGGCCTCTAGCTTGTAGAGCACGGTTTCGGGCGATGTCATACCGATGGCCACGGCTTCTATCGCCAGCAGGCCACCAGGTTGCAGTGGATAGCACTTGAGCGCCATGGCGAGAGTGAAGATAAATTCGCCCAGCAATAACCAGCCGGTGGCCGCCGGGCCCAGAAGATAAAGAAGCAGGGGGTTGCTGATCAAAAAAGCGACAATGGTTAGCTTGTACCAGCCAGGTGCCTGACCCAGAAAGTTTTCCATGTAGGCACGACCGAATGGCCTGGTCATAGGCGCTTCCCTGAATTCAGCTTCTTCCTGGTCAACTTACCATATGTTAGCTGAGTCGCCAGTCCTCTTGCGGCGTGCAGCCGTCAAATTCAACGCTACCGCTCGCGGAGTGTGCGGGGGTTAACAAATTACCGGCAAATCAGTTGCTTACAATTGAAAGTTGACGCACTGTTGAATGACGTGCAAAAGTTGATACGACATTTTTGAACAATTATTCTCATTGCGTGTGTATCCAGGGCTTTTGTGTCGCTTGAGATAGACGGCCCGATGAAAATAACAGTCCAGGTGCTTGCGGAGAGTCCATGGTCGCCATCACAAATACCACCTCCCTGACTTTTCTCAAGGAAGCCATTGATGCCTCGCTGACCGAAGCCGAAGCCAACCTTGAAGCCTTTTCCGACGACAACTCGCGATTGCCGGAGTTGGACCGTTGCATAGAAAGTTTTCAGCAGTTGCGCGGTATCTGTCAGATACTTGAACTATCGGCGGCATCGCTGATGTGTGAGGAAATGGCCCTGGCAGCCCAGGAATTGCGCGAGCGGGTCTCTAACAATCGGATGCAGGCTCTTGGTAACGCCATTGTGCTGTTGTCGCGCTATTTTGACTATGTGCAGCTCAAGGATCGTACGCTTCCAGAGCTGTTGATTGGCGGCCTTAACGAGCTTCGCCGCGCCGGTGGCAAGCCACTGATTCAGGAAAGCCACTTTTTCAGTGTCGACCTTTCCCGCCCACGACAGCCGGCGGCCGCGCCTGCCAGTGTCACGCCGTCTGAAGTGCAAGCACTGGTTCGGCGTTTGCGTCACATGTATCAAGTCGGGCTGTTGGGCATTCTGCGCAATGAAAATCCAGCCGCACATCTGAAGCTGATGGCCCGCTCCCTGAACCGGGTCGACAAGGCCTGTGGTGAATGTGCCATGAGTCGCCTGTTATGGGTCGCAACGGCGGTTCTGCAGGCCATGGCGGCTAATCGCATGGCCATTACCCAGGCCCGCAAGGCCTTGCTTTCCCAGTATGACAGGCAACTCAAGAAGATCGTTTACGAGGGCGATCAGGCATTGTCCGTTGAGCCGCCACTGCTGTTGCTAAAGGAAAGCCTCTATCTGGTCTCTCTTAGTACCACCAGACAGGGCGTGGTTCAGGAAGTGCGGGCCGCGTTTAATCTGCATGACAACATTTCAGATGCTTACCTGCAGCAGGAACTGGCGCTGATGACCGGGTCCAGCGGCTCGGTGATTCGTTCCGTGGCCAAGGCGCTCCGTGATGAAATCGCAGACTTGAAGGAAACTCTGGATCTGGCCTCCCAGGGGGTTGCTGATACCGATTACGGCAAGGTCGCAGAAGGGCTCAACCGCATCGGTAGCACCCTGGGCATGGTCGGCAAGGAAGAAGATGCACGGGCGATAAAGCGCCGAGCCAGTCAGGTAACAAGCTGGGGGCCGCAACAAAGTGTTGAAGACGCCGAGTTCCATGGCCTGGTGGATGACTTGCTGGCGGTGGAAAACGTGGTTGCGGGCCTGGAACGAAGCCTTGCGCCTTCCGACGACGTGCACCGTGTGGCACATAACACCAGCATTTCCCTGTATCAGCTTGATGATGCACGCATGACCGTGGTCGGGGAGTGCCGGGCGGGGTTGGCCCTGGCCAAGCGTTCCCTCAGTTCCTATATGGAAAATAGCTGGGACAGTATGCATCTGAGTAACCTGCCGGGTACCTTCTCCTCCATTTCCGGTGGCCTGATGTTCCTCGAACTGGAGCGCGCCCGGGCAGTGACAACCGCTTGTCAGCACTACATTACCCAGAAGCTGATTCAGGGTGACCAGCCACCCAGTCAGGAAAATATGGAAACATTGGCTGATGCGTTAACCGGTATCGACTATTACCTGGAAAGCATGGAAGAGCAGAAGCCCATCGGCGAAGGGGTGCTTGAAGTGGCGGAAATCAGTCTTGCTGAGTTGGGCTTTCCTGTTGCCAAGGCGCAATGCGCCTGACCGCCATGATTGACCTGTCCAGCCCCGAACCGCAGCAAACCGGCCCTGCCCGTTGTTATGTTGTCCACCAGCAGGATCTCTGCATTGTCGGCCAGGCGGCGGATTGGTCATTTCCGCAGGTTATGGCGGAGGCTGCCCGTGCCCACCCGGACTACCATTACCTCGGGCTGATGGCCGGCCAGCCATGCTACGTTTGTGATTTGGCCAGCCATGAACTGCAGGATCAGCCCCTCGACCGGGTCCCGCTTCGTCAGCTCATCAGTCTGTTTGATGATGCCGAATTCAGCATGGCCAGCCGTGCGCTTCAGATGCTCAGTTGGCGCAGAAATCATCGTTTCTGCAGCCGTTGTGGCACACCGACCGAGGCCCATGGTGACGAATTGGCAATGATTTGCCCGCGCTGTGATTACCGCCAGTATCCGCGCATCACGCCTTGCATCATAACGCTGGTGACCCGGGATGATCATGCCTTGCTGGGGCGCTCAGCCCGGTTTCCAGAAGGCATGTTTTCCTGTTTGGCGGGGTTTATGGAGGCCGGCGAGACCGCCGAGCAGGCGTTGCAGCGGGAAGTCTATGAAGAAGCCGGTATTGGCGTCGCCAATATCCGCTACCATGCCAGTCAGTCCTGGCCGTTTCCCCACTCACTGATGCTTGGTTTCCACGCCGACTATGCTGGTGGCGAGATCGTGATTGATGATGACGAAATCGTGGCGGCAGACTGGTTCCGGTTTGACCAGCTGCCGATGATTCCGCCCAGGGGCAGTATTGCCCGCACGCTGATTGATCACTGGATTGCCCGGTTCCAATAAGGATAACCCGATGAGTTATGGTCTTGCTCCCTTTGTGATTTTTGCCCTTAGCCTGATACTGGTGTTGCTGGGTGCCTGGGTGCTGTTGCGACAGCAATGGCTACTGCAATGGTTGAAGGGGACGGCGGGGCTGGTACTGGTGTGTCTGGCCATTTATATGGCCGTATTTGGCCTGAATCTCTACGGGTATCACGAATACACCAAGGAATCGCCGGTGGCGACGATCAGTTTTCGCCAATCCGGTGATCAGGCCTACATTGCCACCGTGACTCGTACCGATGGCAGTGCCGAAGATTTCCGCCTCAAGGGCGATCAATGGCAACTGGATGCGCGCATCATTAAATGGAAGCTGCCTTTCAGCATGCTGGGGCTCAAACCCGGTTATCAGCTCGATCGCATTCAGGGCCGATATTATGCCCTTGAGGACGAGCGTTCCCGTGAACGGACGGTCTACAGCCTTTACCGTAAACCGGTGGGGGTCGATGTCTGGTTGCTGGCAAAAGAGGGCTGGAGTTTTATCATTGATGCACGCTATGGTAGCGCGGCTTATCTGCCCATGGCCGACGGCGCTCTGTTCGAGGTCAATGCCGGGCCCACCGGGCTGGTGGCTCGCCCCATGAACGAAAGTGCCCAGCAGGCGGTATCCGGCTGGGACTAGCGGCCTATATTACCCTCAGGAGAGAACTTTACGGTGGTCGAATTTTTAACTGAATATGGCATGTTTCTCGCCAAGGTCGTCACCCTCGTGGTGGCGATTTTGTTTGTGTTTGGCGGTATCGCGGCCGCGGCGGCCCGTAACCGCAGCCGTGCCGGGCAGGAGGGGGATCTGCGGGTTCGCCATCTCAATGAAGAACTCGATGAGCTCAAGGATGCTCTGGCAGACGTCATCGTGCCGGCAGCGCAACGCAAGAAGGAGCTCAAGGCCCGGCGCAAGCAGGAAAAGGCAGAAGCCAAGCAGAAGAAGAAGGCCGGCACCGAGGATAAGGGAAAGCCCAGGCTGTTCGTGCTCGACTTCATCGGCGATGTTCAGGCCAGTGGCGTCGACAATCTGCGCCGTGAGATCAGTGCCGTGCTGCAACTGGCCAAGCAGGAAGACGAGATACTGGTGCGCCTGGAAAGCCCCGGTGGGCTGGTGCACAGCTATGGCCTGGCGGCGTCCCAGCTGCGGCGCATCCGTAATCAGGGTATCAAGCTGACCGTGGCGGTGGATGAAGTGGCTGCCAGTGGCGGCTATATGATGGCCTGCATCGCAGATCGTATTGTGGCAGCGCCTTTTGCCGTGATCGGGTCCATCGGCGTGGTTGCTCAGATTCCCAACTTCCACCGTTTGCTAAAGAAAAATGATATTGATGTGGAGTTGATGACTGCCGGCGAGTACAAGCGCACCCTTACCATGTTGGGAGAAAACACCGACAAGGCCCGGGCCAAATTCCAGCAAGAGCTGGAAGACACCCACATCCTGTTCAAAAACTTTGTGCGCGATAACCGCCGGTCACTGGACCTGGAAAAGGTCGCCACCGGTGAGCACTGGTTTGGCAGCCAGGCCAAGGAGCTGGGCCTGGTGGATGACCTGATGACCAGTGACGAATTATTGCAGTTGCGCAAGGACAGTCAGGATATTTATCAGCTGGAGTGGCACACTAAACGTAAGCTGACCGATCGCCTTGGGCTGGCGGCGGAGTCCACATTCAACCGCATTGTCGAACGCTGGATGCACCGCGGTAGCCAGCGCCAGATGCATTGAAGCAGGAGCACATCATGACCACTTTTCAGGCGTTGCAGACCCGCCAGACCGATGATGGCTTTATCAATGAGATGGTGACGCGTGATCTTGCCGACCTGGGGGAGGGCGGTGTGCTGGTCCGTGTGCAGTGGTCGTCGCTGAATTTCAAGGATGCGCTCTCGGCCAGTGGTAACAAGGGGGTAACCCGGCAGTTCCCGCATACCCCCGGTATCGATGCTGTGGGTGTTGTGGAAAGCGCAGATGAAGGCCCTTTCAGTGTGGGCGACCGGGTCATCTGTACCGGCTATGACCTGGGTATGAATACCGATGGCGGTTACGGTGACTATATCCGGGTACCGGCGGAGTGGTTAGTGCCGCTGCCGGAAGGGCTGGCGCCCCGTGAGGCCATGGTGCTGGGAACTGCCGGGCTTACCGCAGCTTTGTGCGTGGAATCACTGCTGGATACCGGCCTGCAGCCGGAGCAGGGCGAGGTGCTGGTCACTGGCGCCAGTGGGGGTGTGGGCTCGGTTGCGGTAGCAATCCTTGCCCGGTTGGGCTTTCAGGTGGTGGCTGTGTCCGGCAAGGCGGAGGCCCGCGAGTGGTTGCAACAGTTGGGCGCAAGCCGGGTGGTTGATCGCGAGACGTTGCTGGAAGGCGCCGACAAACCCATGACCCGGCCCCTGTGGTCGGGTGCGATTGACTGTGTCGGTGGTGATATGCTGACGGCGGCCCTGAAAAGCCTGCAATACGGTGCCAGCGCTGCCTGCTGCGGGCTGGCTGCGTCTCCCAAGCTGGAGATGACAGTGTTGCCCTTTATCCTGCGCGGTATCAACCTGCTGGGGGTCGACAGCGTTGAGTTGCCCTGTGAAATCAAGTTGCAGATGTGGCAGCTGTTGGCGGATGAATGGAAACCGGCGGATATGGGGTTGCTGGAAGCGGCCGAGGTTAGCCGGGCGGAATTGCCTGACTGGTTTGCCAGGATTCTTTCCGGTGGCGTCAGAGGGCGTGTGGTGGTGAAAGTCAGTTAAGGCTCTGAAAAACGCGGCATGCCGCGTTTTTTTATGGCCGGATTTTCCGGTGATGGCAGCGTTCTGCTATATAGATAGCTGGCATATTGGTAAGGAACCATGATGGCTGTGGACTGGTTGAAAGTGGCAGTGCAGCTGGATGGCCAGGGTGGGGCGAAGCCCATCGACCCGGCGCATTTGCTCACGGCAGAGGATCAGCCCTATTGGGTGCATCTGGACTATAGCCATGAACAGAGTGCCGCCTGGCTGGCTCGTCAGCAGATCCCCAAGACCGTTGTGGAGGCCTTGCTGGCGGCCGAGACACGGCCGCGTGCTACCGAGGTGGCCGATGGTTTGCTGGTCTATCTGCGTGGCGTCAACCTCAATCCCGGCGCGCGGCCCGAGGACATGATTGCCCTGCGCCTTTGGATCAGCCAGGGGCGCATCATCAGTACCCAGAAACGCAGCCTGCGTTCGGTGGAAAGCGTGCGCACAGCACTGGATTCGGGTGAAGGGCCGAAAACGCTGCCGGCATTGATGGCGGAAGTGGTCGACCAGATGATCTGGCGCATGGAAGATGTCATTGAAAACATCGAGGACGAAGTAGAAGCCTGTGCCCTGCAGCTCGATGAAGCGCCGACCACGGCGATGACGCCGCAACTGGGCCGCTTGCGCCGCCGCACCATTACCCTGCGCCGCTATTTGGCACCACAAAGAGAGGCTCTTGCCCGGCTGGAAAGCGATGTGTTGATGGGGCGGGAGGATGCCATGGTGGTCCGTGAAGCCATGGACCGCCTGCAGCGTTTGCTGGAGGACCTGGATGCCGCCCGCGAGCATGCCACGCTATTGCAGGAAGAGGTGTTTTCGGTTCAGAACGAAGCCATCAATGATCGCATGTATCTGCTGGCGATGATTTCCGCGCTGTTCCTGCCGCTGGGGTTCCTGACCGGTTTGTTCGGCATCAATGTGGGCGGCTTGCCAGGGACCAACAACGCCCTGGGCTTCTGGTGGTTCATGGGGGCCATCGTACTGGTGGCCATCGGCGTGCTGATATGGATGCGAAAACGCCGCTGGTTGTAGCGGCGTTTTGTTGGGCGGGTGATGTGACGCGAACGTCAGGCGCGACGATAGATCGGCCGCGGATCGTTTACATCCCCCTGGTAGGTAACGCTGAAGTCCCGCAGGCTGGCCACAGCATCCTCGATGCTGCGATCGGCGCGGACGTCAAAAGCATTGAAACCGCAGCGCTGCATGTAGAAAAGCTGATCACGCAGCACATCCCCCACGGCACGGATCTCCCCCTCGAACCGGTAGCGGCTGCGCAGCTCGCGGGCGTAGGAGTAACCCCGGCCATCCTTGAAGGCCGGGAAATGGATGGCCACCAGCGGCAGGGCACCCAGGTCCTCTGCCAGGTCTCTGGGTTCTTCCCCGGGCTCCAGACAAACGGCAACGTCACCACGGGCTAACAGCGCTTCGCGATGTTCCTGCCAGAATGCCAAAGGCACGATGACCTTGCCCTCCGGCAGGCCTTCGCTGGCCGCTTCGGCGTCCAGGCGCTGCCAATGGTTGTCGACGATGGCGCCGTCGATAATTACCTTAGCCATAGACGCGCTCCTTGAAAGAGTCCATGCCGATACGCTCATAGGTATCGATGAAGGGTTCGTTTTCGAGACGTTTTTCCACGTACAGATCAACGATCTTGCCGATCACGTCAGTAACTTCATCGGCTTCGAAAGAGGGCCCCATTTTCTCGCCCACCCTGGAGCATTTGTCACCACGACCACCCAGAGTGATCTGGTAGAACTCCTTGCCTTTCTTGTCCACGCCGAGGATGCCGATGTGACCAATATGGTGGTGGCCGCAGGCGTTCATACATCCGGAGATATTCAGGTCAATCTGGCCCAGGTCGTGCAAGTAATCCAGGTCGTCGAAACGGCGCTGGATGGCTTCGGCGATGGGGATTGACTTGGCGTTGGCCAGGGCGCAAAGGTCACCGCCGGGACAGCAGACCATGTCGGTGATCATGCCTAAATTGGGGGTGGCAAAGCCCAGGGCATCGAGTTGGGTCCACAGCTCGAACAACTGGTCGGCGGCCACATCCGACAGCACCATGTTTTGCTGGTGGCTGTTACGGATTTCGCCAAAGCTGTATTTGTCGGCAAGATCTGCGACGGCTTCCAGCTGCTCATCGCTGATGTCGCCGGGCACACGCCCAGTCTTCTTCAGCGTCAGGGTAACGGCTCGATAGCCAGCCTGTTTGTGGGCACGGGTGTTGGTGTGGTACCAGCGGTTGAAGGCCTTGTTATCGGCCAGCTGGGCATCCAGCGATGCAGTATCCACGTCGTGCTGATAGTCCGGTGCAGTAAAACACGCCTTGATGCGGGCGATTTCCTGCTCGGTGACGGTCATCGGGCCGTCTTTCAGCTCAGCGAATTCTTCTTCCACCAGCTGGCGATACTTGTCGGCACCCAGTGCCTTAACCAGGATCTTGATGCGCGCCTTGTACTTGTTGTCGCGGTTACCGTACTTGTTGTAAACCCGCAGAATGGCTTCCAGGTACGCCAGCAGATCCTGCCAGGGGACAAACTCTCCGATCACGGCACCGGTCATCGGGGTACGACCGAGGCCGCCGCCGGCCCACACCTGGAAACCGGTTTCACCGGCCGCATTGTGAACCAGCTGAACACCGATATCATGAACGCCGATGATGGCCGGATCTTCGTCCGGGACCGCGTTGACGGCGATTTTGAATTTGCGCGGCAGATAGGCGAACTCTGGAATGAAGGTAGACCACTGACGAATCAGCTCACACCAGGGGCGCGGATCTTCGATTTCCTTTGGGTTCACCCCGGCAAACTCATCGGTGGTGGTGTTACGGATACAGTTGCCACTGGTCTGGATAGCATGCATCTGTACCTCGGCCAATTCGGCCAGAATATCCGGCACTTCTTCCAGGCTGGGCCAGTTCATTTGGATATTCTGTCGAGTACTGACGTGACAGAAACCCTTGTCGTAGGTACGGGTAATATGAGCCAGTCGGCGTAGCTGGCGACTGGCCAGCAAGCCGTAGGGGACAGCAATACGCAGCATGGGCGCATAGCGTTGGATATAGAGGCCATTTTGCAGGCGCAGGGCGAGAAACTCGTCTTCGCTCAGTTCGCCGGCCAGATAACGACGGGTCTGGTCGCGGTATTGAGCCACCCGTTCATCCAGAAGTCGCTGATCGTATTCCTGATAGACGTACATGGGACCGTATCACCGTCCTTAATGTATTGATTTACAACAGATAGATGTCACCCCGGGAAGAGTGAGAGCGGCACTGTAGCAAAGCGCTCTTATAGTGAAAAGAAATATCTTGGCATATCCCTATCACTGGCCGGCATTAGGCGCCGCCTCCATAACCGTATGCACCAGCATGATCATGCCGATCACCAGGGCAATCACGACCACGATAAACACCCCGATAAACTGACTGGCATCACCGCCTTTGAAATCCCGTTGCCGGTTACGGTCACTTTGTACACCAAACATGGCGGCAAGTGTGCTGTGCAGCGTTTGCAACAGGCCGGGTTTGTCATCGTCGTTTGGCGCGTTGTCGTCGCTCATGGCTCCTCCACGGGTGAATGAGAGAGGGGATAGTGCTACTTTACGCCCGCCCGGCGCGCTTCGACAGCCAGGGCCATTGCAACTGACAAATACTTGACTAAAATAGTCAGGAAAGCGGTGGTCCGCAGTTGCCGGCCACCCCGCCACCGCATCAGGCGGCCACATACCGGTACGGGATAGATCATGGCAGAGCAGTTCATTACGATTACCGATTCCGCCCAGGAATACCTGCGAGACCTGTTGAGCAAGCAGGATCAGCCGGGCATTGGCGTGCGTATCTTCGTAGAACGTCCCGGCACGCCCCATGCCGAGTGCTGCATGGCCTACTGCCCGGAAGGCGAGCAGGAAGAAAAGGATATCCGTCTGGATTTCGAGGGCTTCCACGCCTGGATCGAGGGCAAGAGCGAGCGTTATCTGGAAGACGCGGTCATTGATTTCAAGAAAGATAGCATGGGCGGCCAGCTGACGTTCCGGGCACCCAAGTCCCGAGTACCGGATATCAGTGAAGATGCCAGCGTCGAGGAAAAGATCAATTATGTGCTCTACGCCGAGATCAACCCGAACCTGGCGTCCCACGGCGGCAGCGTGCAGCTGCTCGAACTGACCGGGGACAATGTGGCGGTGCTGGAATTCGGCGGCGGCTGCCAGGGCTGCTCGGTGGTGGATGTCACCCTGCGTGATGGCGTGGAAAAGACGCTCAAGGAGCGAATTCCGGAACTCACCGGGGTGCGCGACAAGACTGACCACAGCGTCACGGACAATGCTTACTATAGCTAATCAGTCGTAGTTGAAAACAAAACAGAAAAGCCCGGTATTGCCGGGCTTTTTTTGTTTCCCGGCCTTCATCCGGGGCCGCATTGTGGATCACGGCCGGCCGCGCGTGCCTGTTGGTAAAGCGGTACCACGCTCTGCATTCGCGCTTTCAGCCCGTCAATACGAGTGGCGTTGGAAGGGTGGGTCGACATGAACTCCGGCGGCTCCTGACCATTGGCGGCGCTCATGTTCTGCCACAGGATAACGGCCTGGTGCGGATCGAAGCCGGCCCGGGCCATCAGTTGCAGCCCGATGATGTCGGCCTCGGCCTCGTGTTTGCGACTGAAGGGCAGGGTGACGCCATATTGGGTACCGATACCCAGTGCTGCGAAGATTCCCTGTTTCAGAGCGGTATCCTGGCCGGTAATGGCGGACAGCAGTTGCATGCCGTTCTGGGTGGCATATTGCAGGGACATGCGCTCGTTTGCGTGGTGTGCCTGCACGTGGCCAATTTCATGCCCCAGCACCGCGGCCAGCTGGCCCTGACTGGTAGCGACTTTCAGCAGACCGGTATTCACTCCGATCTTGCCGCCGGGCAAGGCAAAGGCATTGGCGGAAGGGTCCACAAACAGTGTCACTTCCCACTGCTGGTTACCGTCCAGAGTGGCAGTGATGGCATTGGCGACACAGCGCACATAGCGGGTTTGCTGCTGGTCAGAACTGATCGGCTTTTCCTGCTTCATTTGTTGATAGGAGCTGAGCCCCATCTGGACGACCTGGTCTTCCGGCATCAGCAGAAACTGATGGCGGCCCAGTGGTGAGGTGGCACAGGCGGTCAGCAAGATGGCGGCCAGGATGCCAAGCAGGGTTTTCGGTGAGGTCATTGAGGGGGGTTACTCCCATTCGCGCAGATAACGCCGTGATACCAGCATCAGCCAGCCCGCCCAGCCGGCACTGGCAAGAAAGATCAGAAAGCCGAACACGGAAATGCCCCAGAGCGTAGGGGCAACCCTGCCACTAAGCAACAGGGCGCCGGCGATCAGCCCGGCGGCCACCAGCAGGGTTTGAACCAGGCGATACTGGCCGCGCTCCAGGCGGGCGACCAGTCGTTCCAGATGGCGAGGGTCCAGGTGAGGCTCAGCTTGCCCTGGGTGCCCTTGAATCGGGGGCGGCGCATAGACCCGGTCGACCACGTCCAGAGCCTTCAGGCTCAGACTCTTGGCCAGCCGTACCGGTGAATAGCGGGTGCGGATCATGCGCCGCAGCAGCGGTTCGGCTTCGCCCATGAGGTCGAAATCCGGGTTCAGAGAGCGGCCAAAGCCTTCCAGGGTAATCAGCGCTTTGAGGAACAGGGCGATATCGCCAGGCAAAAGCAGGTTGTGGTTGCGAACCAGGGTGGTGATATCGTTGAGCAGCGCGGGCACATCCAGTTGCGACAAGGACACCCCATGGTACTGGCTGATGATGTCTTCTACATCAGCCACCATCTGCTCGAAATTGACCGGTTGACCTTCTGCCCACTGCGTCAGGATGGCCGCGCCCTGTTCCGCTTCGCGCAATACCACCGCCTTGATGATCTGCAGGATCTGTTCGCGCCGGCCATTGCTGAGCTTGCCGACCATACCGAAGTCGAGCATGGCGATCCGGTTGCCAGGCAGGATGATAAAGTTACCGGGGTGGGGGTCAGCGTGGAAGAAGCCGTCTTCAAGTGACATTTTCCAGGCTGCCAGGGCGCCACGGCGAGCAATCAGAGGCCGGTCCATGCCGGCCTCATCGAGCTGATCAAGTGCCTTGGCGGGAATACCCTCTACCCGCTGTTGTACTTGCAGCGTAGAGCTGGACAAGTCCCACAGCACTCGGGGAACGGTAAGCCATTTCAAAGAGCGCAGATTTTTACCAATGCGGTCGGCATTGCGGGCCTCAATGGTAAAATCCAGTTCGCGGGTAAGCGACCGCTTGAATTCCCGCACCAGTTCCACGGGGCGGTAGCGGCGCAGCTCTGCGGAGTTATCCGCGGCCAGTTTGGCGAGATGGTCAAGCAGCCGAAGATCTGACTGAATCTTTTCCTGAATGCCCGGTTTCTGAATCTTCAGCACCACCTTTTCACCGCGGCGTGTCAGCGCGCCGTGGACCTGGCCAATGGAGGCGACCCCCAGCGGTGTTTCATCCACACGAACAAACAGTTTTGCCAGTGGCTTGCCAAGGGTAGCTTCAATTTGGGGTTTGAGCTGTTCGAACGGGACCGGTTTGGCCTGGTCCTGTAATTTCTCGAATTCATGAATCCAGTCCAGCGGGAACAGATCCACACGGGTGGCGAGAATCTGGCCAAGCTTCACATACGTGGGCCCCATTTCTTCCATGGCATGGCGCAGACGCTCGGCGGTGCCCATGCGCAGCAGCTCAGGGCGCATGCTGCCGCGCACCAGCTTGCTGGCCTGTTCTACCGGCGCGGCCAGCCCAAGCCGGCGAATCACATCGGCAAACCCGTACTTGAACAGGATGGTGGCCAGCTCATTCATCCGCAGCAGGTCCTTGCCGGTATGTAGCAGATTCACGTCAGCGGCCCTCTGTCAGGGGTTCATTGGCCAGTAGCTGCTTTTTCAGCGCCAGCCCCCAGCGATAGCCACCGAGGCTGCCATCGCGTTTGATCACCCGGTGGCAGGGCACCAGGAAGGCGATGCTGTTGTGGCCGACGGCTTGTCCCACGGCCCGGGCCTGGCTATCCAGTATGCGGGCCAGCTCGCTGTAACTGCGTGTCTCGCCGGCGGGAATAGTCAGCAGTTGCTGCCAGACCCGTCGCTGGAAAGCGGTGCCGACCAAATGCAGAGCAAGCTCGCTGTCCGCCCGCCACAGTGGGTCCAGTTGGTGGCTGTGCTGACTTTCCAGTTTGGCATTGGGAAATCGCTGGGCCAGCTCCTCCCTGGCCTGCTGCGGGTCGGTGTCAGGCACCAGGTGTACCAGTCCCTGATCGGACCAGGCAGCCATGACCGGTCCCAGGGGGCTGTGCCCCCAACGCCAGTACAGCGGGCCCTGATAACGGTCGGATTCCACAACCGTAACACTCATATGGGTCAGGGAGGTGGCGGGCGTCTGTCGTTGTCGCCACAGCTTGATGGCATCGGCTATCGCCTCCGGCTGATCTTCCTGCACATAGTGCAGGCCACGGCCACAATCGGTGATTTCCAGTTGTGGCAACTGCTGCTTCAACCAGTGAATCCGTGTCTCACCCAGTACCGCACCGGGGTGAAAGCGCAGTAACAGCATCGGTTGCCGCATTTCAGGCAGAGCCTGTTCAATTTTTCTGACCAGTTGCCAGGTGGCGCCCTGGCGATCGTTGATCGGTAATTCGTTGGGCCAGGCGAGAATCACGCGGCGCTGTTCGCGCTGCCGGAATGGCGCCCGGTAGGCGGCCATGACACTGTGCGGCAGATGCCGAAAAACGCTGAGTGGCAGCACCACATTGAGAAACAGATTCTGGCGCATGAGCAGAAACGGGCCGAGGCGCGGACGCCGAAAGGCAAAGAACAGCGGCCGTGCCGCCAGCGGAAATTCATCCCAGTCAAAGGTAAAGGGAAAACTTTCCATAAAGCACAGCCCGCTGATTCGCTGTGGCTGGCGCTGCGCCAGCTGAAACGCCAGCACGCCGCCCCAGTCATGGCCGACCAATGTGATGTCTGTCAGCGTCAGGGCTTTAACGAAACCGTCCAGGTAGCGGTAATGAGCAGAAAAATCGTAGTCAATATCGGGCTTGTCACTTTTGCCGAAGCCGATCAGGTCAAGGGCGATACAGCGGTAATGCTGTCGTAGCGGCTTGATGACATTACGCCACAGATAAGACGAAGTGGGGTTGCCATGAATAAACAACAGCGTCGGGCCCGACCCTTCGTCAATGTAATGAAGACGATGCCCGGCCACTCTGACATAACGGGATTCGAAGGGAAAATCCGCAAAGCCCATGCATGGACTCCTTCCAGCAATATGGCGTATTCATAGCCCGAGCAGTGCCGTGGTGCAAGCAGTTGCTGCCAAGAGTACGCAAGTGGCGTTCTTTTCTGGCAAGATGCCATGGCATCAATGTTTACATCAAGCGTATCTATCATGACCAAACCCTATCTGCGTGATGACCTGGTTGAAGTCCGGGAAAGTAGCATTCACGGCCGCGGGCTTTTTGCTGCTGCTGCGATCAAGAAAGGTACTGAACTGGGTATTTGCCGCACCAAGCGGGCAAAAGGATCCGGCCCTTATGTGCTGTGGATGGATGACGACGGTAACGAGCGTTACCGGGTGTTGTGCGATCTGCGCTTTATCAATCACAGCAAGAAACCAAATGTGGCGTATTACGATGATCTGACGGTGGTGGCGCTCAAGCGTATTCCGGCCGGCGAGGAACTGCTGCACGACTATGGCGATGAGTGGGACTAAAAAACCTCTAATGGTGAATAGTGATCATTCATCACGAAAAGACCATCCTCTGCAGTGAGAAGGTCGCCTGGCGGCGCGATTGACAGCATCAGAACGGGCAGGGGGAGGTGAACTCGCTCCACAGGCCGGTGCCGGGATGGTTGAAGCCCAGCCGTTCGGCGTGCAGGAGCAAGCGGGGGCTGAGGGCTTCGATTTCCGCTGGGGCATACATGTCACAGCCGATGATGGGGTGGCCCAGTTCGCGGCAGTGGATGCGTAGCTGGTGGCTGCGCCCGGTGACCGGGCTCAGGGCCAGTCGGGTGCGATTTCGCTCTTCATCCCTTTCCAATACCTGATAATGCGTCAGAGCATGTTTACCGGTGTCATGGCAGACTTTCTGCAAAGGACGGTTGGGCCAGTCGGCGATCAGTGGCAACTCGATACTGCCTTGCTGCTTTTCCACCATGCCGTGCACCAGGGCCTGGTAGCGCTTTCTCACCGTGCGTAGTTGGAACAACCGGCTGAGCTGACTTTGTGCCCGGGCGTGCAGCGCGAACACCATAATCCCGGAGGTATCCAGATCCAGGCGGTGAACCAGACGCACGTTTTCATCGCGTGCCTGTAAGCGGTGAAAGGCACAGTCACGGTTTTCCGGGGCGCGGCCGGGCACACTCAGCAGATAAGCGGGTTTGTGGATCAGCAGGATGTGCTCATCGCGATATATCGTGGCCACCCGTTCGTGACAGGTGGGCACGATATAATAGCCCTGTTCGCCGATATGCCCCTGGACTCGCGGGTTGACTGCATAGCCTCTCACAATCGTCATTACCCGCCCCAGAGAATCCGGTGGACGTCCTGGTAGTGTTTGGCGAAGTGTACGGTCATGCCATCCTTGAGGTAATCCGGCAGCTCATCATAGTCGCGCTGGCAGGCATCCGGCAGAATGACTTCGCGGATGCCCACCCGCCGTGCAGCAATGATCTTCTCGCGAATACCGCCTACCGCGAGCACCTGACCGGTCAGGGTCAGTTCGCCGGTCATGGCCAGCTTGCGCGGCAGACGCTTGTTCATGGCCAGGGACAGCAGGGCGGTAGCCATGGTGATACCGGCGCTGGGCCCATCCTTGGGGGTGGCGCCCTCCGGGACATGCAAATGAATGAAGGCGTCATCCAGCCGGGTTTCATCTACGCCGTAATCCGTCAGGTGGCCGGCCACATAGCTGTAGGCAATTTCGGCGGATTCCTTCATCACATCCCCCAGTTGCCCGGTGAGCTTGAAGCCGCGTTGCTTGCTGTGAATCTGGTTGGCTTCGATGGACAAGGTGGCGCCACCCATGGACGTCCAGGCCAGCCCGGTCACCACGCCTACGCCACGCTGGGTTTTTTCGGTCTGGAAGTAGGGTTGGCCAAGAAACTCGACCAGATTCTTGCCGGAGACGCTGAGGCGCTTTTCCCCGGCAAGCAGCTTGACGGCGGCCTTGCGGATAATTTTGTTGAGCTGTTTTTCCAGGTTACGCACGCCGGCTTCGCGAGCGTAGCCCTCGATCACATGGCGCAGGGCGCTGTCACTAATACGCAGCTGTGAGGGCTTGACGCCGGTGCGCTGCAGCGCCCGAGGCCACAGATGCTGGCGGGCAATGGTGACCTTTTCCTCGGTGATATAGCCGGCCAGTCGGATGGTTTCCATACGGTCCAGCAAGGGCCCGGGGATATTGTCCAGGGTATTCGCGGTGCAGACAAACAGCACATGGCTCAGATCCAGACGCTGATCCAGATAGTGGTCGAGGAAATCCTGATTCTGCTCCGGGTCCAGCACCTCCAGCAACGCGGAGGCCGGATCGCCCTGGAAGGACTGTCCCAGTTTGTCGATTTCGTCGAGCATGATGACCGGGTTGGCGCTGCCGGCATCCTTCAGGGCCTGCACCAGTTTGCCGGGCATGGCACCGATGTAGGTGCGGCGGTGCCCCTTGATCTCGGCCTCGTCACGCATGCCGCCCAGACTGAAGCGGTAAAATTGCCGACCCAGAGCATCGGCAATGGATTTGCCGATACTGGTCTTGCCCACACCGGGCGGGCCCACCAGCAGAATGATGGAGCCCTTGACCTCGCCCCGCATGGCGCCCACGGCGAGAAACTCGATGATGCGATCTTTTACGTCATCCAGCCCGCTGTGGTAGTCAGGTAGGGCAAAGGTCCGGCAAACATCAGGATCCAAAGCATC
>JAWVWY010000022.1:0-28514 GCA_033723495.1 Alcanivorax sp. | reverse complement strand
CAAAATCCCCACTCCAGCCGAACTGCACATAGCCCACCGCCGCCACCGGCAGCGTCACCACGGTGGCACCGATGTAGGGCACCACCACCGACAGCCCCACCAGCACCGCCAGCAATACGGTGTAGTTGAGCCCCATCAACAGGAAGGCGATAAAGGACGCCACCCCCACCACCAGAATTTCGATGGCCTTGCCACGCACATAGTTGGCAATCTGGCCGTCCATTTCCTGCCACACGTGGGAGAGAATGCGACGCTGTTGCGGCAACAGGCCGACAAACCAGTCGAGGATGGCACGGCGATCCTTGAGGAAGAAATAAACCAGCAGCGGCACCAGCACCAAAAACACCATCAGCTCCACCAGGTTGGGGATGGAAGCCAGTGACAGGGTCAGCACCGACTGACCCGCCTGGGCCACCTCTTTGTGAATCATCGATACCATGGAATCCACCTGCTCCATGGACAGCACTTCCGGGTAGCGTTGCGGCAGGGCCCGCAGCCAGACCTCACCGTTCTTGAGCATGTAGGGCAACTGATCGCGCACCAGCAGAAAGGTTTGCCGCCAGACCATGGGCAACAACACTACCAGGGTGGCCACCAGCAACCCCATGAACAGGGTAAAGACCAGATTCACCGCCAGAAAACTGCTCATGCCGCGCCGTTCCAGCGCCGACACCAGGCCCTGCAACAGGTAGGCCAGCACAATGGCGGTCAGCACCGGCGCCAGCATGCCCCCGAAAAAGAGGATCACCAGAGCACCGGCAACCAGTAGCACCAGCAGATAAACCGCTTCTTCATCGGAGAAGTAGTTATCGGCCCAGTTTTTCAGAATCTGCAGCATCAAGACTCCTGTTCACCACAACGGATGAGGAAGGTATAACAGCCGTCCGCCTGCTCACGGCGAACTAGCTGATGACTGGATTGTCCCACATAAGCAGGAATATCCCGTGCCGAGCCCGCATCGGTGGCCTGCACCACCAGCATTTGCCCCGGGCGCATGTGGCGCAGGGCCTGACGGGTTTTCAGCAACGGCAGGGGACATTGCAACCCACAGGCATCCACCTGCAGGTCGGTTTGCTCGGAAATTATCGGGCGGGTCATTGCACTCTCGATTCCACACCGGCGTGCCGGCATTATAGAGGGATTATGGGGTCGCTGAATAACGCCGTCGTCTCAATCAGGGAGACCGGCACCAGCCGACCACCGCGGATTCAGGAGTTGCCGCTTGAAGTTGTTTGTTCGTTCACTGTTGCTGGCCGGCTGCTGCTGGCTGTCGGTACCGGCCAGTGCCAATGACTTGCCGGTGCTGGGAGACCCCACCACCGCGCTAATGTCTGCCAACCAGGAATTTGATCTTGGCCGGGCCTGGTTGCGCAGCCTGCGCAACAAGACCTCCATCATGACCGACCCGCTGGTGCAGGAGTATGCCGAGAGCCTGGTGTATCGGCTGGCCTCGTTCAGCGATCTGAACGCCCCGGACCTGGCCATCGTGGTCATCAACCGCAGTGAGATCAATGCGTTTGCGGTGCCCGGCGGCGTGATCGGCCTCAATGCCGGCCTGTTTCTCAACGCCCTGGGCGAAGACGAGGTGGCGGCGGTGATCAGCCACGAAATTGCCCACGTCAGCCAGCGCCACTTTGCCCGCCGTTACCTGGATTCAAAGAAAATGAACGTGGCGGTGCTGACCGCCATGCTGGCCAGTCTGGCGGTGGCCATTGCCGGCAACGGCGACGCCGGTATGGCCGGCATTGCTGCCACCCAGGCCGGCGCCATCCAGGCGCAGCTGGCCTACTCGCGGCAGAACGAGCGTGAAGCGGACCGGGTCGGTATGCAGATTCTGGCCGCCGCCGGCATGGACCCGGAAGCCATGCCGCGCTTTTTCCAGCGCATGCTCAATCGCCGCGCCTATGACGGCGACCCGCCGGAGTTTCTGCTTACCCACCCGGTCACCGAAGATCGCATCGCCGATAGCCGCGCCCGGGCCCGCACTCTGCCCCACCCGCCCATGCGGGTATCACTGCATTACCTGCTGGTACGGGCGCGGGTGCAGTCCATGTTCATCAGCAGCGCCGATCAGGCCATCGATTATTTCAAACAGGATCTGGATGGCGACGACGATGTCACCCAACAGGCCGCCCGCTACGGCCTGGCTCTCAGCCATCTGCGCGCCGACCACTATGACCAGGCGCGCAAACTGCTGCAGGCGTTGGCCGACCACCACCCCAACGAGCTTTGGTACCGGCTGGGACTGGTGGAAGTGGCGCTGGACGATGGCGACTATCCGCAGGCAGTAGCCCAGGGCCAGCGGGTGCTGGCCATTGCCCCGGACGATTACGCCAGCTCCATCCTGCTCAGCCGTGCCTATCTGCGCAGCAGGCAACCGGCCAAGGCGCTGCCGTTATTGAAACCGCTGACGCTGACACGCAGCAGTGATCCACTGGTGTGGAATCTGATCGCCGACGCCTACGGTAACAGCGGCGACAAGGTGCGCGCGCTGCATGCCCGGGCGGAGAGCCAGTTTCTGCATGGCAACGACGACAAGGCCCTGCAGCAGATGAAGTACGCCCTGCATGACGCCAACGACGATTTTGCCCTGCATAGCAAGCTCAATGCCCGGCTAAAGACCATGCAGGCGTTGTCACAGGAAAAGTTCTAGTGGTCCGCACCCCCTCTGTCTCCCCCTCAAAGAGGGGGAGGACCTGAGGCACGGCCCCGCGTTGAGGGGCGGGCAGTCAGGGAGGATTATTTCTTGAGGGACTGGCCGAAATCGAGCATGCGATTAAGCGGTACCATGGCGCGCTCGGCCAGCGTCGCGTCGACAAAGATTTCCTGGCCCAGCCCCTCTTCGTCTTGCAGCACCGCCAGCATGTTTTCCAGACCGTTCATGGCCATCCACGGGCAATGGGCACAGCTGCGACAGGTGGCGCCGGAGC
Organism: Alcanivorax sp.; assembly: GCA_033723495.1. Lineage (GTDB taxonomy): Bacteria > Pseudomonadota > Gammaproteobacteria > Pseudomonadales > Alcanivoracaceae > Alcanivorax. The sequence continues at coordinate 25,584 of JAWVWY010000022.1, read as the reverse complement.
CGGCGGTGGGGGCCTCCACGAAAGTCTTTTGCGGCGCCAGCTGCTGCATCTTGTAGAAGATGCCCTTATCGGTGGCAACGATGAAGGTGCTGTTGTCCATTTCGCAGGCGGCCTTGATCAGCTGCGAGGTGGAACCAACCACATCGGCCATTTCCACCACCGCTGACGGTGATTCCGGGTGCACCAGAATGGCGGCATCCGGGTAGACCGCCTTCAGGTCTTCCAGACCCTTGGCCTTGAATTCCTCGTGAACGATGCAGGCACCGTCCCAGCACAGCACGTCGGCGCCGGTCTTGTCGCGTACATAGCCGCCCAGGTGCTTGTCCGGGGCCCACAGGATCTTGGCGCCCTGCTGGTCCAGGTGCTCAATCAGCTCCACCGCGATAGACGAGGTCACCACCCAGTCAGCGCGGGCTTTCACCGCCGCCGACGTATTGGCGTAGACCACCACGGTACGGTCCGGGTGCTGGTCGCAGAAGTCGGAAAATTCCTGTTCCGGGCAGCCCAGGTCCAGCGAACAGGTGGCTTCCAGGGTGGGCATGAAAACCCGTTTCTCGGGGCTGAGAATCTTGGCCGTTTCGCCCATGAACTTGACCCCGGCCACGATCAGGGTGGAGGCCGGGTGCTCCTTGCCGAAGCGGGCCATCTCCAGGGAGTCGGCGACACACCCCCCGGTTTCCTCGGCCAGGGACTGAATTTCCGGGTCGGTGTAGTAATGGGCTACCAGCACCGCATCGCGCTGCTGCAATAATTCCTTAATTTGCTGACGGTAGGCTTGACGCTGTTCCTCGCTCAGCGCGGGGCCGTCCTGCAGATGGTCCAGATGGCTACGGACCAGTTCTTGCGCCTTGGCATTCATAGGCTGTTCCGCCCGGGGTATTCCCCTATTAATCAAACACTTACCTTAAGAACAAGGCTCTCTGGCGGGAATAATACCACAAACGGCGAGCCATCACCTGACAACACCGGCCACGCTGCAAAGGCGCAGGCCAGTGTCTGTCAGGGTGGCCAGCGAAAGCTGGCGTCACGGAGTTAACGTGATGGCGTCGGCCGGTATGTCGGGCCAGCGGCCAGCAGGTGCACGGTACTGATGGCGCGCTCCAGGAAAGCCCCCTCGCAGTAGCAGAGGTAGTAATCCCACATGCGAATAAAGCGATCGTCAAACCCCAGTTTGCCGATATGCGGCAGCGCCTTGAGAAAACGCTCACGCCAGGCGTTGAGGGTTTGCGCGTAATGCATGCCGATATCTTCCAGGCCCGTGACCACCAGACGGGTATGCTCTGCCAGGCCTTCACACATGACTGAAACACTGGGCAGGAAACCACCGGGGAAGATGTAGCGCTTGATGAAGTCCACCTGGCTGAGGGCATAATCGTATCGCTGATCCGGTACCGTAATGGCCTGCAACAACAGCAGCCCATCGGGTTTCAGGCGCTCGCCCAGAATACGGAAATAGCCGTCCAGGTAGTTGGCGCCCACCGCCTCGATCATCTCCACGGACACCACCCGGTCGTATTGGCCGGTGAGTTCGCGATAATCCTGTTCCAGCACCGTGATGCGATTTTCCAGCCCGGCTTCACGAACCTTGTCGCGGGCGTAGCGCGCCTGCTCACGGGAAATGGTGGTGGTCGTTACCTGCACGCCATAATGCTGCGCCGCATGCAGCGCCAGACCGCCCCAGCCGGTGCCGACCTCCAGCACCGTCATGCCTTCTCGCAAATCAAGCTTGCGGCAGATCAGGTCCATCTTGTGTTCGGAGGCGTCTTCCAGGCTGGCGTCCGGGTCAGGGAACACGGCGCTGGAGTACATCATGGAGCGATCCAGGAACAGGGAGAAGAAATCATTGCCGAGGTCGTAGTGGGCGGAAATGTTACGGCGTGAACCGCGCAGGGAATTGCGGTTGTAGGTATGCAGCCACTTCAGCGCCGGCCGGGCAAGCAACGCCAGGCCACCTTCCAGCGCATCCATTTCATCCACGTTGGCGGCAAAGTAGCGAATCACGGCGACCAGATCAGGACTTTCCCAGCATTGCTCCATGTAGGCTTCCGCCGCCCCCAGGGAACCGCCGCTCATCATCATGCGATAGGCATCCCAATCGTTCATCACGATCACTGCCGGCTCGCTACCGTCGCCCAGGGTCAATGTGTTGCCATCCGGTTCTTCGATCCGCAAAGCGCCATTGGGCAGTTTCTCCAACTGACCAAGAACCAGCTTGCGGGCCAATGACTGTAGCCAGCTTTGCGGTTTGGCAACCAAGGTTTTTTCCATTGATGACATGCGCCTCACTCTCCACCCTATGATTTATCACTGCTGCCCGGATGCGGATGAAAACGCGCACCCTTGCGCCAAAGACGCCATGCCTGCCAGTAAATACCGCGCAGTGTGGCCAGCCCCCGGGCACCGAATCGGCCGATTACTCGGGCCATGACGGCGCGTTGAGGCATCTGCAAATGCAGTTTCAGACCGGCACGGAATACCGGCTGGTCATCGTCTCTGTCTTCCAACGTTAATCGCAGGTCGGGAAAGGCCACGTGAAGATGCCAGTGATAACGTAACGCCATGGGTAGAAACGGCGACACATGGAATTGCTTGTCATGGGCCACGTGCAGGCCACCCTGACCATCATCGGTGAGTGTCAGCGGGTAACAATGGCGCTCGCGCCATGGCGTGTTCTGCACTTCCGCCAGCATGCTATCCGGCTGGTCACGGCCCTCGGGGAAATGAAAATACAACACCAGCGGATTGAAGAGTGTACCCAGGGTACGCCACTGCCCCAGCATGATGGTGCGGCCGCCGGACCAGTCCATGCCATGATGCGCAGCCAGTTCCCGCACCTTGTCTATCAATGGGCGATCACTGCCGTCCACAAAGTCCCGGTCACGGAAGGTCACCGGTCGCCAGCGCCGCCCCCAGGCCCAGTGGCCGGCCAGCAGCGTATCGACCTGTTGCAGATCACACCAGACCAGCCACAACGGGTAATCAAAGGCGTGGCGGAAGGGCACCAGGCGTTGGTGCCAGACGCGCCCCTGGGCAATGGCCATGGCCGGTGTCATGTTGACGCCTCACGAATACCACGCACAACGTTGAGCGCCGACACCACGCCGTCTTCATGAAAGCCATGACGACACCAGGCACCGGCAAACCAGGTTCGCTGTTCGCCATTGGCGACCAGCAACGTCTCCCGGGCCGCCAGCGTCTGCGGCGTGAACAGCGGGTGGGAAAAGTTGAAGCGGCTGATGACCTTGTCCGCAGCAATGCGCTCGGAGGCATTGAGAGTGACGCAGAAGGTCTCCGGGGACTTGATGCCCTGCAGAATATTCATGTTGTAGGTGACCTGAACCCGCTCCTGCTCATGGTCGAACAGTAATGCATTCCAGCTGGACCAGACCCGCTGCCTTTTCGGCAGCAAACGGGTATCGGTATGCAGCACCACCTCATTGCTCTGATAACCAAGCTGCCGCAGGCAGCGGCGTTCCCGGTCGTCCGGGTCCGCCAGCAAGGCCAGCGCCTGGTCGCTGTGACACGCCAAAATAACCTGATCAAAAAGCTGCTCTTGATCATTAACGGTCACATTGACACCTTCTCCATGGCGACGGATGCGCGTTACCGGGCTGTTGGTCAGAAAGCGCGCCGGGCACTTCTCCACCAGGGGTTTTAGATACTCGCGGGAGCCTCCAGGGACCACGTACCACTGCGGCCGGTTAGTCAGCGAAAGCAGGCCGTGATTATGGAAAAACTGCACGAAAAAGCGCGCCGGAAATGCTTCCATCTGCGCCAGCGAGCATGACCAGATGGCACCGCCCATGGCGAGGATGTAATCGCGACGGAAGGCCTCGCTGTAATGGTTGCGACGCAGGTATTCACCCAGTGGCAGCTCACCCTCTTCGCTGTCGATCAGCTCCGGCGCTCGGCGATTAAAGCGCAGAATGTCGGCAATAAATCGCCAGTAACCCGGGCGCAACAGGTTGCGCTTTTGGGCAAACAACCCGCCCAGGCCATCGCCACTGTATTCCAGCCCGTTACGCTGGTCGCTGACGGCAAAGCCCATGTCGGTGGGCTGACGGTCGATACCCAGTTCATCGAGCAGTTTGAGAAAATTCGGGTAGGTTCGATCATTGAAAACAATAAAGCCCACGTCCACGGCGTAATCGCCGTGATCGCGCGTTACCGGCACGGTACAGGTATGCCCGCCCAGGTAATCGTTGGCCTCGAACACGGTGACCTCGTTGTCACGGGCCAGATACCAGGCTGCGGTGAGTCCGCTGATGCCGGCGCCAATAATGGCGATACGCTGGCTCATTAAGATTCCTTCTGTGTGCTGTGGGAAGAGTGATCGGTGGCGTCATACTGCGCCTTTGCCTGCTTGAAACGCTCGGTGACGCGCTCGCGCACACCCGCGTGGGGGGCGCAGGGCGGCGGATAATCCGGTGCCAGCAATGGCTGCTTCCAGGGTTCGTGGATGGTTTTGTTATCCAGATGGGCCAGTTCTGGCACAAAGCGGGCAATGAAGGTGCCGTCCGGGTCAAAACGCTGGCTCTGGCGGACCGGGCTGAACACGCGAAAATATGGCACCGCATCGGTGCCAGTGGAAGCGCTCCACTGCCAGCCACCATTGTTGGCAGCGAAATCACCATCCATCAGATGCTGCATGAAGAACGCCTCCCCCCTGCGCCAGTCAATCCATAGATGCTTGCTCAGGAACATGGCCGTCAACATGCGCAGGCGGTTATGCATCCAGCCGGTGGTTACCAGCTGACGCATGGCGGCATCCACCAGCGGATACCCGGTTCGCCCCTCGCACCAGGCCTGGAACAGCGCCGCGTCATCGTCCCACCGCAGCAGCTCGGTTTCCGGCCGGAAGGCTCCACCGCGGGACAGGCGTGGAAACAAGGCCATGATCTGTCGATAGAAATCCCGCCAGGCCAGTTCACCGATCCAGCAGGCGGCACCCTCACGGCTGCCAGCATCCTGCATGGCCTGCCAGGCAGCACGATAACAACTGGCCGGCGACAGCGTGCCCGCTGACAGGGCGGCGGACAAAGCGCTGGTGCCGTGCAGTGCCGGGAAGTCCCGTTGTCGGTGATAGGCCGCCAGGTGGTGTTCCACAAAATGATCGAGCTGCTGCAGCGCAGCGGCCTCCCCCGCTTGCCACTGGTCGCGAAGACGGTCTTCCAGGGGCAGCGATTGCAGTGCCGCAGTGACCCGCTGGCGACCAACGAACTGCCCCTTGCCACCCGGCCAACGGGGTACCGGGGTTTCAGCGCACCCACGCTCTGTCAGCCATTGATCCCAACGCCGCTTGTAGGCACCGAACACCGTGTAGGGGGTGCCCTTGCCGGTTCTCAGCGCATCAGGGGGCACCAGCATACCGTCGTCAAAACCGTGCAACTTGACCCCCAGGGGCGCAAGGGCTCGGGCCACCGACCGGTCACGGTTTTTTTCATTGAGGGGGTATTCACGGTTGCAGTAAAGCTCGCTAATGCCCTGCTCTTCTACCAGCCGGGCCAGGGCCTGAGGTACCGAGGAAAAGTCATCACATTCGAGAACATGAAGATCCAGCCCCCGGTCGCGCAGCGCATCGCCCAGCTCCAGCAAACTCTTCAATACATACCAACGCCGCAGGGGGGCAACCTGATGACGGTCCCACTGATCAGGACACAAACAATAGATCGCAGTGACAGGCCCACCGTCACTCAGGGCCTGCTGCAGGGGGGCGTGAGCATGCAACCGCAAGTCGTTGCGGAACCAGACCAGCCTCTTTGACATGGGTACTCCTGTTACCGACGGTGCCAGCACACAATCAGGTTCTCTTACTGTTATACCCGGTTACGCAGACCCAGCGCATCCGGATAGGGGCGCAGATAGTCCTGACGGGACAGATAAGGCTGATTGGTTTTGCGCAAACCGCCGCGCAACAGCGTCATGGGAACCACCAGGGGCACCTCACCCCGGCCATAAGCATCAATCTGCTCGTGCAGCAGCTGACGATCTTCCTGGAGCAGATCCGCACGGAGGAAACCGGCCAGATGTTGCAGGGCGTTGACGTGGTCTCCCCGTGAGGCAGGCTTCTTCATGGCCGTCATCATCTCATCAATGTACTGGTCGGCAATGTCATCCAGAGGCTGCGACTTGAGGTCTGCCAGCAGCGGCCCCAGGCGCCGATAGGTCCGCTGGCAGTGGGCCAGCAACTGAAACTTGTGGCGGCTATGGAAATCAATCAGCTTCGCGGCGGTAACACCGCTTTCCTTCAGCTGACACCAGTCATCATAGAGAAACACACGTTCGATGAAATTTTCACGCAGGCGGTCATCATTCAGGCGCCCTTCTTCCTCAACCGGCATGAGGGGATAGGCCTTCATCAGCGCGTCGGCAAACAGGCCGCTGGCCTGGCGATGCAACAGCGAGCCATCTTGCTGGTAGAGCCGTACTCTCTCCATGCCGCAACTGGGTGACTTGGCCTTGAGGATGTAACCACGCAGTGCGGCCAGAGGCGGTAGACTGCGCTTGTTAAAGTCTTCCATCAACGCGGTATGATCCCGTTTGCCGTCGGTGGTTACCATTCGAACCAGCCCATCACGGTCGATCAGATGCATGGCCTTGCGCGGCGCGCTGAGACCCGCGCCCATCTCCGGACACAGCGAGCGAAACTCGAAGTATTCCGCCAGCATTCCCGTGCAGTAACGGGAATGCTTGTGGCTGCCATCATGGCGCACTGCCATGCCCAGCAAACAGGCGCTGATTCCCACCGGTATTCGAGCCGTATTTTGCGTCATGTCAGTGATTCTGGCTGGTTTGTGATCGATTGCTCAGTGTAGCGCCAGAAAAGGTCAAGACACCGTGAAACTTTCCTTTACGCAGACCTGTCTTGGTAATTGCATCGGAAATCGGCATACTGCAAACAACTGATCATAAGGACAGTATTTATGCGTATACTCGTCTGCGGCGGCCGTGATTTCCATGATCTGCCGCTACTTCACCAGACCCTGGAAACCCTGCGACGCCGGGGTCTGCTGACCTTGTTGATTCATGGTGACGCCAACGGGACAGACCGACTGGCCAGCCGCTGGGCCCATGATCAGGGCGTTGACCAGGTATGCTACCCCGCTAACTGGCAGGCCCATGGCCGTGCCGCCGGCCCCCTGCGCAACCAGCGGATGCTGCAGCATGGCAAACCCCAGGCCGTGGTCGCCTTTCCCGGGGGCCGGGGCACCGCGCACATGATCGGTCTGGCTGAACGGGCCAGTGTTCCGGTGTGGCAACCGTCCCAGTCACCGGTGGCCGTCCCCTTTTCCTGACACCTCCCGCGGTTACTGAACATTCGCTCAAACGATCGGCTCGCAGCCCGCCAAGCTTGCCACTGGCTGCTCGGTTGGCCGCTATAGATCGTTCATCGATAACGTTTATTACAAGAAAACCTAGCGCTTTTTTTCTTTTTTTTCCGGGCCAAAATGAAAAGGCAAAAGGAAACAATCAGTTACCTCAAACCTAAAAATCCATGTACTCCATTTTGAGTACACAACTACTCCCTAAGAACGATTTTTGCCCCCCGCCAGCAAACCTATATTTAACGCATGACATCAAGCGAAACGTCTTTGATGCATGCATTTTGTGGGGAATTTGCAGCGACCGTTTGTGGCAACCCAAACACCCCGGAACACAATCGACCGTGCAGTCAACCTGGCCAGACAGATGCCATCTGCGCGATTAAGGAGACGAGCGATGAATACGGCAACCTTACACAAAATTTGCGCCGGACTCTGTACGGCGTTCTGCACCGCAGTGCTCATGGCATTGACAACACCGGTGTCGGCACAGCCGCTTGAACTGGACAGGAACATCATCAGTAATGGCGGCGTCGACTGGGAAAATCTTTTTGATGTGAACGGCACGGATGAACCCACCCAGGCCAGCACCTTACCCAGCGGGTATTCGAAATCCGTGTTTGTGCGAGATTTCGTTCCCGGCGCCAGCGGCCCGGACTATTCCACTTTCGCCACCGGTAGCAAGGACACCCTGAATATCACCGGCGGATGGGATTGCTCCAAGAGTAATAACGTGAACGATAAAACCGACATCGTGAACGCCTATGCCGCTGCCGCCAACGAAAACGGTGACATCATTGTCTATTTCGCCATGGAACGTTATTCCAATGAGGGCACCGGCAATATCGGCTTCTGGTTTTTGCAGGACGATCATGTGGGCTGCTCCATCGACCGGGGCAAGACCGGTAACTTCACCGGCAACCACAAGGATGGCGACATTCTGATCGTGGCAGAATTCACCAATGGCGGCTCGGTCACCGATATCCGCGCCTATCGCTGGAACGGCGGCGCCAATGGCTACCTGGATACGACTCCGATCGCCTCCGGTAGCGAATGCCAGAATGGCGGCGGCAGCCAGAACCTGTGTGCCATCGTTAACAACAGCCAGATCACCGGCTACGGTGCCGGCACCGGCGTTCCCTGGCTGACGGAGACCAAGCAGTCAGGCCCCACTCCTTCCAATAACCTGGATACCTCCGAGTTTTTTGAAGGGAAAATCAACCTGACCAAGCTGAACCTGCTGGGCTGCTTCTCCCAGTATATGGCAGTGACCCGCTCTTCCACGTCGCTGACGGCAACCATCTTCGATTATGCACTGGGTGACTTCCAGCTTTGCGGCATCAAGGTTTCCAAGACCTGCAGCAACCCGCGTCTGAACAGCGCGCAAGACCATATCATTTACGATATCACGGGCCAGGTTACCAACACCGGGGTCGGCACCGTCTACAATGTAGCAGTGAACGATTCTCCGCAGTTTGACCAGGGCACGCTGAATCTTGGCTCCATCGACGCGAGCGGCTTCAAGAGCTACAATGGCACCATGACTGTCACGCTGGCAGAAAATGGCCGAATGGATCACGTGACAGCAACCGCCACCTCGGATGTGGAAGGCCAGAATTCCGTACCTGACGCCACCGCAGATGCGACCTGTCCGCAATTGCAAATCAGCCCTGCCGTCGCGGTCAGCAAGAAGTGCAACACGTTGATTGCTGCCGACAGTGGTCTGGTCTACGCCAAGGTGCACTTCTCCGGTACCGTCTGTAACGTTGGTGACAGCAAGTTGAACAACGTCTCTGTGGTTGATACTCAGGATGATGGCACCAAGGCGACGATACTCTCTGGCGCCAACCTCAACGCACCCGCCGACCCCAATAATCCCACCGTAGAGGAAGGCGCCTGCATGGACTACAGCGGTGAATACACGCCGACCACCGCGGTAGACAAGGATGGCAACCCGACCACGGTTCCGCACGAGGTGCTGTTCAGCGATAGCGTCGAAGCCAACGCCCTGGATATCTTCGGGGATGCGGTCACGCCGCAAAGTGCCACAGCCACCTGCCCGCTGTGTGAAGACCCTGCACCGTAACAACGTTCTGTTCTGGATGAACGGACAACAAAAAAAGGGCGACAATATTGTCGCCCTTTTCTTGTGGAGGGTTGGAAGGTTACGGTCGCGGTTATTTCTTTTTACCGCCGCCACCGCCATGGCCACCATTGCCGCCACCGCCACCGCCAGTGGTCGTGGTGATGGAACTACTGCTCTGCAGTGAGATCGATACCGTGGCACTCGCCTGACTCTGGCCATCACTGATGGTGTAACTGAAGCTGTCGTAATCCTTGAAACGCTTCTGCGGCATATAGGTGATGGTGCCATCGCTATTGATGACCACCGTTCCCTTGCTGCCCTGGGTGGCACCGGTCACCGTCAGGGGGTCGCCATCAGCGTCCGAATCGTTGAACAGCACATTGATGGTCACCGGTGATGCGGCATCCGCCAGAGTGGCACTGTCATTCGCGGCAACGGGAGCGGTATTGGTTGCCTGCACCACATAGGTGACCGCCGCCGCGTTGTTCATGCCACTGCTGCCGGAGGTCAGGCTGGTGGTGATGTCGTAGTAGGCCGCCTGGGCGCTGCTACTGGATGTTACGCTGAGGGTCACGGTGGCGCTGGCCCCCGGCGCCAACAGCACACTGCCCTGATCCGGAGTGGCCGTCCAGCCACTGGGCGCAGCCACATTCAGGCTGAAATTGCTGTCACTGCAATCCGCGCTGTCCTGGTTGGTCACATCCAGCTGGTATTGCAGCGTTTGCCCGGGCTGGCCCCACTGACTCTTGGCTGAAGAGACCTGGATGCCGGGCTGTTGATGCACACAGCTGGTTGCGCCGCCATTGCCGATCGTCACCGTGGCACCGTTGGCATCCACTGAATCGGTACTGATGGTCAGGCCACTGACCGGATCGGTATAGGTATTACCCGCCACCAGGGCGGAATCGTACCAATCGTAGTAAACGCTGGTATCCGGGGTCATATCCAGCAGCAGTGAACTGACAGTGTTGCTGCTGGGGATGGTCACCCGATGAATCATTACGCCATCGGTGAGGTTGCCATAGGTGGCATAAAAGCTGTCGCCGATAAAGCTGTCCATACCGGTCGCCTGACGGTACTCGATGTAATACCAGGTTTCGTCCCCCGTGGCGGGATCAGTATGCCCCAGCACTTTCAGCGCCTGGGTACCACTGCCCACGGCCAACTCATAGGGGCTCAGGGTATAGGTGCCGGAGCCGGCCTGAATGATTTCCCCGGCATTGGCATCCAGCCAGCCAAGGCGCTCTTTCTGACGCGCGTTGAAGTGCCCGGCACCCTTGTTGCCCATAATATCGACCGGGTCACCATAGGGGCTGGTGCTGCAGGTGCCCCCCTCGGTGCTGGTGCCGCAATCCAGCGAGCCGGAATGATTCAGGCCGAAGTTATGACCCAGTTCATGGCCCACGGTATCCATGGTAAAGGCATTACCATTGATCCAGGCTTCCGCCGGCGCCCCGCCCACCGTACCGGTACCGGAGGCAAAGCAGCTGGTGTAGGGGAACACATAGACAATCTTGTCGTAACTGGAAGGGTCGACGCCGGCACTGCCGGCCGCCTGTTGGGCGGCGCTGGAAATATCGGTCAGACGACAGTTGTAGGGATCCGTGGGTTGATCCATGGCCATGGTGTACCAGCCGAATACATCGCCGGTTAGCCATGTACGCCCCGAGGACGTTTCCCGGTAGTAGGCATCCACCTGGTTGAACACAATGTCCTGGGCCTGCTGCAGGGTGTAGGGCTGGTTACTCGGATCATTCTGGAAATTGACCAGCAGCACCAGCACCCGCTGCTCGCCGAAGGTGTTGCTCAACTGCGCATTGCTACCGGTGGTGCTGTTGGTGCCATTCAGGTAGAGGACATTGCTGTCGTCGTGGTTATCAACCGCCATTTGCCGGCCGAGCTTCAGGCCGGTGACCTGCACGGTCTGCCCGGTTTCCAGATCGGCAGCCTGCCCCGTAAAGTGCAGCTCGATGTCTCCCTGGGCCGTTTGCAGGCGCTGCTCGACCTTGTAACCCTGAGCAAAATCATGGACCAGAACCTTGAGCGTCCCTTTCACGGAAGTGACGGTTTCCACCTGGTCTGCCACTGAGGCCGGCAGTGTTGCCCTGCGGTCGGAAGGCAGCGCCACCCGCAACGCCTGCCCGGGGGATTCGGCGATCAGGTGCTCCATGGCCTGTCGGCGTTGGTGCGCGAGCGAGAGAAGCTCACTAACAGGAGCCCGCTGCGCCTTGCGAAGCAATTCAAGCCCCTGAGCTCGCGCCTGCTCGGCATTACTGTTGGCGTATGCCAGCACACTGCTGCCGAGCAGCATTAACATGCATAAACCACGAACCGCTGCAGCCATGGCAGATGTCAGCACAGAAGGAGCGAGGGTATCCGAATCAAATTGACGGATCTGATAAATACGACATTGAGCAAATAACAACACAGAAAACTCCGATAATTTTTTCAGCGCCTCAACGGGAAGCGCAAAACGTTGAGTGACCGGGTTTCCCCAAACTCAAGATCCTTTATTCATATTTTTTTATCGGACTCAAAACAGCCTTATTGGGTTAACATTAATTAGCAACTAATAATAAAATATTACTATTTTAAATAGTAAAATATGAGGGGCAATTCACATCACCGGAAGCGGTTATGGGAGGTGCCTCACACTCTTCCAGACAGCAAAATGAAACATTGCTCATATCACCGGCAAACTCTGCCCTGACAGGGGCAGCACGCAGTAATGGCGTCGCCGAGCGGCGGCAATATGCAATTTTATTGGCGGGCAGTGACACATGAAAAGGAGAGGTTATAAAAACAAAATAATTTAAATAAAATAAGCATATAAAGCGGGCACAACATTAACACGTAAAAACCGCTTTCATTTATTGTAAAAACAAATCTGTGAGCCCGATCCCAGTTCCTCCAGCCACTTTCCGGCCCTGATATAAAACTGTTTGATCAGCCACTCTGACAAAGCGAAAAATCAAATAAAAGAGCGGCTTTTAATAATCAAAAAAATTACACCAAATTGCCATTCAAAAAATTCCACAAAGAGCCATCCCAGCCTTGCCATAGCACACCCTGTTATTTATTCCCATCATCAATAAAACATACTGCCCTGGTATCAACAGCCTTTATAACAATAGTGTCTTAGCGCTGAGTCACCGTACAAAATGGTTACCTGACATGCAGTTTTTAACACCCAAGCAACGTTATAAAACGGCTTATCCTTATGGTTGACCCCGAACGTTAGGAGTAAGCTAATGGATGTTCATAAGGGAAAGGCAACCCCCACACGCACGTCATCACATATCGTGACTGGTTGCTCTATTCAACACTCAGGGAGGAGTTGTCACGGGAGGCTAATGCCTCTCTGTTAGTGGAGAGCACAATGAACGTGAGAGACCGTGAAGGCCGCGTTCGAACCTTGCTGGTTGATTTGTGTCCTGGCCATCACCGCCACGCCTCGCTGCTATCCAGCGCACCGGATATCAGCCTGATCGGCCCCACCTCTCTGTGCCAGGTCAGCAAGACCCTTTCTGCCCGGGGACCCGCCGTCACGGTACTGAATACCGACACCATTCAGCCTCTGCCCCGCGAGTTGATTCAGGATCTGGTTCACAACACCCCGTCCCTGGTATTACTCAGCCTGCCAGTGATAGAACACGGTTTTGCCGTTGACGCCCTGCACCTGGGCGTCAGAGGTTTTATCCGCGATGATGCCCCGGCCTCTGAGCTGGTCCACGCCATTCTCTGCCTCAGTCAAGGCGAAATCTGGGCATCCCGCCGCTTGCTTTTCGATGCCTTTGCCCGTCACATCGAACACTCTGATCCGGCTTATCCACCGCCGCCATGTGCGCAGGAGACACTGACGCCCAGGGAACAGGAAATTGTCGACCGACTCTGCACCGGTCTCAGCAACAAGGAAATTGCCCGGGACCTGAATATCAGCGACAAGACCGTCAAGACCCACTTGCAGCGCATTTACAAAAAGAACAATGTGCACAGCCGATTACAGCTGGCCGTCACCAACTGACTCGCTACCGTGACCCGGCGTAGCCGGAGATAAGGCCCTGGTTCGGCTCGACCCAGTAGTCGTGGGGGCCTGATCGTTTTCCCATTGGCGCTGCCAGCGCTGAGCGAGCGCGCCTACATCATCGGGCTTTCATGAGCACTATCCGCTCGGTCCTTCTCTATTTAGAGGCAAATTGGTAAAAGGCATTGCTTGCCCTGCCAGACACCACCCCCTCTAACTCCCCCTCAAAGAGGGGGAGGACGAAGAGCTGCGGCCTGGGCGTCCAGGGCATTAGTCCGCTGGACGACTGGCCCCCTCCCCTTATCAAGGGGAGGGCTGGGGTGGGGTGGGTTGTCGGGCAAGCCACCCCCTCTGGCTCCCCCTCAAAGAGGGGGAGGACGAAGAGCTGCGGCCTGGGCGTCCAGGGCGACTCCGCTGGGCGTGCCCGCCTGCGAACTCCGGGCATAAAAAAAGGCCGCCAAATCTGGCAGCCTTTTTAGAAGATGGTGGGTCGTGCTGGACTCGAACCAGCGACCAATTGGTTAAAAGCCAACTGCTCTACCAACTGAGCTAACGACCCGAAACGAAAGCCATATCCTACGGATTTTAAAAGAAAAGACAACTGCTAACCCTTGCCAGAACACCAAACCTGACGCCAATTGTCTGCTTTTCAACCAGCCGCCGAGCTCAGCCCGGGGCTGGGCAACGCAGCGGGCATTATTATGCCATTCTGACCAGCATCGCTCCTGATTGTCCCGTTCTCGCGGCCGACACTCTTTGCGGGAATAGGCCCCCTTGTCCTGCCGGTACAAAAATATTGATTTGAGGCACGGGATTGCAAAGTCATTAACCGTGTTCATCGCCGGAGGCATGACGTAGGGAGTAAACTGACTGGCGCTTCAAGGAAACGGCAGCGCGCCCACGGACCGTCTGGGGTGGCCCGCGACTGGCATTTCACCGCCATCAAGGAGGAGGCATCACCAAAGGCAAGCCGGGACTGCCTGTTGAGTGGAGAACGTCATGAACGTGACAGATGCTCGGGGGCGCGTTCGTACCTTAGTGGTTCACCTGGACTCACATTACTCGTTTCCCATCGACGCGCTTGGCAACCACCCTGCCCTGCTGCTGATAGGCACCACCTCCCTATGTCAGACCGCCAAGCGACTGGCGGAACATGGCCCAGCGGTAGTCCTGCTAAGCACCGGCAGTACGTCGCTGGTGCCGGCTCTGATCGCGGACATTATCCGCAACACCCCGTCAATGGTGCTGCTGGCACTGCCTCGCCTGGAGCAACATTTAGCCATCCAGGCCTTACAGCTTGGTGTGCGGGGCCTGATTCGCCGTGATGCCGCAGTGGCAGAACTGGTTCGTGCCATCGTCTGTGTCGGCAGCGGGGAAGTCTGGGCGCCGCGTCAATTGCTCTACGACGCGGTACTACTACCGACGGTACACGCCAAACGCCAACCCGGGGACAAGCGCCGTAGTCAGTGGGAACTAACCCCCAGAGAAGAAGAGATTGTCGAGCGGCTTTGCGCAGGCCTCAGCAACAAGGAAATTGCACGCGAACTCAACATCAGCGACAAGACCGTCAAGACCCATCTGCAAAGAATCTATCGTAAAAGCCATGTCCGCAGCCGGTTGCAGCTGGCCATGCACCATTGACAGCTAACCGGAGAACACCGCCCCTGCCCGCGCGGGCTTGAATAGGCATTCGCCGCTTGCTTCTTCCCTATTTAAAGGCGAATGCGTAGATGTGGTCTGCCGGGTACCACCCCCTCTAGCTCCCCCTCGAAGAGGGGGAGGACGCAAACTGCGGCCAGGGTGCCCAGGGCATTACTGCGCGGGGCGACTCGCCCCCTCCCCTTAACAAGGGGAGGGCTGGGGTGGGGTGGGTTCACAGCTCGCCGTACCGCACACGACCACCACCGGTGAAGGCCGGCCGGCGAACCCGTCAGCAGGCACCGGGCATAAAAAAAGGCCGCCAAATCTGGCAGCCTTTTTAGAAGATGGTGGGTCGTGCTGGACTCGAACCAGCGACCAATTGGTTAAAAGCCAACTGCTCTACCAACTGAGCTAACGACCCGCTCCCGAAGGAGGCGCAAATAATACGGATTTATTTGTGCCTGACAAGGGGGGCAGACCACTTTTTTTCCGATTATTGGTAGTTTGTCGGATCTTTGACCTGTGCTTCGACGAAGCCCTGGCGACGCAGCCGGCAACTGTCGCAGCGACCGCAGGCGCGCCCCTGGCCATCGGCCTGGTAGCAGGACACCGTAAGGCCGTAGTCGAGCCCGAGCGCCTCACCCTGCTGGATGATTTCTGCCTTGCTCAACCGCATCAAGGGCGCCTCAATGCTGATGGTCTGGCCTTCGACTCCCGCCTTGGTGGCCAGGTTGGCCATGGTCTGAAATGCGTCGATGAAAGCCGGGCGACAATCCGGATAGCCGGAGTAATCCACGGCGTTGACGCCGATAAAAATCGCCTCGGCACCGGTCACTTCCGCCAGGCCCAGGGCCAGTGACAAAAACACCGTATTGCGGGCCGGCACATAGGTCACCGGAATGCCCTCACCACCATCTTCCGGCACGTCGATGTTGTGGTCGGTCAGCGCGGAGCCACCGATATTACCCATTCCCAACTCAATCACCCGGTGGCTGGCAGCGCCCAGGGCCTCGGACACCCGCGCGGCGGCATCCAGCTCGGAACGGGTGCGCTGGCCGTAATCAAAGGCAATGGTATGGAACAGATAGCCCTGATCTCGGGCAATCGCCAGACAGGTGGCGGAGTCCAGGCCACCGGACAGCAATACCACGGCTTTCTTCATGGATGTCTCCTTTAACGTCCGCGGGCGTCATGCCACAGCAATTTATGCAGCTGCAGCTGGAAACGCACGGGCAGATGATCCTCGATAATCCAGTCCGCCAGCTGCCCCGGCGAGAGCTGGCCCTGCACCGGGGAAAACAGCACATCACTGACGCGCTTCGCTAACTGGTGCTGATCGAGCATGAAACGCGCCCAGTCATAGTCGCGACGGTCGGCCAGCACGAACTTGACCTGGTGGTGGGGACGCAGCAGGGGAATGTTTTCCAGCCGGTTGTTGTGCTGCTCACCGGAACCGGGCGCCTTCAGATCCATGACCACGGAGACCCGCTCATCGACCCCGCCGATATCCATGGCGCCGCCGGTTTCCAGGCTGACCTGGTAACCGGCATCACAAAGAGCTGTCAGCAATGGCAGGCAGTTCGGCTGTGCCAGCGGTTCACCGCCGGTAACGGTCACATAACTGGCGCCATGGCGCGCCACTTCCTCGACAACGGCAGCCAGTGACCATTTTTCCCCGCCTGAGAAGGCGTATTCGGTATCACACCAGACACAGCGCTGGGGACAGCCGGTGAGACGCACGAAAACGGTGGGACAGCCCACGGTGCGGGCTTCGCCCTGCAGGGAAAAGAAAATTTCGGTCAGACGTAGTTCCACGGTACCTCCGGCAGACGCTGGCAGGCGCCTGCACCAACAGGGCACGGGGCCATGCTGCCCCGCCAAAGTGCCGCGGATTCTATCACCTTTGAGGGGGGCTGTGCGGCCCCGGTGACGCTACTGGCTAAGCTGATCCAGCAGGGTCTTGGCCTGACCGGCCTCGGAGGTGTCGGGGTATTGCTTGATCAGCTTGTGCAGCTCGACCTTGGCTTGCGGCACCTTGCCGGCGCGGGCGTCCATAACGGCCAGGGTATAGAGGCTGGCCGGCGCCTTGCTGTGATCCGGGTGCTCGTCAACCACGGCCTGAAATTGTTCACGGGCCTTGTCGAGCTCCGGTTTGGGCAGACTGCTGTAGACCTTGCCAAGCCAGAAATGGGCATGGCCACGGTACTTGCCGTGGGGAAAATCCTTCAGGTAGTTCTCAAAGGCGCTGGCTGCCGCCGTGAAATCGCGCTTGAGCAACTGGTCCCGGGCAGCATCATAGGCATCCCGGTCCGCCTGCGGGTCGGTGCTGCCGTCATCGGCGGCCCCCGTTTCCGGCGTCTCGGTCTTGCCCTGCTCTGCCAGGGTATTGATTCGGGTATCCAGATCCAGGTAACGCTCGCGTTCGGCGTCTTTCATGGTCTGCAACTGATGGCGCAGTTCTTCCACCTGGCCCTGCAGTTGCTGGATCTGATCTTGCAGCTGGTCCTGCTGCTGCATCAGCACCACCAGACCACTGTCCGGGTCCTGATTGTTATTGCTGGCGCTCCGGGTATCCGCCTGGCTGTCACCAAAACTGCGGTCCTCAACGGCCAACGGCCCGGTGCTCTGCGCATAAGCGCAGAGCGACAGGGCACTGAACGTGGCGCCTGCCAGCAGGCGCCTGATGTTCACTGACTTCATACCTTACGGACGGCCGGACAGGTAGTTGATCACTACGCGACGGTTTTTGGCCCAGTCCATTTCGGTATGACCGAAGGCTGCCGGCTTTTCTTCACCGTAGGCAACGATTTCGATCTGGGAGGCCGGTACGCCCTGAACACGCAGGAACTTCTCAACCGCCTTGGCACGACGCTCGGACAGTGCCACGTTGTATTCACGGGTGCCGCGCTCGTCAGCGTTACCTTCCAGACGCACCTTGGCGTTGGCATTGTTTTTCAGGTAAGTGGCATGCGCACGCAGGGTTTCGAAAGCCGCCGCCGGAACGGTGTTGCTGTCGAACGCGAAGTAGATGATGCGAGTATCGGTGGTACCGTCGTAGTTGGACGGGTGGTTGTAGAAGTTATCAGCGGTCAGCGGAATGCTGCTGGTTTCCGGCTTGACCGGCGCAACCGGCTCTACCGGTTGGGTCGGCGCAGTCTGGGTCTGCTGAGGCGCAGCTTCGGTGGCAGAGGTGTCTTCCTCAGTCGGGGTGCTGGAACAGGCGGCAAGAGCGGTTGCCAAGACCAGGGCAAAAAACGGGTTAATAAAAGAACGCATGCGTAAAGCTCCTATAGTTTCCTATCGTTGGATTCCGAGATCCGTTCAGAGGAACGGCGACCAGGCCGGTTCCCTGACTTCACCTTCCTTCGATGGCAGCTGTACTTTGACCCTGCCATCGATGGATACGGCTTCCAGGACCCCCGTCCCCCGATCTTGCGTCCCGTAAATTACCATACTTCCATTGGGTGCAACACTGGGAGACTCATCCATGTCTGTCTGGGTCACAATATTGAATGTGCCCCGCTGGAGATCCTGGACACCGACATTGAACTTCCCGTTGCGTCGGTGCACATAAACCAGGTAACGACCATCAGGCGTTACATCCGGCCGCGCATTATAATCACCTTCAAATGAAACGCGTCTGACCGATTTATCATTTATGTCCAATTTATAGATTTGTGGCCCACCTGAACGGCTGGAAGTGAACACCAGGTGCTCACCGTCCGGCAACCAGCGCGGTTCCGTGTCGATGGCATAGTTGTGGGTCAACCGCGTCAGCTTTTTGGTGTTCAGGTCCATCATGTAAATTTCCGGGTTGCCGTCACGGGACAGGGTCAACGCCAGTTTCTGGCCATCCGGCGACCAGTCCGGTGCGCCATTGATGCCCTTGAAGCTGGACACCTTGTGACGCTCGGTGGTGGCCAGATTATGGATATAAATGGCCGGCAGCCCATGGTCCTCAAAGGAGACATAAGCAATATTCCTGCCATCCGGCGACCAGGTGGGGCTCATGATCGGCTGTTTACTGCGCAGCACCGTGGTGACGCGGTGACCGTCGGCATCGGCATATTGCAGCTGATAGGGGTCGCGGGCATGACGGTTAAAGGTGATATAGAGAATCTTTGTGGAGAAGGCGCCGGGGATCCCGGTGAGCTGCTGATAGATACGATCACTGATAGCGTGCGCCACATCACGCAGCTGTGATACCGGTGGCCGGTAGGTTTCTTCCAGCAATTTTTTCTGGCTGCCGACGTTAAACAGCGCATAGCTGACCTCATACCCCCCGGTTTCGTCCTTCTTCATGCTGCCGGTGATCACATACTCGGCGCCGATAACACGGAAATCCCGGTAAATCATTTCACTTTCATTGTGCGGACGGCTGAGCATGTCCTTGGCCGGGATCGGCTTGAACTGGCCACTGCGGTGCAGGTCCGCCTGCACGATCTGCGAGACATCTTCCGGTGCCTGGCTTGCACCACTAAAGGGCACAACGGCGATCGGCACCGCATCCACTCGCCCTTCGGTTACCCGAATCAGCAATTCCGCCTGGGCACTGAGCACCCAACAGACCGTCAGTACGGCCACAACTACACGCATCATTTTGCGACTCCTGGATCAAATTCGATCAAGAAAGAGCGAAAGGTTTTATCAAACAGCGCCCCATCGGGCACCGGCAACGGGCTGGCCAGTTTGACGGCGGCCATCACCGACTCGTCAAAATCTGGGTAGCCACTGGATTTGACCACCGACACATCCACCACTTCGCCACCGGGGATCATCTGGATACGTACCTGCGCCTTGATATCATCGCGACCCCGGTAGTTGCCGGGAATTCGCCAGCGCTGCGCCACGGCGGAACGGATGGCATCGGTATAACTGGCCACTTCGGCATCCGCCTTGTCCGCATTGCTCTGCGGCTTGTCCGCCTTTTGCTGCTCGGCCTGCTCCTGCTTGGCCTCCATTTCCAGCTCTTCCTCGGCCATCATTTCCTCGATGCTCGGCTCCTTGATGTCCGGCAGCGCCGGTTTCGGCTCGGGAGCCGGCTTGGGCTTCGATGTCGGCTTGGGTTTTGGTTTGGCCTTGGGTTCGGGCTTCGGCTTGGGCTTGGGCTTGGGTTCGGGCTTCGGCTTCGGCTTGGGCTTTGGTTTGGCCTTGGGCTTCGGCTTGACCTTGGGCTGCGGCTTGGGTTTGGCAACCGGCTCACTGCGCTGCCTGGATTTCTCCACCATGGTGGCCTTCACATGGGGCGGCACCACCGGCGCCTGCTGCAGACTCGGCTCGCTGAGCCAGGTGAGCGTCAGCAACCCTATCACCAACAGGTGAATAAACAGAGTCACAATCAGGCCGACGGCGCGATCACTCATCGTGGCCCTGCGGCTCTGTCACCAGCCCCAACTGGGTAATACCAGCCCCTTGCAGCGCTGCCATCACCGCAATCACCTTGCCATAGGGCACACGGGTATCCCCTTCCACCAGAAACAGGGTATTGGGTTTGTGCTTGTGAATGCTGAGCACATGCCCCTTGACCGTTTCCAGGCTGGCAGACTTGCGGGTATCGCCGCCCACATTAATGTAGTAATGGCCATCGGCGGTCACCGAGATAATCACCGGCTCGCTCTTGGCGGTATCAATGGGGGCACTGTTGGTATCCGGCAGATCCACATCGATCCCCTGGGTCATCATCGGCGCGGTGGCCATGAAAATCACCAGCAGCACCAGCATCACATCGATGTAGGGCACCACATTCATTTCCGCCACCAGCTTGCGTGGCACCCGAACCTTTACGCCACTCATGCTCTACCTCTCGCGGCCGTGGGCCTGGCGGTGCAGGACGGAAGAAAACTCTTCGGCAAACATCTCGTTTTCGCTAAGCAGGGAATCGCTCTGGGCGGCAAAACGGTTATAGGCCATCACCGCCGGAATAGCAGCGAACAGACCGATGGCGGTGGCGATCAGCGCCTCGGCGATACCCGGCGCCACCACGCTGAGAGTGGCCTGCTTGACGTTGGCCAGCGCCATGAAGGAATTCATGATGCCCCAGACGGTGCCGAACAGCCCCACGTAGGGGCTGGTGGAGCCCACCGTGGCGAGAAATGGCAGGTGGCGAGTCAGGCGCGTCTGCTCGCGCTGCAGGGCCACGCGCATGGCGCGCTGGGCACCATCCATGACCGCCGCGGCACCCCGCGTACTTTTCGACAACCGCACAAATTCCTGAAAACCGGCCCGGAAAATCGCTTCAGTACCGGAATCCTGATCCGGGTCCTGACGGCTCTTGTTATAGAGCGAGGCCAGATCATCACTGGACCAGAACTGCTCTTCGAACCCGCGCCCGGCACGCTGGGCTCGACCCAGCACCCGCAGGCGCCCGGCAATCATGTACCAGGACACCATTGATGCCAGGATCAGCAATGCCATCACCAGCTTCACCACCAAGGTGGCATTCATGATCAGACTGACAACGGACATGCTCGACGCTTCAACCATGGGCCGCCTCTCCTTCACAGGCTGCGTTAAATTTTTTGAACAGATCCGGCGGCAACGCCACCGGTTTGAGGGTATCGGCGCTGACGCAGGCGACCTTGATGCGGGCCTGGCACAACAACTCGCCATCACGGCGGACCTGCTGGTCAAATACCAGCGCGGCACGCCCGAGCTTCTCGATAGTAGCGCTGACCGTCAGCGCATCGTCGATGCGCGCCGGGCGCCGGTAGGCCACCTCGGCGGAATGCACCACGAACTGAAAGTTCTTCCCGGCCAGTGCGTAGTGCTGATAGCCGAGGGAGCGCAAGTATTCCGTACGTGCCCGCTCCATGAATTTTAAGTAGTTCACGTAATAGACGATTCCTCCGGCATCAGTGTCTTCGATGTAGACGCGCACCGGGAGGGTAAATTCCGCATTTTGCGCGGATTTTTCATTCATTAAACAAATCCCCACCCTGGTTTTCCGGACGTTTCAGGCCAAAATGGCGCCAGGCATGGCTGGTGACCATGCGGCCTCGCGGGGTGCGTTGCACAAAACCTTGCTGAATCAGGTAGGGTTCCACCACCTCTTCCAGGGTGCCGGCATCCTCGTTGAGGGCCGCCGCCAGGGAATCCAGCCCCACCGGGCCGCCATCGAATTTGTGCATGATGGTGTTGAGCAGACGGCGGTCGGTGCCGTCCAGCCCGCAGCTGTCCACTTCCAGCATGTCCAGGGCCCGCTGGGCCATGGTCTCGGTAATGATGCCCTGCCCTTTGACTTCGGCGTAATCGCGCACCCGGCGCAGCAGGCGGTTGGCAATACGCGGGGTACCGCGGGCGCGGCGAGCCACTTCCCGGGCGCCTTCGTTTTCAATCGGAATATGCAGGATTTCACAGGCGCGGCTAACGATGCCGGCCAGGTCCTCCACCGAATAGAATTCCAGCCGCTGCACGATACCAAAGCGGTCGCGCAGGGGCGCCGTGAGCAGGCCGGCGCGGGTGGTGGCACCGACCAGGGTAAAGGGCGGCAGGTCCAGCTTGATGGAGCGGGCGGCGGGGCCCTCGCCGATCATGATGTCGAGCTGGTAGTCCTCCATGGCCGGGTAGAGGATTTCCTCGACCACCGGCGACAGGCGGTGGATCTCGTCCACGAACAGCACGTCGCCTTCCTCCAGGTTGGTGAGGATGGCGGCCAGGTCACCGGCCTTTTCCAGTACCGGCCCGGAGGTGGATTTCAGTTCGCTGCCCATTTCCCGGGAGATGATGTGCGCCAGGGTGGTCTTGCCCAGCCCCGGCGGGCCGAAAATGAGGGTATGATCCAGCGCTTCACGGCGGCCACGGGCGGCATCGATAAAGATTTCCATGCGCTCACTGACCTTCGGCTGGCCGTGGTAGTCGGCCAGGCTGGCGGGGCGGATGGCCCGGTCCTGCTGGTCTTCCTGGCTACCGACCGCAGCCGGCGATATCAAACGCTCGTTATCCATGTTCCCACTTTCGCATCAGGCACTGGCGCGTGCTGCGCTTACCTTGCCAGACTTTTCAGGGCCCGGCGAATCAGCTGCTCACTGCTGAGCCCGTCTTCGTCGGCCACTTTGGCCACCGCCGTGCTGGCATCCTTGTTGCGGTAGCCCAGCGCCTCCAGGGCGGCAATGGCATCACTGCGGGCATCGTCCGGCCCGGCGACGCTGATCCTGCCCGGCAGGCTGGCCGGGGCGCCGTCGATCTTGTCGAGCCGGTCGCTCATTTCGATCACCAACCGCTCGGCGGTTTTCTTGCCAATGCCGGGCACCTTCACCAGTGAGGTGGTGTCCTGATCACGGATGCACTGGGCCAGGCGATCCGCCTCGATGCCAGAGAGAATGGCCAGCCCCATCTTGGGGCCCACGCCGTTGACCTTGATCAGGGAGCGAAACAGTTCGCGCTCGTAACGGGACGCAAAGCCGTACAACAGCTGGGCGTCCTCGCGCACCACGAAATGGGTATGCAGGGTAAGCTCGGCGCCGCTTTCCGGCAGGTCATAAAACACCGTCATGGGCGCTTCCACTTCATAGCCCACGCCGCCCACGTCCAGCAGCAGCAGCGGCGGGCGCTTTTCCAGCAGGGTGCCGCGCAGTTGTCCAATCATGCTTGTCCCGTCATCGTATTCTTCTGTTTCTCACGGCCGTAGCGCCAGCCATGCGCGCCAGCGATACCCGCATGTGGGCATGGCACAGGGCAATGGCCAGGGCATCGGCGGCATCTTCCTGGGGGCGCCTGTCGAGACCCAGCAGGTGTTTGACCATCTCCGCTACCTGCACTTTTTCGGCACTGCCCTTGCCTACCACCGCCTGCTTGACCTGACGGGCGGAGTATTCGAACACCGGCACCCGCGCCTGCATGACCGCAGCAATGGCGGCGCCGCGGGCCTGACCCAACTTGAGGGCGGAGTCGGCATTACGGGCCATGAAGACCTTTTCGATGCTCACCTCGGCCGGCCCATGGGCCAGCACCACGTCGGCGATACCGGTAAAGATATCGCCCAGACGGGGCGGCATCTCTTTGTGGGTGGTCTGGATGGTGCCGAATGCCAGCGCCTGGCAACGGTTGCCCACCTGTTTAATGACCCCGTAGCCGGTGCGTCGCGAGCCCGGATCGATACCCAGTATCAGTGTCATCAAGCATGGCCCCAATACGAAAAAAGGCAGGTAGTGAATACCTGCCTATCTTCTACCTGCACGCTGTCCAAATGTCCAGTTATCAGACATGAACCGCCGGCGTTAAGCCTGTCTTGACCGCGCTTACTGTTCCGCCGGCCAGCTGGCGTTGGTGTAGACGTTCTGCACGTCGTCCAGGTCTTCCAGCATGTCGATCATTTTCTGTACCGTTTCGGCGGTATCGGCATCGATGTCCGCTTCCGTGGACGGGTGCATGGTCACTTCCGCCTCGGCGAATTCCAGCTTCGCCTCACGCAGGGCGTCTACCACGTCGCCGAACTGCTTGTCCGGCGTAGTGATCACCACAAAGCCGCCGCCATCCACTTCTTCCACGTCCTCGGCACCGGCTTCCAGCGCCACTTCCATCAGCTTCTCTTCGTCTACGGATTCCGGCTCGAAGAAAATTTCACCACGCTTGCTAAACAGGAACGCCACCGAGCCACTGGTGCCGAGATTACCGGCAAACTTGGTAAAGGCATGGCGCACTTCCGCCACGGTGCGGTTGACGTTGTCGGTCATGGTTTCCACCAGTACCGCCACGCCGCCCTTGCCATAGCCTTCGTAGGTGATTTCGTCCATGTTGCCGCCGTCGTCACCGCCGGCACCGCGCTTGATGGCACGGTCGATGGTATCGCGGGTCATGTTCTGGCCCAGTGCCTTGTCCACCGCCGCACGCAGACGCGGGTTGTCGTTCACTTCACCACCGCCCATCTTGGCGGCCACGGTCAGTTCACGAATCAGTTTGGTAAAGATCTTGCCGCGCTTGGCATCCTGGGCCGCCTTGCGGTGCTTGATGTTGGCCCATTTACTGTGTCCTGCCATTGAGTTCTCCGCTTCATGCTTGACGCAACACGCAACACGCTGCCGATTCCGGCGTGTCAGCGTGCTGCGTGAGGCGCATTGGCGTTATTTCAATTGTCTTCCTTGCGTACCTGAACGCCCACCTCTCGCAGCTGCTTGCTGTCCACTGGCGATGGCGCATTGGTCATCATGCAGGCCGCGGTCTGCGTTTTCGGGAAGGCGATCACGTCACGGATGGAGTCGCAACCGGTCATCAGCATGACCATGCGATCCAGGCCGAAGGCCAGGCCACCATGGGGCGGCGCGCCGTATTTCAGGGCGTCCAGCAGGAAGCCGAATTTCTCTTCCGCTTCCTCGTCGGCAATGCCCAGCGCCTCGAACACGGTGCGCTGCATGGCCGGGTTGTGAATACGGATGGAGCCGCCGCCCAGCTCGGTGCCGTTGAGCACCATGTCGTAGGCGCGGGACAGGGCGCCTTCCGGGTTGCTCTTGAGCTCTTCCGGGCTGCAGCTGGGCATGGTGAAAGGATGATGCAGCGCGTGGTACTGGCCGCCCTCT
>JAWVWY010000021.1:0-28697 GCA_033723495.1 Alcanivorax sp. | reverse complement strand
GTAATCGGCTGGCAGAGCTGGCAGGCGGCCAATGAAGCGGCCGTTGGTGGCGGCAACCAGACCGCCATGATGGGCGCCGATGACAGCCGTATGAGCCGGCCGTTCGGGGCAACCTCGCTGGTATCGGAGAATTTCAACGGTAAACATGCCGTAGCCACCCCGGCGACCATGCAGGTAGACCAGCCTCGCGTTAATGCCATGTTGCTGCGTCACAGTGAATTTTCGGCCCGCCACAGTGGTGAAGGCATGATGCCCTTCGCGCGCCTGGTGAGCCTGGATGCCCGCCGCGGGGCTCGATAACGCATGTTGCGAACCTTGGCCCTGTCCCTGACCCTGCTCAGTCCGCTGGCGGCCATGGCCGACCAGTCCGCTGACACTCTGCTGCAGAATATGGCCCAGGCCAGTCGCTCACTGGATTATCAGGGCCGCTTTCTCTACCAGTTCGGGGCGGAAGTGAGCACCATGGAGGTGTCACACGCAGTCATTGATGGCCGTGAATACCAGCGCCTCACCCATCTGGATGGCAGTCTGGTGGAGGTCATTCGCCGCGGTGACGAGGTGCTCTGCCTGCACCCTGACCGCACCCTGACGCGCCTTGAGAACGACGAGGTGGGTCCGTTCAACCTGGGCGATCGCCTGGCCCATGATGTGCCCGAGCAGTACAACGTGCTGGTGGACGGCGACAGCCGGGTGGCTGGCCGTGCCGCTACCGTGTTGCGGGTGGCGCCACTGGATACTCACCGTTACGGCTACCGTCTTTGGCTGGATAACGACAGCCACCTGATGCTCAAATCCGAGACCGTGGATGGCAGCGGCGTGGCACTGGAGCGTGTGGAGTTTGTCAATCTGGCGCTGGCGCCGTCGTTGAAACTGAAGGATTTTGCGGTGCCGGAGTCGGTCCGCGAGCATGCACTCAAGCAGGTGCCCGAGCAGGGCCTGACCCGTGACATTCATGTGCGTGCGCACTGGTTGCCCAAGGGGTTTGCTGCCTTACAGGAAGACTGGCGGCGTTCCGGTGACGGTCGTCAGCCGGTGGCCGCCCAGGGGTACAGTGATGGCCTGGCCACGTTTACGGTTTTCGTGGAGCCGGTAGGTGATGGTTCCGTGGAAGAGGGGGTCAGCCGGGTCGGCCCGACAGTAGCCATCAGTCGCAAGTTGACCGCTCCCAGTGGTGGCTATCTGGTCACCCTGGTCGGTGAGGTGCCACAGGCCACTGCCGAACGGGTAGTCGACAGTATCCACGTGCAAGACGGCCAGCACTGATCATGATTGAAGAGCAGGGCGTTGTGGTCGCCGTGGAACCCGGAGCCATCTGGGTGGAAACGGTGCGCGCCTCCACCTGTGGTGCCTGCCAGGCGCGTGCCGGCTGTGGCCACCATCTGATCAACCAGCAGCAGTCCGGCCAGCGTGCCAGATTGCGGGTTGTCACCGACAGAGAGGATTATCGGGTCGGTGACAGCATTACCCTTGGTTTGCCGGAGCAGGCGCTCATGCAGGGTGCCCTGCTGGTCTACGGCCTCCCCCTTCTATTACTCTTTACTGGTGCGTTGGTTGGCAGCTGCGTGCCGGTCACCCGGGTTGATGCGTCAGCGGTGGGCGGTATCGCCGGCTTGCTGGCCGGTTTTGTCATCAACCGGGTATTGTCACGCCGCCAGACCCATCAGGCCCGTTACCAGCCTCGGGTGCTGGCGGTTGTCTCTGATAGCCCTTGTTTGGATATGAACAAGGGCCAGAACGTGATTGTGCGTTCGCCCTGAAACGAGGAGAGATACATGGCGAAGTCCCGTCATTTTGCTGCGCTGGTGGTGTTGTTCGCTACTACGCTGCTGGCCGCCTGTAATGAGCATCAGAAACCGACGCAAGCCCAGTCCCGGGCGCAGGATAATCAGGCGCCGCTGGTTACCGGGTTGCCCGACTTTACCAAGCTGGTGGAGAAAGAGGGGCCGGCGGTGGTCAACATCAGCACCGTTAGTCACCCGGATGCTTCAGACCAGAAGAACATGCAGGAGCAGATTCCCGAGTTTTTCCGCCGCTTCTTCGACCAGTTTGGCAATCCCGGTGAACAAATGCCGAAACCGGAAGATCAGGAGATCCGTTCTCTGGGCTCCGGTTTTATTATTTCCTCAGACGGCTATGTGCTGACCAACAATCATGTGGTGAAAGATGCCGATGAGATCATGGTGCGGTTGCAGGACCGCCGTGAATTGAAGGCCAAGCTGGTCGGTGCCGATGATCAGAGCGATATTGCCTTGCTGAAAGTGGACGCCGACAATCTGCCGGTAGCCGACATCGGTTCCTCCGACAGGCTTAAGGTTGGCGAGTGGGTGCTGGCCATCGGTGCGCCGTTTGGTTTCGACAGCAGTGTCACCGCCGGTATCGTCAGCGCCAAGGGCCGTAACCTGCCCACCGACAATTACGTGCCGTTTATCCAGACCGATGTGGCCATCAACCCCGGTAACAGCGGTGGGCCGCTGTTCAACATGAAAGGCCAGGTAGTGGGCATCAACTCCCAGATTGTCAGCCGTTCCGGCGGTTATATGGGGCTGAGTTTCGCCATTCCCATCGACATGGCCATGGATGTGGTCAACCAGCTCAAGACCAACGGTAAAGTCAGCCGTGGCTGGCTGGGTGTGCTGATTCAGGACGTAAACCATGATCTGGCAGATTCCTTTGGCCTGGACAAGCCCATGGGCGCGCTGGTCTCTCAGGTAATGGAAAATTCGCCGGCCAAGAAGGCCGGGCTCAAGCCGGGCGATGTGATCGTTTCCTTCAACGGCAAGGAGATCCAGCGCTCTTCCGACTTGCCCAAGATGGTGGGCCAGGTCAAACCGGATACCAAGGTCAGCCTGGAAGTGATCCGCGATGGTGACCGCAAGGATCTCGATGTGACCATCGGCCTGTTGCCGGATAACCCCCGCCAGGCATTGCTGGGCGGTGGCGCTGCCGACAATGGCCAGGCGCTGGGCCTGACTGTGCGAGCGGCCAGTCCGGCCGAGTTGGCCAAGCAGAATGTGAGCAATGGCGTGGTGGTGACCTCGGTGGATGATGGCCTGGCCGGCAAGGCTGGCATTCAGCAAGGCGACATCCTGGTTTCCCTGAATAACCAGTCTCTCAATAGCCCGGATGATTTTGCCAAGGCTGTGGCCGGTCTGCCTGACAAGGGCTCAGTGGCGGTGTTGGTCAGTCGTGACGGCAACCCCCGTTTCCTGGCCCTGAAACTCAAATAAGCCTGATAGTCACGGCATGCCTTGCGGTGTGCCGTGCATCCGACCCCCGATATCCGCTAGAATCGCGGCCCATCGTTTGCTTCTTTGGCGGCTATCTGTGACCGACATTACCCATATTCGCAATTTCTCCATCATTGCCCACATTGACCATGGTAAATCCACCCTTGCGGACCGTTTCATTCAGGTTTGCGGTGGCTTGAGTGACCGTGAGCTCAAGGAGCAAGTGCTTGATTCCATGGAGTTGGAGCGCGAGCGGGGCATTACCATCAAGGCCCAGAGCGTGACGCTGTACTACACCGCACGCAATGGCGAGACCTACCAGCTCAACTTCATTGATACCCCGGGACACGTGGATTTCTCCTACGAGGTGTCGCGCTCCCTGTCGGCCTGTGAAGGGGCCTTGCTGGTGGTGGATGCCGCCCAGGGGGTGGAAGCCCAGTCGGTGGCCAACTGCTATACCGCCATTGAGCAGGACCTGGAAGTGCTGCCGGTGCTCAACAAGATCGACTTGCCACAGGCCGAGCCGGAAGTGGTGATTGATGAAATCGAGGAAATCATTGGCCTGGATGCGGTGGATGCCTGCCGGGTATCCGCCAAGACCGGGGTCGGAGTGGATGACCTGCTGGAGCAGCTGGTAGAGAAAATCCCGGCGCCGGAAGGCCATCGTGAGGGCGACCTGCAGGCGCTGATCATCGACTCCTGGTTCGATAACTACATGGGCGTTATCTCCCTGGTGCGGGTCAAGCACGGGGTGTTGAAAAAGGGCGACAAGATTCTGGTGAAGTCCACCGGTCAGACCCACGTGGTGGATCAGCTGGGAATCTTCACCCCCAAGCGCACCGAGACCAAACAGCTGGAAGCCGGCGAAGTGGGCTGGGTAAGCGGCAGTATCAAGGACATTCACGGGGCGCCGGTGGGGGATACCCTGACCCTGGCCAAGACCCCGGATGTGCCGGCACTGCCCGGCTTCAAGAAAGTGAAGCCACAGGTCTACGCCGGCATGTTCCCGGTCAGTGCGGATGACTACGAGGATTTCCGTGATGCACTGGCGAAACTGACGCTCAATGATGCTTCGCTTTTCTATGAGCCGGAAACGTCCGATGCGCTCGGGTTTGGTTTTCGGGTGGGCTTTTTGGGCATGCTGCACATGGAGATCATCCAGGAGCGTCTTGAGCGCGAGTACGATCTGGATCTGATTACCACTGCGCCCACGGTGGTCTATGAGCTGGCACTGTCTTCCGGCGAAGTCATTTACGTGGACAATCCTTCCAAGCTGCCGGAAGGCAACAAGATCGAGGAGTTCCGCGAACCCATTGCGCGGGTCAATATCCTGGTGCCGCAGGAGTTTGTCGGTAATGTCATTACCCTCTGTGTGGAACGTCGTGGTAACCAGATCAATATGCAGTATCTGGGCAAGCAGGTGGCGCTGACCTATGACATTCCCATGGCGGAAGTGGTGCTGGACTTCTTTGACCGCATCAAGTCCGTGAGCCGGGGTTTTGCCTCCATGGACTATGCCTTCGAACGCTTTGAAGCCAGCAAACTGGTGCGTGTCGATGTGTTGATCAATGGCGACAAGGTGGATGCCCTGGCGATGATCTGTCACCTGGACCAGTCTGCTTACCGCGGCCGTGCACTGTGTGAAAAAATGAAGGAGCTGGTGCCCCGGCAGATGTTTGACGTGGCCATTCAGGCAGCGATCGGCAGCAAGATTATCGCCCGCCAGACGGTCAAGGCCCTGCGCAAGAATGTCACCGCCAAATGTTACGGCGGCGACGTATCGCGCAAGAAAAAACTGCTGCAAAAACAAAAAGAAGGCAAGAAACGCATGAAGCAGGTGGGGAATGTGGAAATTCCCCAGGAAGCGTTTCTCGCCGTACTCAAGGTGGATGATTGATGGATATCGATATTGGTTTCTGGTTGACCCTGGCGCTGGGCGTCACCCTGTTAGTCTGGGTGGCGGACAAGGTACTCAAGCTGAAGGACAGGAAAGGGCCGCTGGGCAGTGCAGTGGAGACCTCCAATTCCCTGATCTCGGTGTTTTTCGTGGTGCTGGTCATTCGCTCATTTATCGTTGAGCCATTCACCATTCCTTCCGGCTCCATGTTGCCGACCCTGCAAGTGCATGATTTTATTCTGGTCAGCAAGTTTTCCTACGGCCTGCGCCTGCCGGTGACCAATACCAAGATCGTCAGTATCGGCGAACCCAAGCGCGGCGATGTGATGGTGTTCAAGTACCCCAAGGATACCAGCCTCAATTTCATCAAGCGGGTAGTGGGCTTGCCGGGCGATACCGTGTCAGTACACGATAATGTGGTCAGTGTTAACGGCAAGCCGGTCACTCGTCAGCTGGTCAAGGATCAGCGCGGCCCCGGTGTCTGGCGGCGCCAGTATGTGGAGAAGCTGGGGCACGCTACCCATTTGATCTGGCAGCAGGGGCGGTTGAACCCCTTCACCCATGAACCGGTTTTCGGCACGCGCACCCAGGGCGAGTGGGTGGTGCCGAAAGGGCATTATTTCGTGATGGGTGACAATCGTGATAACAGCGACGACAGCCGTTTTTGGGGTATGGTACCGGAGGACTTGGTGGTCGGTAAGGCGGTGCTGATCTGGATGCATTGGGATGGTCTGACTTCCCTGCCGAGCTTCTCGCGTAATGGCTCAATAGACAAGGTGGAGGCAAACTAAAATGATGACAATGCCCTCTCGGCAGCGTGGTCTGTCAATGATTGGCTGGGCGGTGGTGCTGTTGGTCGCCATTGTGTTTGGTACGGCGGCCCTCAAGATGGGCCCGGTCTATCTGGAAAATGGCACCATCAACACTGCCATTAGCAATGTAATGCAGGACAGTCATACGGACATGATGTCTCCTGGCGAAATTCGCAGTTCGTTGGGCAAGCGCTTCGAGATCAACCAGGTGACTTCCATCCATGCATCGGATCTTTCTATCCAGCGCAACGGCGGGATTCTGACCATTGGTACCGACTATGAGGTGCGTGAACCGCTGTTCTATAACATCAGCGTTGTGATGACCTTCAAACGCGACTTTACCAAAGACATTCGCCGGTGAACGGATCGCTTGACCGCCTGATGGCTGCCGTCGGTTATACCTTTACCGATGGCAGCCTGCTGGAACTGGCGCTGACCCACCGAAGTGCCAATCGCCGTTTCAATAACGAGCGGCTGGAATTCCTCGGTGACGCGCAACTGGGCCAGATTATTTCCACAACCCTGTTCAACCAGTTCCCGGAGGCCTCCGAGGGGCAATTGACGCGTATGCGTGCCTCGCTGGTGCGCGGGCAGACGCTGGCGCAGGTGGCCCGTGAGCTTGGCCTGGGAGATTATCTGGTGCTGGGCGGCGGCGAGCTGAAAAGTGGCGGCTTCCGCCGTGATTCCATCCTTGCCGATGCCCTGGAAGCAGTCATTGGTGCCATGCTGCTTGATGGTGGTGAAGCGCCGTGCCGGGCCGCAGTATTGCGCCTTTTCCAGCAGCGACTGGACGTCATTACGCCACAGTCCGCACAAAAAGATGCCAAGACCCGGCTGCAGGAGTGGCTGCAGGCACGCAAGTTCGAATTGCCGGATTATCAGGTGCTGTCCGTGCAGGGGCAGGCGCCCAAGCAGACCTTTGAAGTGGTCTGTCACCTGATTGAAGTTCAACAGCAGTTTTCTGATCTGGGAGCCAGCCGGCGCAAAGCCGAGCAGGGTGCTGCCGGAAAGGCACTGGAATGGCTGGAGCAGCATTATGACTGAGCGCCAATCGGCCACTCGCTGCGGGCTGGTCGCGATTGTCGGACGGCCCAATGTGGGCAAATCCACGTTGATGAATCATCTGATTGGCCAGAAGGTCAGCATCACATCGCGCAAGCCGCAGACCACCCGTCACCGTATTCATGGCATTCACACCCGCGATCACTACCAGATGGTGTTTGCCGATACGCCGGGTATTCACACTGGCCAGGATCGGGCACTGAACCGGGCCATGAACGAGGCGGCGGTATCCGCGTTATCCGGTGTGGATGTGATCTGCATGATGGTTGATGCCCTCAAATGGACGCCGGCGGATGAGCATGTGTTGTCATTGCTGCCGAAAAATCCGGACGTACCAGTGCTGTTGCTGATCAACAAGGTGGACAGCCTGGACGACAAGGCGGTGTTGCTGCCCCATATTGAGCAGTTGAGTGAGCGTTATCCGTTTGATGCCGTGGTGCCGGTTTCCGCCTTGCGTGAGCAGAACCTGGATGAGCTGGAGAAAACCCTGATGGAGCGCCTTCCGGAAGGCGATTTCTGGTACGACGAAGACCAGCTCACCGACCGTAGTCTGCGATTCATGGTGGCGGAAATCATTCGTGAGAAAGTCGTCCGCCAGCTTGGCCAGGAAGTACCACACCAGGTCAGTGTAGAGATCGAGCTGTGGGAAGATGGCCCGCGGGTGACTGACATCGCGGCAGCCATCCTGGTGGAGCGACGCGGTCAGAAAAAGATTCTCATTGGCGACAAGGGCGCCCGTATCAAGCAGATTGGTATTCAGGCCCGTGAGGATATTGAGCGGTTGATCGACCGCCAGGTCATGCTTGAACTGTGGGTCAAGATTAAAGCCGGCTGGTCCGATGATGAGCGGGCACTGCGTTCACTGGGCTATGACAACCCGCAATGATGGCCGGCTGATACCCGCCTGGTTATTGCACCGGCGCCCCTTTCGCAACACCAGCCTGACGGTGGAACTGCTAACGCCGACGCGAGGACGCGTTGGCGCGGTGGTGCGCGGTGGGCGTCGCAACGCCCTGATGGCCCCGTTTCTGCCACTGTGGGTGGAACTGCGTAGCAGTGGCGAATTGTTCACCCTGGTTCAGAGTGAACCCCGGCAGGGCCCGCAGCCGTTGACCGGCAAGGCTCTTTATTGCGGCTTTTATGTTAATGAGCTGCTGACCCGGCTTTTGCAGCGTGATGACCCGCATCCGCAGCTTTGGGCTTTGTATGAAATGACCCTGGCGGCGTTGGCTGAACCGCTGCCTCTGGACGTGATACTGCGGCGCTTTGAGTTCGGGCTGCTGGAAGAAATGGGTTACGGTATTGCTCTCACTCATGATGCCGCTGGACAGCCGCTGGAGCCGACCGGATTTTATCAACTGGATGTTGGGCAAGGGCTGTTGGCCGCCGCAACGGGGTTTGCCGGTGCCGATTTGCTTGCCATCGAACAGGGGGATTGGCACGGCGATTCGCGCCGTGCCGCGCTGCAGTTATGCCGCCAGCTTCTGGCGCCTCATCTGGGCGACCGGCCCCTGAAAAGCCGTGAATTATTCCGTCAACAACGCAACTGACAGGACAACAGCATGGGACGTGTATTGCTGGGCGTAAATATCGATCATGTGGCGACTCTGCGCCAGGCCCGTGGCACCCGTTATCCGGAGCCGGTACAGGCGGCGCTGGTGGCGGAACAGGCCGGTGCCGATGGCATTACCGTGCATCTGCGTGAGGACCGCCGTCATATCAATGACCGGGATGTGGAGCTGTTGGCGCAGACCCTGCAGACGCGTATGAACCTGGAGATGGCGGCCACCGAGGAAATGGTCGCCATAGCCCGCCGTATTGCGCCAGCCCACTGCTGCCTGGTGCCGGAAAAGCGCGAAGAGTTAACCACGGAAGGGGGGCTCGACGTGATGGGCAATCGTGAATGGATTGCCCGATGTTGTGAGCAGTTGGCGGACGCCGGCATCCAGGTGTCGCTGTTCATTGATGCGGACCCGGCACAGATCCAGGCGGCCCGGGACTGCGGAGCGCCGGCGATTGAGCTTCATACTGGCCATTATGCTGATGCGACCGATGGCGAGCAGCAACAGGAGCTGGCGCGCATCCGCGATGCCGTTGCCCAGGCACGGGGCCTGGGGCTGATCGTCAATGCCGGCCATGGTTTGCACTATCACAACACCCAGCCCATTGCCGCCATCGAAGGCATCAACGAGCTGAATATCGGTCATGGCATTATTGCCCGGGCGGTGATCTCTGGGCTGGATGAGGCGGTGCGCAGCATGCGAGCCCTTATTGATCAAAGCGCCTCGTCATGAGCCTGCGCTTTGTCATCCTGTTGCAGTTGCTCCAGGGCGCAAATTTCATCGCATAGGCTGCTCACCAGCGGGGCGAGTTGCTCCCGGTCGGCGCCGGTTTTCAGCGCTTCTTCCAGGCGGCGAGCCGCCATCTCCAGGCGCGGTGTACCGCAATAGCGGGTGGCGCCATGCAGCTTGTGAACCTGTTCGAGTAGCTGTTCCAGATTATTCTGGTCAAAAGCCCGGGAAATTGCCGGGCGGTCCTCGAGCAGATTATCGAGCAGCATGCGCAACATTTCCCGCGCCAGTTCCGGGCGCCCGCCCGCCCGCTGGTTCGCGAGGGTCTCGTCCAGCACCCGTGCCTGGTCCAGAGGGCTCGGGGCCGCAGGCTGGGCAGGGCGTTCCCTGCCATCACGGTTTTCGTTTAGTACCCAGAGATCCAGGGTGTGGCGTAACTGTTCCTCGGTAATCGGTTTGCTCAGGTAGTCATACAGTCCGCTATTGAGTAGCTGGCGGCGTTCGCTTTCCAGTGCATGGGCGGTCAGGGCAATCACCGGGGTATGTTGACCAGGCTGTTCCTCGGCGCGCAATCGGGTGGTGGTTTCCCGGCCGTCCATACCGGGCATCTGGATGTCCATGAAAACCAGATCAAAGGGTTGCGTGCGAAAGGCTTCCAGGGCTTTTTCGCCACTGTTGCAGGGCACCACGGTGGCTCCGATGTCTTCCAGGAAGACCTGCGCCAAACGCAGGTTGCCGGGGTGATCGTCAACCAGCAACACGTTGACCGGGCGGGGGAGTGACGGTTGCGGGGCGGGCGTCGGATGATGGGCCCGATCTTCACCACTGATGACCATTAGCGCATCGAACAGGCGCCGGCGGGTCGCGGGTTTGCCCTGTACCAGGCAATGACCGTGAGGGCCCAGTTCGCTACAGGTATATTCGGGGTTATTACTCAGCACCAGCATGGGGATGTCGAAGGAGACCAGGTTTTCCAGCTGCTGGCGAGTGCTGACCTCTTCGGAGGCCGGCCCGGAAAGACCAATGATCAGGAAGTCCGGGCGTGCCAGACTGCCGCTGCCCAGGTCATCGACCAGTTCAGACAGGGCGTGGGATTCCTTGATGCGCATTTTCCAGTTGCTGAGCGTATGGTAGATGCCCAGGCGGGCGTACTCGTCATTCTCAAACAGCACCACCTGCTTCCCGCCAAGTAACTGGGTATCCAGCTGTGGGCGGTTCTTGGGGTCGCGCTCTGCCCACAGCGTGAACCAGAAGGTGGCGCCGTTGCCTTGCTGGCTTTCAATGCCGATTTCTCCGCCCATACCTTCCACCAGCCGTTTGCTGATGGCCAGGCCCAGGCCGGTGCCGCCTTCCTGCCGGCGGGTGCTTTGATCGGCCTGGGTAAAGGCGCTGAACAGGTTCTTCTGCATGTCCGGGCTGAGTCCGTTGCCGGTGTCGGTAACGGTGACCTTGATCAGGGCCTCGGCACCGCGCTCTTCTTCGAACATGGCGCGCACCACCACCGAGCCGTGCTCGGTGAACTTGAGCGCATTGCTGACCAGATTGGTCAGTACCTGGCGGATGCGCAACGGGTCGCCCAGCAGCTGTACCGGCACATCGGAATAGATGATGGCGGCTTGCTGCAGATCCCGTTCCTGGGCCAGCGGGGCCAGCAGCGTCTGCACCTCTTCGATCAGGTCGTAGAGGTTAAAGGGAATGTGTTCCAGAGACAGCTTGCCGGCTTCGATCTTGGAGAAATCAAGAATGTCATTGATGATCGAAAGCAGGGAATTGCCGCTCTTCTGAATGGTGCTGAGATAGTCTTCCTGGCGGGGGGTCAGGGTCGATTTTTCCAATAGTCGGGTAAAGCCGATAATGCCGTTTAGCGGAGTGCGGATTTCATGGCTCATGTTGGCCAGAAATTCCGACTTGATCTGGCTGGCCTTGAGGGCTTCCTTGCGGGCCATGTCCAGCTCGATATTCTGGATTTCGATGGTCTCCAGCGTCTCGCGCAAATCCTGGGTGGCCTGATCCACGTTCTCCTGCAGTTCCGCCTGGGCATCATCCAGGGCCGTGACCATCTGTCGAAGGGCGGTTTCCAGGTCTGCCAGTTCGCCAACCGCGTGGGTTTCAATCGGAATGTCCAGTTCGCCATCGCGGATGCGTCTGACCGCTGTGACCATGTCATTGATCGGCTGGGTGAGGCGGCCGGCAAAACGTGTGGCCGGGACCAGGGCCGCCAGGATCAGGGCCAGCATCACCAGAATCAGGGCGATCAGGGTTTCCAGAATCTGGACATATTGATTCTGGCGGGTAAATTCCACCGTCAGCTGGCGTCCGCCTGGCAGCGGCCGTTGCAGTTGCCAACTGGTATCAGTAAGCAGGCGCGGCCCCTCCTGGAGCTGCTCCTTGCCAGTGACCGGTCGCAATCTGGGGCCGGCATGCAGGGGTTTTTCGCTATTGCCGGCGCTGATGGTGATGGCCCGCACGTCCGGTTCCTCCAGCAGGGTCTGCAGCAGGCCCTGCAGCTTTTGCCGGTTTTCCTGGGGTTGTGCGGCCATGCGCGCGGCATAGCTGTCGATGATCAGCTGCTGACGCTGGGCGGTCGTATCGCGTACCTCCAGAATCCGGCTGACGGTGGCAAAGCCACCAATCACCAGCGCTGCCAGCAGGGCCGGCAGGGCGGTCATCATCATCAGGCGCGTGCGCAGTCGTGTACTGGTCATGAATCCCCGGTTTTCTCTCTTTTCGCCCATTATGCCGAACTTTGCCGACCCTGCCATGATGACTGGCGCATCGCTCGCTGAACAGCGCCGGAGCTACTATCATGGCTCCCTTATTGCCAATTGCTTTGGGGTACAATGCCTGCATGACCTACAACACCATCGAGAGCACGGTGGGCAATACGCCACTGGTGCGCCTGCAACGCCTGCCCGGGAATACCTCCAATACGGTTCTGGTAAAACTGGAGGGCAACAACCCGGCCGGCTCGGTCAAGGACCGGCCGGCACTGAACATGATTGCCCAGGCGGAACAGCGCGGCGAGATTCGTCCCGGTGATACCCTGATTGAGGCAACCAGCGGCAATACCGGTATCGCCCTGGCCATGGCCGCGGCCATGCGCGGTTACCGCATGAAACTCATCATGCCTGCTAACCAGAGTCAGGAGCGCCGCGATGCCATGGCCGCCTATGGGGCCGAGTTGATTTCGGTGAGTAAAGAAGACGGCATGGAAGGTGCCCGGGACCTGGCCCAGGCCATGCAGGCCCGTGGCGAGGGCCGGGTGCTGGACCAGTTTGCCAACCCGGATAATCCGTTGGCGCACTACCATTCCACTGGCCCGGAAATCTGGCGCGATACCCAGGGCAGCATCTCCCACTTTGTCAGCTCCATGGGCACCACGGGTACCATCATGGGTTGCAGCATGTATCTCAAGGAGCAGAATCCGGATATCCAGATTGTCGGTTTGCAGCCCACCGAAGGCTCGCAGATTCCGGGTATCCGACGCTGGCCGAAGGAATATTTGCCCAGCATTTATGACGATGCCCGGGTGGACCGGGTGATAGATATGGGGCAGGCGGAAGCCGAGCAAACCATGCGTCGGCTGGCCCGTGAAGAAGGCATCAGCTGTGGTGTTTCTTCAGGTGGTGCGGTGGCTGGCGCCCTGCGCTTGTCCAAAGAGCTGGAGAATGCGGTGATCGTGGCGATCATCTGTGACCGCGGTGACCGCTATCTGTCCACGGGCGTGTTTCGTGATCCTTCCTGAACATCGCGGCAAGAGGTAGTCCATGAACGTACTGGTCTTTGATATTGAAACCATCCCGGATCTGGAGGGCGGCCGGCGTCTTTACGATTTGCAGGGGTTAAGTGACAAGGACACCGCCAGTGCCTTGTTCAACCTGCGCCGGCAGGAAAATGGTACCGAGTTTCTGCGCCTGCACCTGCACCGGGTGGTGGCCATTTCCGTGGTGCTGCGTTCGGCCCAGGGCGTCAAGGTCTGGTCTCTGGGAGATGAAAACAGCGATGAGAAGGAGCTGCTGGAGCGGTTTTTCGATGGCATCGAGCGTTTCACCCCCAATCTGGTCAGCTGGAATGGCGGTGGTTTCGATCTGCCCGTACTGCATTACCGGGCGCTCAAGCATGGTGTGGTGGCACGCCGTTACTGGGAAACCGGCAACGAGGATAACAGTTTCCGGTTCAACAACTACATCAGTCGTTACCACCAGCGGCACCTGGATTTGATGGACCTGCTGGCACTCTATAATGGTCGGGCCAATGCACCGCTGGACCAGATCGCCACCCTGCTGGGCTTCCCCGGCAAGATGGGCATGAGCGGAGCCAAAGTGTTTGATGCCTTCCAGGCCGGTGATCTCAAGGGGATCCGGGACTACTGTGAAACCGATGTGCTCAATACCTGGCTGGTCTATCTGCGTTTCCAGCTGATGCGCGGTGAACTGGATGCCGTCGGCTATGAGCAGGAACTGACCCTGCTGCAGGATTACCTGAAACAGGAGGGCCATCCGCACTTTCTGAGTTTTCTGCAGGCCTGGCACGGAGAAAAGGCGTCTGACATCTGACGTCGGCCGCCTGAGCCATTACAATGCGCTCCAATCCAGCAGTCGGCGATAGCGCCGGCTGCTCACTTCCTGGTATCGAGATCCCCCATGGCAAGACGTCGCAAGCCGTTGCCGGAAACCCCGGAACCGGCAACCATTGAATCCCTCAGCCACGACGGCCGCGGTATCGCCCGCCGTGACGGCAAGACCACCTTCATCGACAATGCCCTGCCCGGCGAGCAGGTGTTGTTCAAGTTCACCTATATGCGCCGCAAGTTTGACGAGGGGCGGGCGGTGGAGATTGTGTCGCCGTCAGCGGACCGCGTCACCCCGCCATGTCAGCACAGCAACCTGTGCGGCGGTTGCAGCCTGCAGCACATGGCGCCGGCAGTGCAAATTGCCCGTAAGGAAGCGGTGCTGCGCGAGCAGCTGGAGCATTTCGGTGGGCTGCAGCCGCGCCAGTGGCTGGCACCGCTGACCGGGCCGGTAACCGGATACCGGGGCAAGGCACGTCTGGGGGTCAAATATGTGGAGGCCAAGGACGAGACCCTGGTGGGCTTCCGCGAGAAGCGCAACAGCTTTATTGCCCAGCTGACCACCTGTGAAGTGCTGGTGCCGGCGGTGGGGCACCGGCTGATGGCATTGCGCGAGCTGATTCATGGTCTGAATAGCCGTACCCGCATTCCGCAGATCGAGGTGGCCGCCGGGGATGAGCAGATCGCGCTGATTATCCGGCACCTTGACCCGCTGCCGGAGGCCGACCAGGAGGCGCTGGTGGCGTTTTGCCGGTCTCTGGGCTGGCACTGCTACCTGCAACCGGGCAATGAAAGCACCGTACATCGGGTATCGCCGGAAGAGGGCGAAGAGCGCCTTTATTACCGGCATCCGGAGGCCGATGTGGAGCTGGCCTTCCATCCCACCGATTTCACCCAGGTGAATACGGTGATCAACCGGCAGATGGTACCCTTGGCACTGGATTTGCTGGAGATAGACCCGGAGCACCGGGTGCTGGATCTGTTCTGCGGGCTGGGCAACTTTACCATTCCGGCGGCGCGCCGGGCGGCCCAGGTGGTCGGCGTCGAAGTCAGCCCCACCATGGTGGAACGGGGTTATGAGAATGCCCGCCGCAATGGTCTGGAAAACCTGGCCTTTCATGCCTGGGACCTGAGCCAGGACATCAGTGGTCAAAGCTGGGCCAGACAGCAGTTTGACCGTATTCTGATTGATCCCCCCCGCACCGGGGCGCTGGAAATGGTGCGGCTGATGCCCCGTTTTGGGGCGTCGCGAATTGTTTATGTGTCCTGTAACCCGGCCACGCTGGCAAGGGATGCAGGGGAGCTGGTGGCATTGGGCTACCGGTTGGAGGCGGCCAGTGTGATGGATATGTTCCCGCATACCACCCATGTGGAGTCCATCGCCGTCTTCACGCGCAAATAACCGGCGCTCGCCGTGGCGGCGCCGAAAAAACAGGTGAGGAGAGAGCCGTGAGAGCCATCCAGGAAAACCGGGGTCGGCCATGGTAACCGTGCGTCGTCAGCCGGTGTCCGGCAATAGTCACTGGCGTGAATGGCTGGAGCAGCTGAACGCGCATCAGCCGATTCAGGACATCGATCTGTTGGCCCGGGCCTGTGAGCGGTCCGAGCAGTGCCAGTTGGCCGGTGAAGCCGCCGGGCGCAAGTGGCCCTATGGCAAGGGCTGCCTGGATATCGGCATGGAAATGGCCGAGGTGCTTACCGAACTGGGCGCCGATGCGGATGCCTTGCCGGCGGCGGTACTTTACCGGGCCGTGCGCGAGGGCCAGCTTTCCCTGCTGGAGGTGGAAAAGGAATTCGGCAATGCGGTGGCGCACCTGATCGAAGGCGTACTGCGCATGGCGGCCATCAGCACCGCGCTCAATCCCACCCGCAAGGCGGTGCTTGGCCAGCAGGATGGCCAGCTCGACAACATGCGCAAGATGCTGGTGGCCATGGTTGACGATGTGCGCGTGGCCCTGGTCAAGCTGGCCGAGCGGACCGTCATTATCCGGGCAGTCAAGGAGGCGGAGCCGGAGCGCCAGCGCAAGGTGGCCCAGGAAATCTTCGATATCTATGCACCGCTGGCCCATCGTCTGGGCGTCGGCCAGCTCAAGTGGGAGCTGGAAGACCTGTCATTCCGCTACCTGCAACCCGGTGCCTACAAGAAAATCGCCAAGTTGCTGGATGAAAAGCGGCTGGACCGGGAGCATTACATCGAAAGTGTGCTCGAACAGCTGCGCGGCTACCTGGAGAAAAACGGCATCCACGGGGCCGAAATCCATGGTCGTGCCAAGCATATCTACAGCATCTGGCGGAAGATGCAGAAAAAGCATCTGGACTTCGGTGAAGTCTATGATGTGCGGGCAGTGCGCATCCTGGTGCCGGAAGTGCGCGATTGTTATGCGGTGCTCGGCATTGTCCATTCGTTGTGGAAGCATGTTCCCAAGGAGTTTGACGACTATATCGCCAGCCCCAAGGAAAACGGCTATCGCAGCCTGCACACGGCGGTGGTCGGCCCGGAGCGCAAGATGCTGGAGGTGCAGATTCGCACCTTCGACATGCACGAAGAGGCCGAGCTGGGCGTGTGTGCCCACTGGCGCTACAAGGAAGGCAGCAAGAAGGGCAAGAGCGGTATCAGCGATTACGAACACCGCATTGCCTGGCTGCGTCAGGTGCTGGAGTGGCACGAAGAACTGGGCGAAGACAGCCCCGACACCATGGTGGACGAGTTGCGCCATGGCCTGGTCAGCGACCGTGTCTATGTGTTTACCCCGGATGGCCATGTGGTGGACCTGGAGGCCGGCGCTACACCGGTAGACTTCGCCTACCACATCCATACCGAAGTCGGGCACCGTTGCCGGGGTGCCAAGGTCAACGGCCAGATCGTACCACTTAACTATAGCCTCAACACTGGTGAGCAGGTGTCGATCCTTACCACCAAGGAGGGCGGCCCCAGCCGTGACTGGCTGACACCGTCTCTGGGCTATGTGGCCACGTCCTCGGCCCGCGCCCGAATTCACCAGTGGTTCAAGCGTCAGGACCGGGATGTGCACATCAGCCAGGGCCGCTCCATCCTGGAGCGCGAGATGTCGCGCCTGGCCATGGACAAGGTGGACCTGGATGCGCTGGCGCCACAGTTGAACCTGAAGAGCGGTGATGATGTGCTGGCGGCCCTGGGCGCTGGTGACTTGCGTCCGGGCCATGTAATGAATCAGGCCCAGGCCCTGCAGCCGGACAGCCCCCAGCAGGAGCTGGACTTCGTGCCGGCCCGGCCCAAGGCGTCCACCAGCGGTGATATTACCATTCAGGGCGTGGGCAATTTGCTCACCCATATGGCCGGCTGCTGTCAGCCGGTGCCGGGCGACCCGGTGATGGGCTTTATTACCCATGGTCGCGGCGTTACCGTGCACCGGGCGGATTGCCCGCAGCTGCTGGCCATGCAGGGCGAAGATCCCAACCGGGTGATCGAGGTCAGCTGGGGTGAAGCCGATCGTATTACCTACCCGGTGGACATCTTCCTGCGCGCCTGGGACCGTCAGGGCCTGTTACGGGATGTGATCGCCGTGCTGGCCAATGAAAAGGTCAACGTAACCGCAGTCCATACCCAGTCCCATCAGGACGACAACACCGCCACTATGCTGCTGACCCTGGAAATTGCCAGCCTCGGCAACCTGGGCAAGGTGCTGGCCAAGATGGACCAGCTCAAAGGGGTACTTGAGGTGCGGCGCTACAAGAAATGAAAATGAATAATTAAGAGTTAATCATTAATAACGGGGGCACGACTCTCGCGAGAGTGGCTGTTGGTTGTCGTTATTAACTATTCATTATTAATTATTCAGTAATTTCGGCGCGCTATCTGCACAAGCATGGCCGCCACCAACAGAGAAAAGCATGTCTAACATCGAAACCCTGTTGTCCATCATGGCCCGCCTGCGCGATCCGCAGTCCGGCTGCCCCTGGGATATCAAGCAGACCTTCGATACTATCGCGCCCTATACCGTGGAGGAAGCCTTCGAGGTGGCCGAGGCCATAGCCCGGAGGGATTACCCGGAGCTGCGTGAGGAGCTGGGTGATCTGTTGTTGCAGGTGGTGTTTCATGCCCGGATGGCGCAGGAGCAGGAGCTTTTCGACTTCAATGACGTGGTCGAGACACTCAACGCCAAGATGGTGCGGCGCCATCCCCATGTGTTCGCTGACCAGCCTGCCGAGGACGAGCAGGCTGTAAAGGCCAACTGGGAGGTGATCAAGGCCGAGGAGCGGGCACGCAAGGGGCGCGAACATGACAGTGCCCTGGATGGTGTGCCCGCGGGCCTGCCGGCCCTGCAGCGAGCGGCCAAGTTGCAGAAAAAGGCCGCCAAGGTGGGCTTCGATTGGCCGCAGGCCGGACCGGTTCGCGAACAGGTGGATCTGGAGCTGGCTGAGCTCGATCAGGCATTGGCTGAGGGTGAGCATGACGCCATTGAAGATGAGCTGGGCGATGTCTTCTTTACCCTGATCAACCTGTCCCGGCATCTGAACATTGACCCGGAACAGGCCCTGCGCCGGGCTTCGGGAAAATTCGAGCGTCGTTTTCGGAGCATGGAAGAAGCCAGCCCCTCCGGGCTGGAATCGCTGGATGCGCAGGCGCTGGAGGCGGCCTGGCAGATAGCGAAAAAAACTGCACAGTGACCGTGGCTGGCTGTCTCCGGTTCCGCTGCAACAAAAAGTTCACATAAGAGCAACTTTTTCGTCATTACCCCTCTCCATACTGCGCCACCAAGCAGTTACGAAGCCTCACTTGCGTACTGGGGCCTCACTCTTGCTGTTGCTTTGCACACATGAATGCCTGATTGAAGG
The DNA here is from genome assembly GCA_033723495.1 of Alcanivorax sp. Lineage (GTDB taxonomy): Bacteria > Pseudomonadota > Gammaproteobacteria > Pseudomonadales > Alcanivoracaceae > Alcanivorax. Next base: position 10,023 of record JAWVWY010000021.1, on the reverse strand, counting down.
AGTGTTGGAATGAAAAAGAATTTGCTTGCGATTGCTGTGGGGGCCGCTGTGGCCATGCCTGGTCTGGCTCTGGCCGACAGCCCGGTTGTCTACGGTAAAGTAAACATTACCCTGGATCACTTTAAGACTGACACCGCCGCGACTAGCGACAAGGTGTGGAAACTGGACAGCAATGCTTCCCGTGTTGGTGTTAAGGGCAGCTACGATCTGGACGTTGCCAACCTGAAAGCCATCTACCAGGCTGAGTTCGAAGTTCACGTGGACGGCCCGACCGGCGACACTCTGGGTCAGCGTAACGTATTCGGTGGCCTGCAGGGTTCTTTCGGTACCATCAAGGCGGGTCGTTTCGACACCCCGACCAAGTCAGCCCAGGGCAAAATTGACCAATTCAACGACCTGCAGGGTGACCTGGGCAAGATCATGGCTGGTGAAAACCGTCTGTCCAACATCGTGCAGTACAGCACCCCGAAGCTGGGTGATCTGGTTACCCTGAACCTGGCCTTTATTCCGGGCGAAGGCACCGTGACCAACAACGGTGATACCCAGAATGGCTTGGCTGACAGCTCTTCCATCTCCGCGGTACTGGAGAAGGACATGTTCTACGCTGCGGTTTCCCATGACAGCGATATCGCCGCCAAGGGCTTCCTGGACAGCACTGGCGACGACCAGCTGAACATCACCCGTGTGGCCGCTGGCGTGAAGCCGGGCAACCTGGAGCTGGGCGCTCTGTACCAGATGGCCAAAGAGTCCAACGGCGATGGCAAAGACACCTCTGTACTGGTGAGCGGTGCCTTCAAGATTCAGCGCGTCAAGCTGAAGGCTGAATACGGCCAGACCAAAGCTGACCTGAGCGGTGAAAAAGCCACTCAGTACAGCCTGGGTGCTGACTACAAGCTGGCCAAAACCAGCAAAGTCTTCGCTTATGGCACTCGTCGCAAGCTGGACCTGGCCGACGCCAAGACCACCATCTTCGGTGTAGGTCTGGAACACAAGTTCTAAACAATAATAAGGGAGGGGAAGGTCAGCCTTCCCCGACCAAGCAATTCCTCGACGCAAGTGACAGCTGCCCGCCTTATGGCGGGCTTTTTTATTTTTCAAATAAGGGCGTTTACCGCAGAAACGGTAAGCAATACCTGATCACCTTGATAGCGGTGACATGCCATTAGGCTGTCACAGAGCAGGGGCGCTGACCGCGCTGGCGAATCATAATTGGCCCGCCAGCGAGCGTGGCGGGCCGAATAACTATGGGTTGCGTGTAATCAGTAATTTCCCCGCACGCGAATTTCGACTCGCCGATTGCGCTCCCGGCCCGCCTTGCTGCCATTATCCGCAACCGGGTGCGTTTCGCCATAACCGCGGGTCTGGATCTTGTCGCGGTCGACTCCTCTGGATACCAGATAGTCGCTGACAGACCGGGCTCGTTGTTTCGACAGATTCATGTTGTATTGCGCCGGGCCACTGTTATCCGTAAAGCCATCAACTTCAATCGCCGTCACTCGGTCACCGAGGCGCCCGACCTTGTCAGCGATGTCATCCAGCTGCTGGCGGCCTTTATTTTTCAGCCTGGCACTGTCGAATTCAAAGGTGGTGCCGGCTGCCATGGAAATATGGCGCAGACTCTGGAATTCCTGGTCACCGCAGCCGGCGGGGGCCTTGCTGTCGGCGTTCCAGGTGCCGGTGCGAATGCAATTGCCGTTACGGTCCATAACGGGCTGGCCCTGGCTGTCGATCCAGTAGCCTGCCGGGCCGTTCTCATGCGCACCAGCCTGACCACTGATGGCCAGCACCAAGGGCACAGCAAGCAGAGTTCCCTTCTTCATAAGTCATCCTCTTCCTTTAAATATTACGTCGCATGTCAAAGCGTGTAGTGTTTCCGCGGCAGACAATGACCGTCATGCCGCCGAATAATGATAAAGCAGGGCTGATGACAAGCCCGGATCAGCCGGCAAGGTTTAACAAAATAAATACAGACGCTTGAAACGCGCTTTTTAAGTCATATAGTTGTAACGGACAGCGTTGCTGTCATTTTTTGGACATAAAGAAAAGGATTCAGGGAGAATCTAAATGAAGAGATCATTGCTTGCGATCGCGGTTAGCGCTTCACTGGCGGCACCGGGGCTGGCTGTGGCCCACACCGAGCTGTACGGTAAAATCAACCTTTCACTGGACAAGGTCGAACCTAATGGAACAGTGGTCAACTGGACTGGGCTGAACAGTGACCAGCATCAGTGGCAACTGAATTCCAACGAGTCTTACCTGGGTGTGCGCGGGGCTGCTGACCTGGATGTCGGCGACCTGCAGGTTATCTATCAGCTGGAGTATGAGACCGCTGTTGATAATGGAAAGGTAAACGCACTTAACACAAACGGCACCTTTACCACGGATACCTTCATTGCCCGTAACAGCTTTCTGGGGCTAAAGGGCGGCTTTGGTACCCTCAAGGCGGGGCGTTTTGATACGCCGCTGCGCGAGATGGGTGACAGTGTTGATCAGTTTCACGACCAGCTCTATGCCGATATCTTCAATTTGATGGCCGGTGAATGGCGTGCTGACAACATGCTTGCCTACAGCACGCCCCAAATTGCCAACATGTTGACCTTTAATGTTTCTACCGTGGTGCCGGAGCAAAATGACGTCAATGGCAGTGGTGTTCAGAACACCGAGCTGTTCGATAGCTTCTCCACGTCTGTGGTGCTGGATATGGATGCCTTCAAGGCGGGGCTCGCCTACGATCACAACAACTATGCGGATACCCTGCAGAACGGTGTGGATATGAGCGCTGTGCGTCTGTCTCCGCTGTCTCCTGTGGCTCTGGGGGCGCCGTCAGACATTATCCGCTTGATGGGTAGTGCCGATCTGGATGTGATCGAAGTGGGGGTGCTGCTGCAGCAAGCTGAATCCACCCAGGACATTATCAATGGCAACAAGGAAAAAGAGCGTTCCTGGCTGGTGAGCGCCGGCCTACCCCTGGGGGCGCTCAAGTTGAAGGCGCAGTATGGTGAAACCGATCCCAAGGAAGTCGATAACGCCAAACTGACCCAGTACAGCCTGGGTGCGGATTACATGCTGGGCAAGCAGACCAAGGCCTATCTGTACGGTTCCCATCAGGAGTTCGATGGCGACCGTACCTTTGCCGTGGCGGGTGTTGGCATGGAGCATCGCTTCTAGACCATTCCCGCTCACAAAAAAAAGCCCCGGCAATCGCCGGGGCTTTTTGGTTTCTGGCACTAGCGACGGCCTTCAGGCCTCAAACTTTCGCAACACCAGGCTGGCATTGGTGCCACCAAAACCAAAGCTGTTGCTCAGCACCGTGGAGGGGCCTTTATCCTTGCCGGACACCAGCACCGGCAGGCCTGCGGCTTGCTCATCAAGCTCATGAATATTGGCGCTGATGGCAGTAAAGTCATGCTGCATCATCAGCAGCGAGTAAATGGCTTCATGGACGCCGGCGGCCCCCAGGCTGTGGCCGGACAGGCTCTTGGTGGAGCCGATATCCGGGGTGCGCTGGCCAAACACTTCACGTATCGCTTTCAGTTCGGCCACATCACCGACCGGGGTGCTGGTGCCATGGGCATTGATGTAGTCCACATCACCGTCCACCGTGGCCAGCGCCTGGCGCATGCAGCGAGCCGCGCCTTCGCCACTGGGGGCGACCATATCGTGACCATCACTGGTAGCACCATAACCAATCACTTCGGCATAGATTTTCGCGCCGCGGGCCTTGGCGTGTTCCAGTTCTTCCAGCACCACCATGCCGCCGCCGCCGGCGATGACAAAGCCGTCACGGGTGGCATCGTAGGCCCGTGAGGCAGTCTCCGGGCTGTCATTGTATTTGCTGGAGAGGGCGCCCATGCCATCGAACAGGCAGCTCAATGTCCAGTGCTCTTCCTCGCCGCCACCGGCAAAGATCACATCCTGCTTGCCCAGCTGGATCTGCTCCACCGCATTGCCGATACAGTGGGCGCTGGTGGCGCAGGCAGAAGCAATGGAGTAGTTGAGGCCCTTGATATGGAAGGGCGTGGCCAGACAGGCGGAGACCGTGGACGCCATGACCCGCGGCACCATATAGGGGCCGACCCGTTTGACGCCGCGGCTGCGTGCGATATCTGCCGCGGCGACCTGGTTTTCGGAAGAATGGCCGCCGGAGCCGGCAATCAGCCCGGTGCGTTCGTTGCTGACTTCGTGCTCTTCCAGGCCGGCATCCGTAATGGCTTGTTGCATGGCCACATAGGCATAGGCGGCGGCATCGCCCATGAAACGACGGGGCTTGCGGTCAATCAGCTCATCGAGCTGGATCTCCGGGGTGCCGGCAATCTGGCTGCGCATGCCCATTTCCCGGTATTCCTCCTTGAAACGGATACCGGAGAGGCCTTCACGCAGTGAGCGGGTAACGGTGTCGGTATCGTTGCCAAGACAGGAGACGATGCCCATACCGGTAATGACGACGCGTCGCATGATGTACTCCTAAAACCCGTCGGTTGAGGTAAACAGTCCAACCCGAAGGTCATCGGCACTGTAAATATCCCTGCCGTCGACACTGACAGTGGCGTCGGCAATACCGAGAATCAATTTGCGGGTGATTACCCGTTTTACATCCAGACGGTAGGTGATTTTTTGGGCGCTGGGCAGTACCTGGCCCGAGAACTTGACCTGACCGACGCCCAGTGCCCGGCCCTTGCCGGGGTTGCCCAGCCAGCCGAGGAAAAAGCCCAGAAGCTGCCAGGTGGCATCGAGCCCCAGGCAACCCGGCATGACCGGGTCGCTTTCAAAGTGACACTGGAAAAACCACAGGTCAGGATGAATATCCAGCTCGGCGATGATTTCACCTTTGCCATATTTGCCGCCTTCATCGCTGATTCGGGTAATGCGATCCATCATCAGCATATTGGGCAGTGGCAGGCGGGCATTGCCGGGGCCGAATAGCTCGCCGTGGGCGCAGGCCAACAGGTCATCGCGTGAATAAGCGGATTTTTGTTCCAGTGTTGTAGCACTCAAGGTTTTACTCCATACAGGCCGTAACGGCGCATTCTGAGTATATGGATGATTTGTGACATCTTATCGACAGGAAGGTGACCAAATGTCATTTATTCATCCATGGTAGCAAAGGCTGTTCCTCCGGCACGAATGGCAAGCGTCTCAAAATATGTCGTGGCGGACGCTTTACCGAAAATGACCGATAAACGGACACTTCAGACACCCCATCGTTAGCGTATGTTGGCTGATCACGGCGTGAAAGCGGGCACTTGCAATTAGCTGGCCATCTGCCGATGCTATCGGCGCGGTTGCCGGTTCCAGACGCGGCCGCAGTTCTGCCTTCAACGGACCGTGAGGAGTCGCCGTGGCAGCGGAAATCGGACATCTCTCTCTGTGGCTGGCCCTGGCGGCCGCACTCTGCCTGGCGGTTTTCCCGTTGATCGGGGTATACCGCAATATTCCTGCCTGGCAATGTTACGCCCGACCGCTGGCCTGGCTGCAGTGGCTGGCCATGACTGTGGCGCTGCTGGCACTGGGTTACTGCTTTTACAGTAATGATTTCTCGGTGACCTATGTGGCCCATCACAGCAACTCCGCCTTGCCGTTGGGCTATCGTCTGGCGGCGATCTGGGGTGGTCATGAGGGGTCCTTGCTGCTGTGGGGCTGGATGCTGTCCGGCTGGGCGGCCATGGTTGGGCTGCTAAGCCGGCAGGTGCCGCTGGCGCTGGTGGTGCGGGTGCTATCCGTAATGGGCATGGTGGCGGTCGGCTTTCTCTGTTTTATGTTGTTTACCTCCAACCCCTTTGCGCGGGACCTGCCCTGGTTTCCAATGGAAGGGGCAGATCTTAATCCGTTGCTGCAGGATCCGGGGCTGATTGTGCACCCGCCCATGCTCTATATGGGTTATGTGGGCTTTTCGGTGGCCTTTGCCTTTGCCGTGGCAGGTTTGCTCAAGGGAGACCTGGATCCGGCCTGGGCCCGTTGGGCGCGACCCTGGACGACGGTGGCCTGGTGCTTTCTGACCGTGGGGATCGCGCTGGGTTCCTGGTGGGCCTACTACGAACTCGGCTGGGGGGGCTGGTGGTTCTGGGACCCGGTGGAAAACGCCTCCCTGATGCCCTGGCTGGCCGGCACGGCGCTGATACATTCCCTGGCGGTGACCGAAAAGCGTAACCTGTTTCGAGCCTGGACCGTGTTCCTGGCCATCATTACTTTTTCACTCAGCTTGCTGGGGACGTTTCTGGTCCGTTCCGGCGTACTGACGTCGGTACATGCTTTCGCCAACGACCCCCGGCGCGGCCTGTTCATCCTGATCTTTCTGTGTGTGGTGGCCGGTGGGGCCTTTACACTGTTTGCGCTGCGCGGCTCCGCCCTGCGTGGCAACAGCGGTTTCAAGGCGCTGTCCCGGGAAAGCCTGTTGCTTGGCAATAACCTGGTGCTCTTGACGGCGGCGGCGGTGGTGCTGATGGGCACCCTGTTTCCGCTGGTCGGTGAAGCGCTGGATATGAAGGTATCGATCCGCAGTCCCTACTTTAATACCTTCTTTGTGCCGTTGGCGGTGCTGCTGGTGCTGTTACTGGTGCCCGGAGTGTTCAGTAACTGGAAGCGGCAGGATGGCAAACCGCTACTGCGCCGCATCGGTGTGCTATTGCCGACGGCAGCGGTTGTCGGTGTACTGCTTAGCCGCATGCCGGGTGACATTCCCTGGATCGGCAGCGTGGCGATTGTGCTGGCGGTATATCTGGTACTGGCCCACCTTGACGATGTGATCCGTCGTGCGCTGTCTTATCAGCTAGGCCTCCGGCAGGGCTTGACCCGGCTGGGTCGCAGTTACTGGGGCATGGTGTTTGCCCATTGTGGGCTGGCCCTGGTTATTGCCGGCGTGACCCTGGTGAGTTTTCATCAGCAGGAAAGGGATCTGCGCATGGCGCCGGGGGATACGGCCAGCGTGGGCGGCTACCAGTTCCGTTTTGAAACACTGGATTCCTACCGCGGCCCCAACTATGACGCCGTGCGTGGCCATTTTGCGGTCTCCAGGGATGGCCAGCCGCAAGCTGTCATGACGCCGGAAAAGCGCACCTATCGCGCGTCTCGCCAGGTAATGACCGAGGCGGCCATTGATCCCGGTCTGCTGCGTGACCTCTATGTGGCATTGGGGGAACCGCTGGATAACAGCGAGCAGGGCGCCTGGGCAGTGAGAATCTACTACAAACCCGGCGTCCGCTGGTTGTGGCTGGGAGCACTGGTGATGGCGTTTGGTGGCGCGCTGGCCTTGTCTGACCGACGTTACCGTCAGGTATTCCGGAGACGCCAATCATGAAGACACGGTCGCTGTGGGTATTCCTGCCTCTGGCTTTATTTATGGCGCTGGCCATTCTGTTGGCCAGCGGTCTGGGGCATGATCCTCACAAACTGCCCTCCGCCATGGTTGGCAAGCCGGTACCGGCCTTTTCCCTGCCGTCACTGCTTGATGAAAAGCACTATACCAATGCCCTGTTGAAAGGCCGCTGGCAGTTGCTGAATGTGTGGGCGACCTGGTGTCCCACCTGCCACCTGGAGCACCCATACCTGATGTCGCTGGCAGCCCGGGGCGTGCCGGTGATCGGGGTGGATTACAAGGATGACCCGGATTCGGCACGTGACTATCTGGCCAATCGCGGCAACCCCTACCGGCAGGTAGTCATGGACAGTGACGGTCAACTGGGCCTGGACCTGGGGGTGTACGGTGCGCCGGAAACGTTCCTGATCAACCCTCGAGGGCACATCGTGCTGCGCCATGCCGGTAACCTGGATGAGCGGGTCTGGAAGGAAAAAATTCTGCCGAAGGTGCCAGCCGGTACCTGGAGGATGCCCTGAATGTGGTTGCGAGTTCTGTTGCTGATGACGCTGCTGTCACCGGCCCTGGCTGCGATTGATGTATATCAGTTTGATACCCCCGCGCAGGAAGCCCGTTTTCACAAACTCACCGATGAGCTGCGTTGCCCCAAATGCCAGAACCAGAGTATCGCCGATTCAGAGGCTGATATTGCCGCAGATATGCGTGACCGGGTGCAGAAGATGATTCTGCAGGGCAAGAGTGATCAGCAAATCATCCAGTATTTTGTCGATCGTTACGGGAATTTTGTTACCTATAAACCGCCGGTCAATGCCCGCACAGCGATACTCTGGGTGGGACCCGGGCTGGTGTTCCTGATCGGAGCGGTAGTGATCGTGCTGTTGATCCGTCGGGCCAGTCGTAACGTGGACGACGGAGAGTGGCAATGATCTGGTGGCTGAGTGGCGGCCTGCTGATTGTGGCCATGCTGGTACTGATCGGCTTGTGGCGTGGCGAGTCGCGCCGTCATGGGGCGGGGCGCGGCTGGGCGGTGGCGATTCCTGTCACCGCAGTGTCGCTGGCTGCCCTGGGTTACGGTTTTTTTGGTTATAACGCGCAAACCGGCCCCTGGCTCAGCCAGGAGCATCAGTATCGGCAGGTTGCCCGCGACATCATCGCCGGGCAAACCCCCAGTCAGGCCGCGGCGGAGGTGCCGGTGGGAGCCCTGGTGAGGGTGCTGCAGCGGGAACTGGCCCGGCATCCCTCTGCCATGGGCTGGTATGCCCTGGGCACGCTCTATGATCAGCTGGGCGCGCCTGCGCAAAGCGAACAGGCGGCTCGCAAGGCACTGACCCTGGCACCGGAGGAACCTGCCATGCATCTGCTGCTGGCCCGTGCCCTGGTACGGCAGGCCAGGGGGGCGCTTACCGATGACGCCAAGGCGCAGATTGACTGGGTGCTCAGTCGCCAGCCGGACCATGATGGCGCCTGGATGCTGCTGGCCATGTCGGCGGATCGGGCCGGACGCTATCCGCTGGCGGTACAGGCCTGGACAGCCCTGTTGAGACGTCATGGCCATGGGGAGACAGCGGATCTGTTGCGCAAGGGGCTGCAGCACAGCCGTGACCAACTGGCTGCGCAGCAGCGATTCATGGGGTTGCGGGCCAGGGTAACTGCGGCTGGGGAAGGGACCGGCGGGACCCTCTTTGTTTTCCTGCGACAGAAAGGCGCGACTGGCCAGCCGCTGGCGGCCAAACGCGTGGTCGTGCGCGAGTTTCCTGTCACGGTCACCCTGCAACCTTCAGACTGGCTGCAGGCCTACCCGGCCGCAGATGTGCCGCTGGTGATGGGAGCGCGCTACACGCCGGCTCCGGGAGCCACGGTGGATCAGGCCGGTCAGGTGGCGCCTTCCAGGGCTGTAAATCTGCCGCAAAAACAGCCTTTGCAGCTGGAACTGGGCTCTTCCGGCCCCGGATTTCGGCATTAGACTGGACCTGGGGCAAAGGGCCTATCCCTTGTTATGCGAGGGGCCTCAGGGTAAAGTTCCCCCCCTCGGAGGCCCCTGGCGCCTCTTCCGACGATGGTAAGATGGAGAATCCTATGCGTGTCATCCTGCTTGGTGCCCCCGGTGCGGGCAAGGGCACCCAGGCGCAGTTCATCAAGGAACAGTTCAATATTCCTCAGATTTCCACCGGTGATATGCTGCGCGCTGCGGTAAAAGCAGGCACCCCTCTTGGCCTGGAGGCCAAAAAGGTGATGGACGCCGGCGGTTTGGTCTCTGATGACATCATTCTGGGTTTGGTCAAGGAACGTATTGGCGAAGACGATTGTGCCAACGGCTTCCTGTTCGATGGTTTTCCGCGAACCATTCCTCAGGCTCAGGCCCTGGTCGACCAGGGCATCAATATCGACTATGTAGTGGAAATTGACGTTGATGATGAAGAAATCATCGAGCGTCTCAGCGGCCGCCGTGTGCATCCGGCTTCCGGTCGCGTTTATCACGTGAAATATAATCCGCCCAAGGAAGAGGGCAAGGACGATGAAAGCGGTGACGCTCTGGTCCAGCGTGATGACGACAAGGAAGAAACAGTGCGTAAGCGCCTCGAAGTTTACCAATCCCAGACTCGCCCCTTGGTGGATTTCTACCAGCAGCAGGCTGGTAAGGGTGAGAATGCCCCCTGCTATGTACGTATTGCTGGCGTTGGTTCAGTGGACGATATTCGCGAGCGTGTCCT
>JAWVWY010000020.1:0-28714 GCA_033723495.1 Alcanivorax sp. | reverse complement strand
GACATAGTCATCGGCACCCACGTCCAGCCCCTGGATCTTGTTGTCCTCTTCGCTCTTGGCGGTGAGCATGATGATCGGTACTTCGCTGGTACTTTCATCACGCTTGAGGCGACGGGCCAGTTCAATGCCGGTGACCTGGGGCAGCATCCAGTCGAGCAACACCAGGTCCGGGCGCTCGTCGACGATCAGTTCGTGGGCGCGCTGGGCGTTTTCCGCCTCCATGACATCAAAATCCGCCAGCTCCAGGGCGACAGCCACCATTTCGCGGATGGCGGGCTCATCATCAACAATCAGAATCCGGTTTCGGGACATGGCTTTCCTTCCTTGCCTGTCTATTCAACAGCTCCCATTAGATTGCCTTTTTATGACATGCAAATGACAAGTTGGGCTGAACGGCAAGGTTTTGCAAGCCCCGGTTTGGCAGACGGCCAGGGCGGCCGGCGGCGCGCCCGTGCGCCGCTTTTACAGAAAGTACTGGAAGTACAACCCGATAAAGACGAAGGCACCGCTCCAGTGATTGTTGAGGAAGGCAAAGAAGCTGGGCCAGCGCTCCCGGTAGCGAATCAGCGAGTGCTGAAACAGGAAGGTGCCCGCCATACCCGCCAGCCCGGCGTACCAGGGCCAGCTGAAGGCCAGACGATGACCGACCATCACCAGCGCCAGCAGGGTCAGCCCCTGTAGCACCGCAATCATCAGTCGGTCGGCGTCGCCAAACAGGATCGCGGTGCTCTTGATGCCCAGCTTCAGGTCGTCTTCCCGGTCGCACATGGCGTATTCGGTATCGTAGGCCACCGTCCATACCACATTGGCCACATACAGCAGCCAGGCGATTTCCGGTACCGCATTGGTTTCCGCGGCAAACGCCATGGGAATCGCCCAGCTGAAGGCGGCGCCCAGAAACAGCTGTGGCATAAAGGTAAAGCGTTTGGTGAACGGGTACAGCACCGCCAGTCCCAGGCCGCCGAACGATAGCCAGAAAGTCAGTCGGTTGAGGAACAGCACCAACACAAAGGCGGCCAGCCCGAGGCCGGCGAACAGCAACAGCGCCTGCTTGCTGGTCAGCGCGCCGGTGGCCAGCGGGCGCCCCTTGGTGCGCTCCACATCGCCATCGAAATCACGATCGGCAAAATCATTGATCACGCAGCCGGCGGCACGCATCAGGATCACGCCAAGCACAAAAATGATCACGGTCTTCAGGCTGGGGGTGCCCGCGCCGGCAATCCACACCGCCCACAGGGTGGGCCACATCAGTAGCAGGGTGCCGATGGGCCGGTCCAGGCGCATCAGCTGGATATAGGGCCAGAGGGCCGGGTAGCGTTGTTCAACGAAGGCAAACATGGGACGTCCGGTTGTCGGGGGCGTCCACATTGTCGGGGGGAATGCCAGCGCATTCAACTCATGGGGTGGCGCCGATTTTTTCCCACAGGGCCGGCAAAAAGTATTCCGCCACCAGCAACGGGCGTTGGCGCTTGAGAAAGCGCGACTGGCGGCCCCAGCAGGGCGTGTTGCCATGCGGCGGGCAGCCGAAACGGACCCAGACCTGGTCGCGCTGTGCCTGCGGCCGCCGGTACAGCTCGCTGCCCAGGGAGCGGCTGCCCATGTTGGCGAGGATGCGGTTGGCACCGCGCAGGCTGGTTAAAGGCAGCACGCTGCGGGCAGTGACCACCGGGGTGTCGTCCAGCAGCAGGGTCACCTCGCGAATCAGGGCGCGCTGGCGCGCTGGCAGGTGCAGCAGTTGCTGCTCGCTGTGATCCGGCACGTTGATGCCATGGTAGCCGGGAGCCACCCGGAAGCGGCCGTGACGTTGCAGGCGTGCGGTCAACGAGCCGGGGTCGGCCATCCAGTCGCGCAGCAGCGCAGGCAGCACGCGCTGATCCAGCGGGCGCCAGAGGTTGTCAGGATGCAGGGCGGCAGGCAGCATAGCTCTCTCAACATCGTGGGCGGCAGGACTATGGCGCAACAGCCGGGCGAGGGCAAGGCCGTTAATAGTGGGCGCAGGCCGCCGGCGGGCCGGCCATGCCAGTAGCCAATGTCATTGATTTTTGGGGCCTGCACCGATAGGTTAACGCACCCCGAGAGACACCCTGTATCAAGCAGCTTGTAAGCAAGTGCTTACTTATATCCCGAGAGGTTGATGATGAAGAAGTGGGAATGTGTGGTTTGTGGTTTTATCTATGACGAGGCCGAAGGTCTGCCCGATGAAGGTATTGCGCCGGGCACCGCCTGGGACGACGTGCCGGAAGACTGGGTCTGCCCGGACTGCGGCGTGGGTAAAGATGATTTCGAGATGGTAGAAATCTGATCCCACCGCGCCCTTGTCCGCCCATTCATTGCAAAGAGGATTGCTGATGCACCCCATCGTCATCATCGGTACCGGCCTGGCCGGCTTCAACACGGTTAAAGAGTTCCGCAAGCTGGATAAGGAAACGCCGGTGGTCATGCTGACCGCCGACGATGGCCGTAACTACTCCAAGCCCATGCTGTCTGCCGGGTTCACCAAGGAAAAGACCGCTGATGACCTGTGCCTGGCCACCCCCGAGCAGGTGGCGGAGCAGTTCAACGTGGAGGTGCGCACCGATCTGCATGTGGCGGAAATCGATGCCACCGGCAAGCGCGTGCTGCTGCCCGACGATCATCTCGACTACAGCAAGCTGGTACTGGCGCTGGGCGCCGATACCTGGACGCCGCCGCTGGAAGGCGACGCGGTGGGCGAGATCTTCTCGGTCAATGATCTGATGGACTATGGCAAGTTTCGCACCGCGCTCAAGGGCGCCAAAAAGGTGACTATCCTGGGTGGTGGCCTGATCGGTTGCGAGTTTGCCAATGATCTGTCCAATGGCGGTTACCAGGTCGAGCTGGTCGAGCCGCAGGGCCGCTGCCTGCCGCTGCTGCTGCCGCAGCCGGCCTCCGCAGCGGTGGGCCGTGGCCTGCAGGAGCTGGGGGTGACATTCCACTTCGGCCCGCTGGCTCAGGCGGTCCATCACGGTGACAATAACCAGCTGGTCACCGAGCTGTCCGATGGCAGCCGTATCGAGTCCGATGTGGTGCTGTCGGCCATTGGCCTGCGCCCGCGCATCGACATGGCCAAGGAAGCCGGTCTGGCTACCAACCGTGGCATCATCACCGACCGTACCCTGCAGACCAGCGCCGATGATATCTATGCACTGGGCGACTGCGCCGAAGTGCAGGGCCATGTGCTGCCCTACGTGCTGCCGCTGATGGCCAGCGCCCGCGCCCTGGCCAAGACCCTGGCCGGCGACACCACCGAGGTGAGCTACGGGGTGATGCCGGTGACCATCAAGACGCCGGCCTGCCCGGTGGTGGTATGCCCGCCCGCCGAGCCGGAAAACGGTGACTGGCAGGTGGAAGAAGACGGCAATACCGTCAAGGCCCTGTTCCACGGTAAGGATGGCAGCCTGCAGGGCTATGCCCTGACCGGCGAGGCGGTCAAGGAAAAGATGAAACTCAACAAGGAATTGCCGGCCATCATGCCGTAAGGTGGCCGAACCCGGGCTTGATCCCGGGTCTTTCGACACGCAGGGGAAGGTCCACATGAGATTTGCTCTGGTACTGCTGATCCTCGGCTGGCGCCTGCGCTGGCTGGCCTGGCGCAATGCAGGCTTTCGCAAGCAGCTGGAAAACCGCAACGTGATCATGCAGTGGCGCACCTTCGCCGGTAAGCCGGCCCGCTGTTTCCACTTTACGCCGGGCAAGGTCTCGGTTTACCGAGGCATTCATTCCGGCCCCAGCGTGACACTGAATTTTCGCGATGCCAATTATGCCTTCCATACCCTGATGGTGGCGGGCAAGAACCAGATGGCCTTCATGGAGGGCATGCAGGCCGGCGATATCAGGATCGAAGGCGACCCGGGCCAGCTGATGTGGTTCATGACGCTGATGAAATTCATCATGCCCGGCGGCAAAAAGAAATAACCCGGCCCGTGATGGCTGCATCATCCCCTGGCGCCCGGCATTTCCTGCCGGGCGTTTTTGTTATCGGGCATTCGTTCGGCGCTGGCCGACGCCTGTCGGCCCCGGCTGGCGCTCATGGTTCGTACCCCCTACCATGCTTGCAACAATAAGCATGGAAAAGTGGGGTGTGATGAGGCGTGCGTTGACGGCCGGACTGCTGGTTCTGGCAACGATGGCTACCGTGCCGGTGCAGGCGGAACCCGGGGACAAGGTTTACCTGGTCGGGCGTTTTGATCTGGATGGCACTACCTACAATCAGGTGGTGTTTTTCCAGGATGACGCGATTGCCGACCTCAAGGCCTGCAAACGCGAGGTGATCCTGGGGCGTCAGGGAAAATGGCAGATCTACAGCCATCTCACCCGCGCCGCACGGGGCTTTACCTATAGCACCAGTTATACCTGTGCGCTGGGCAATCAGCGTTTCAACAGCTGGGACCGAACCGGCCGCTTGCCGCTCACCCACACCTATTCGGTGGTGGCGACCGATCAGCGTCTGCAAGTGCAAAGCCACAAGAATTATGGTGCCTGCATGGCCTGGCTGCGTCAGCATGGCGGTGAATCGCGCCATCGCTTTTGCGCCAAGGCGGCGCAGCGGATCGTGCATTGATGGCACCGTTGCCGCCATTTTAAAACACACTGTTTTCTGTCACGCGCCCCGTTTTTGCGGGGCGTTGTCGTTTCTGAGCGTCGATATGTGATTTTTTTTATACAGCTGGCGGGGCTATGGCGACCACCCGTCAGTATTAAGGTTATGGAATGTTATTTGTGTGTGTTTTGTTGTGGCCGAAATGTATCTGCCGCGTATGATGAAAGAGGGAGAACTATCGCCAGACTTCAGGGGAAGAAGTCTAGAGGCCGCCCATGTCGGATTGCCCACACATGAGTGTGCAGGGAGGGGTAATGCAAGCGGCAATGAAAACCTTGCTGGAACAGATGCGCATCACGGAAATCGATATCGATGCGCGTAAAGGCCTGCTGGAGTTTGACCAGCAGGATGTCCAGGTGTTGCTTGCCTGCAAACCCCTGGCCGAGCAGCGGGTCGATGAGATCGTTGAGACCTTTTACGATATCCAGACCAGCAACCCCGATATCGCCGCCCTGATCGGTGACGCCGATACCCTTGACCGCCTGCAGTCCGCCCAGCGCCGTTACATTCTGGATCTGTTTGGCGGCATCTATGGCATGGAATACATCAATAACCGTCTGCGTATCGGCCTGGTACACAAGCGCATTGGTGTCGAGCCCCGTTTCTACCTGTCGGCGGTGCACCTGCTACGGCGCCTGCTGGTGACCCTGATTATCGATGAGATTCGCCCGCAAGAATCGCGCGGCGCCACGCTCAAGGCGCTGGACAAGCTGATCTTCTTTGATGTCACGCTGGTATTTGAAACCTATATCCAGAGCATGCTGTCGGAAATCGAGGCGGTGAAAAACCGTACCGAGAAATACGCCCGCGCGCTGGAAGAGACCGTTGCCGTGCGCAACGGCGAGCTGCGCACCGATGCTCTTACCGGCCTGACCACCCGACGTTATCTGCACGAGGCATTGCATTGCACCCTGCAGGCGGCCCAGCGCCGTGGCGAACCGGTGTCGCTGATCTTTGTCGATGTGGACAATTTCAAGGCGCTCAACGACCGCAAGGGCCATGCCTACGGTGACAAGGTGCTGGCGGAGTTGGGGCGCATTCTGCTGGAAACCGCCCGCGGCGAGGATACCTGCGTGCGCTATGGTGGCGATGAATTCTGCATCGTGCTGGCCAACAGTACCGAAGAGCAGGCCTGTGCGACCTACTGCCAGCGTATCAACCGGCTGCTGGAAGATCGTCTGCCCGGTGTCAGCATCAGCATGGGGATCATGCAGACCGGCCCGGATCATTACGACGGCGCCGAGGCCATGCTGAAAAGCGCCGATCGACGCATGTACCTGCACAAACTGGACAAGAGATGTGCCGGCAAGGGGCAGTCTGAGGACGAGCCCCAGGTGGACATCGCCCCGGAACACCCGGTCAGGCCGGATCACACCGACGGTAAAGCCCGACGCCCATCAACACACCGCGGCAGGCCATAAAACCGTTCATGGCCAGCCACAGGCCATGATTGCCCCAGTCGCGGGTCAACGCCCACAGCAGGAAAAACATGACGACTGAGGCGAGCATGGTGTTGCGCATGGCGTGGCCCCAGGTGGCGCCCACATAGATGCCGTCCAGCCAGAAACCGGCGCTGGCGGTGAGCGGCAATAACAGCATCCAGGGCAAATAGCTGATGGCGGTATCGCGCACGCCGGGCAGATCCGTGAGCAGCCGGATCAGCGGGGCGCCGCCAGCGGCAAAGGCCAGCAGTGCCAGCAGGGCGCAGCCCAGCGTCCACCGGCCGGTGGCGCGCACTGCGCGGCGAAAGGCGGCCGGGTCGCGGCGCCCCTGGGCGTCACCCACCAACGCCTCGGCGGCATTGGCGAAGCCGTCCAGCAGGTTACTGAGCAGCAACAGGAAGGTAATCAGCACGGCGTTGGCAGCCAGTATGGGATCCCCCAGCCGGGCCCCCTGGGCGGTAAAGAAAAAGAAACTGGTCAGCAACGCCAGGCTGCGGATGAACAGGTCGCGATTGACCGCCATCAGCGACAACAAGGCCGCCGGGTGCCACAGGCTTTCGCGCCATTTGGCGGGCCGCAGGGCATGGCGCAGCCAGAACAGGCCGGCGGCCAGGCCGATGTACTCGGCAGCGGCACTGGCACTGGCCACGCCACGCACATCCCAGTGCCAGACCTGCACCAGCAACACATCCAGCAGCGCATTGCTGCTGTGCATCACCAGCGTCATCTTCAGGGGTACGCGGGTATTCTGGGTACCAATGGCGAAGCCGATCAGGGCAAAGTTGGCCAGTGCCGCCGGAGCGCCGAGGATGCGGATGCTGATGTAGTCCCGCGCCAGCCCCTGCACCTTGTCACTGCCGCCCAGCAGCCACAGGCCGGCTTCCCGCAGCAGCGGCGAGAGCAGCACCAGCAACAGCCCGAAACCGCCGGCCAGCAGCAGTCCGCGTAACAGCACCACCCGGGTGTCGTGGCCGCCACCGAGGGCCTGGGAGGCAAAGCCGGTGGTGCCCATGCGCAGGAAGTTGAACGAGAAGTACAAAAACATGAAGAAGTTGCCACCCAGTGCCACCGCCGCCAGGTAATGTGGCGACTCCAGATGACCGACCACCGCAGTATCCACCAGCCCCAGTAGCGGCGCCGTCAGGTTGGACAGCAGCAGCGGCCAGGCCAGCATCCAGATGCGGCGGTTCAGGGATGCCAAGGGATCAACCCGCGCTCACCGGGTGCGACGCAGCAGGGTCAGCACGAACAGACCGCTGGCGGCCACCACGATGGAAGGGCCCACCGGGGTGTCCGCATACCAGCTCACCGCCAGGCCGCAGACCACCGCGGTGCTGCCCAGCAGGCTGGCCACCAGCGCCATTTGTGCCGGGGTATGGGTCAGGCGCCGGGCGCTGGCGGCGGGAATCACCAGCAACGAAGTGATCAGCAGCACACCGACAGTACGGATGGCACCGGCGATCAGCAGTGCCAGCAACAGCATCAGCAGCAGGCGCGTGCGTGCCACTGCCACGCCTTCCACCTGCGCCAGTTCTTCGCTGACGGTAATGCTCAGCAGGGAACGCCATTGCCATACCAGTAGCACCAGAATCAGCACGGCGCCGACCCACAGGGCGGCGGCGTCCTGCCAGCCCACCGCCAGCAGGTCGCCGAACAGATAGGCAAACAGGTCCACCTGGATGCCCTGCTGCAGACTGATGGCGATCACGCCCAGCGCCAGGGTGGTGTGGGCGACGATGCCCAACAGGGTATCGCTGGCCAATTGGCGCTGGTGCAGCAGGCCGGTGAGTACTGCTGCCAGCGCCAGGCTCACCGCCACCACCGCCAGATACAGGTTGATGCCGGCGGCCAGCCCCAGGGCGGCCCCCAGCAGCGCGCCGTGGGCCAGGGTGTCACCAAAGAAGGCCATGCGGCGCCATACCACAAAGCCGCCCATGGGGCCGGACACCAGCGCCACGGCCAGGCCGGCCAGCAGGGGGGGCAGCAGCAATTCAATCATGGTCGCAGGCTCCCGGGGGGTGCGGGGCGGCATGGGGGGAATCGTGGTGGTGGGCATTGCCGTGCAGATCATGGTCGTGATCATGATCATGGGTATAGAGCGCCAGGTTGGGGGTGCCGGCGCGGGGCCCGAACAGCTCGTGGTAGGCCGGGTCGCGACTGACCGATTCCGGCGTCCCCGAGCAGCACACATGGCGCTGCAGGCAGATCACCTCATCGGTGGCGGCCATCACCAGATGCAGGTCGTGGGAAATCAGCAGGATGGCACAGCCGAGTTCGTCCCGCACTTGCGTGAGCAGCCCGTACAGCGCGTTCTGGCCAGCCACATCCACCCCCTGGGCCGGTTCGTCCAGCACCAGCAGGTCCGGCTTGCGTAGCAGCGCGCGGGCCAGCAAGACCCGCTGCATTTCGCCGCCGGATAATTGCTGCACGGCGCGCCGGCGCAGGTGGGCGACCCCGGCGCGCTGCAGAGCCTGGCGGCGGGCCGCGGTGGGGCCGGTGGCGGCCAGCCACAGGAAGCGATCCACCGTCAGCGGCAGGCTGTCGTCGATCTTGATGTGCTGGGGCATATAGCCCACCCGCAAGCCCCTGCGCCGGCTGACGCTGCCCTGGTCCGGCGTCACCAGCCCCAGCACCAGCCGCGCCAGCGTGCTCTTGCCGGCACCATTGGGGCCGATCAGGGTGGTGATGCGTCCCGGTGTCAGGGTCAGGTTGATATCGGACAGTACCGGGTTGCCGCCCAGGGTCACGGACACCGATTGCACACGGATCAGGGGGTCTGACATGGGAAAACGCCGAAAACCAAAGGGGCAATGATATACTGCCGCCTACTTTGGTTCACGGGGTGCGTGATGCGTGCACTGATTTTCTGCGGTCTGTTGCTGGCCAGTGTGGCGGGTTGGGGGCAGACCATGGTGGCCAGCGTGGAACCGCTGGCCAAGTTGCTACGCAGTCTTTATGGGCCATCGGTCACGGTGCAGACCCTGCTCGATGCCAATCAGAACCCCCACCACCTGGCGCTGTCGCCGCGTCAGGTGCTGATGGTGCAGCGCGCCGATCTGGTGGTGTGGCTGGGCAGCCAGGCGGAGCCGCCGCTGGTACCCCTGATTGCCCGCCGCCCTGGTCATTCGCTGGCGCTGTTGTCGCTGCTCGGCGTGATCCGTCTGCACGGCGACGGCCACCATGAGGGGGGCGTCCAGGGGGCGCAGGGCGCCACGCTGAATACCCATCTGTGGTTGTCGCCGCATAACATGACACTGCTGGCCCGGGCGCTGGCGGCGCGCTACCCGGATGGCCTGCAGCCAGGGCAGCCGGCGGCCTTTGTACAGGCGCTGGCGGCGCGGCAGGTGCAGTGGCGCCAGCAGTTGGAGCCCTGGGCGAAGCGACCCTGGCTCAGTTATCACAACCCCTGGGGGTATCTCACCGGCCCGCTGGGACTGGCCGAGCCGCTGGTGGTGTCCCGGCAATTGGGCGCCGGCCCCGGCAGCCAGCGCTTTGTGTCGCTGGCCGAGCAGGTGCGCAAGCAACAGGTGCAATGTGCCATTGAAGAACCGGAAGCGCGGGCCGGGGTGATGACCAAGCTGTGTCCGGACTGTCGCCGTCAGCGACTGGACCCGCTGGGACGGGATCGGGCGCAGGTGCAGTATTTGCCCTGGGTGGACAGCCTGGTGGATGGCTTTGCCGCCTGCCTGGGCGGCTCAGAGGCCGCGGATCGGCATTAACGTCGGCGGCGGCGCCTTGGGCTGCTCATCCTGGCTGGGTAGCGGGGCCGGGCGCAGACTTTCCGCCTGCCGTTGCAGGGTCTGGTCCTGGTTGTCGTTGTCCAGATAGCGGTTATCGCTGGATACCGCATTCAGCCCTTTCTTTTCATCGCTGGTATCCAGCTCCACCGGCGATTGCAGGTAAAAGGCACCCATTTCCTCACCCTTCAGGGGTTGGCCGGCAGGGGCCGCGTCGGTCTCTGGCGTGTCCTTGTCCGGCGGTGAGGAATCCGGCAGTTTTTCCGCGCTCCAGGCCAGCAACGGGCCGAGCAGTATCACCATTATTATCATTTTCATAATGCCATCTTAGCGCCATGGCGCGGGGCTGGGAATGAGTCCAGGCGGGTCAATCGCGCGCCGCTCCAGCGGCGGCCATTGAGGCCAGCGCCGAAATGGGTATGCTGGAGCGCTTGATCGAAATCAATGAGGCGCGTGAATGACGCAGCAGGGGAACGCACAACCGCTGGCCATGGCCTGCTGGGATATGTCCTGGCTGCTGCGCCGTGGCCGTCAGGGAGAGTATGCCTCCCTGGAGCGGGTGCTGGATGAAACCCAGCAGCGCGGTTTCAATGCCCTGCGGGTGGACCCCTGCCCGCACCTGGTGGCAACGCCGGAAAAGGGTGTGCATCTGGATCGCTGCGAACTGCTGCCGGACGGCGGCCGGCCGGTGGAAGTGAAGATCCGCCAGGCCCTGCAGACCCTGCTCAAGGCGGCCCGCGAGCGTGGCCTGACGCTGTGGTTCAGCTCCCGGTTCATCAATGACAGCCGCGCGCGCCGTTCCTTCGTGCGGCGGCCGGCGGATTTTGTCGCGGTCTGGAGCGAGACCCTGTCGCTGATCGAGGGCTGGGGCTATCTGCCGCAGGTGGCGGCGGTGGATTTCTGTCACCAGTTTCCCGCCCAGCCCTATGCCCATGGCGCTGCCCGGCGCATTTTCCGGCGCGCGCCAGATCGGCCGCTGCCGCGGCAGTGGTCACCCCGTGCCGGTGAGGAAGTGGAACAGTACCTGCTGGATGTACCGCGCGCCCTGCGCGCCCTGTTTCCATCCCTGAACTACGGCTTGAGCACCACGGTGGCGCTCAGTGAGCAGCTGCGTGAGCGCGATACCAGTGAGCTGGATTTCCTCGACTTCAGCCTGTGGCTGGATGATGACCCCCGCTATCGGCTGGCCAGTGGCGAGGCGGTGCCGTTGCCGGGCATGCTGTCGCGGCTGTCCAGCCCGGTCAAGCACCTGTTGCTGGAAGCCAGTGGCAGCCACTGGGAGCGGCGCCTGGAAGATCAGCTGCAGCGGCGCCTGGCCTTTACCCGCTTGCGGCGGCTGGAGCCGGTGCTGGGCGGTGGCTTTGTACAAGTGCCACATCATCTGCGCCGCATGCCCCCGGGTTGGGGGGATCTGCAAGAAACCATGGTGGTTAATGCTGCCACCCAGGGCGTCACGGTGATGACGCCGGCCACCGCTGCCTGCCCGGAGTACCCCTGGCTGTGGCGGGAGCAGGATTACCTGACGCATCTCAACCAGATGATTCTGGCCGGCAGTTGATCAGCCCGGCAACGCGGCCAGCCGCTGCTGGAAAATGCGCGCGAATTCCTGCGGGTCCTTGCTGCCCTGCCCTTCGCTGTCCGTGGCCACCGGCCCGGCCAGGCGCGATAGCCAGAAACGCAGAGCCGCCACCGCCAGCGCCAGTGGCAGCAGCGTTGGCTGGTACCGGCCGCCGGCCTGCTGGTAGCCCGTCAGCAGTGCCTGCTGGGCCTGCGCCAGGGGCATGCCCTTGGCATCCACACACCAGTCATTGAGCGTCACTGCCAGGTCGTATTCCGGCCGGTCCAGGCAGGCATTGTAGAAATCCAGCAGGGCGCCGATAGCGCCGTCCTGCCACAACACATTGTCGCGGAACAGGTCGCCGTGGATCAGGGTGTCGCCGCTGGGCAGGGCCTGCCAGCGTTGCAGCAGCGTGTGCGCCACCGGGCGCAGGGTATCCGGCAGTCGGGGTAACTGGCCGGCCAGCGTCGTCAGCCGTTGGCGCTCTCCCGGCAATGCCGGCAGGCCCGCCGTCGGGCAGGCATGCAGGCGCGCCAGCCAGCCGCCGATTTGCTGGCATTGCCCGTTATCGACCTGAAATTCATGGTGACCGGGCAGGCGCGGCATCAGCATGGCCGGCTTGCCGGCCAGCTGCAGCAGGCATTGTCCAGAGCGATCGCGCAACGGTGCCGGTACTGGCAGGCCCTGCTGGTCCAGTCGCTGCAGCAGGGCCAGGTAGGGGTGCAGCTGGTCTGCATCAAGCTGCTCGAACAGGGTCAGCACCAGCGGCTGTGGCTGGTTATGGCCGTCGCGGGCGTCAATCAGGAAGGTGCTGTTTTCGATACCGTGGCTGGCGGCCTGGAAGCTGTCCAGGTGAAACCCGTAACGCTGTAGGGTCTGGTCGAGCTGGGCATGGCTGAGCGGGGTATAAACGGACATGAATTTGCCTGACAAATCAAAAAGGCCGCGGATGACCGGGAACCGCAGCGGCGCCAATGGTATAAGGGTGCGCCTTTGAAACCAACAATAACAACAGGAAGCCACAATGCGGTACTGGATACTTTTCGGGTTGTTCCTCTGTTCGCCTCTGTGGGCCCAGCCGATCGCCCATTATCACGATCAGCGCAATGTCTATGCCGGCCTGTCCGCGATGATGTTCACGGTGGATTACGGCAGTGGTGATACGGTCAATCCCGGTGGCCTGGGGTTCCGTCTGGGCGGCATGCTGGATTCGCACTGGGGCATGGAGCTACGGGCCGGCGTGGCGCCGATCAAGTCCACCCTCAGTCTGGGCGCCGACCGCAGTGCCGATGTCACCCTGGACCATGCGGCGGCACTGTTGCTAACCGGGCGGTTGCCTTTTCGCTCTCCGATGCCTCTGCCCATGATCAAGGATCTCTTCGTACAGGGCTTCGCCGGTCTGGCGGATGCGCAAGTAAAGTCTGACCGGCACTGGTGCAGCGCGAGCCGCTGCCGCTCCGATGTGGAACGCAACAATGATACTACCCCGGCCTGGGGGGTTGGCGCGGGGTTGCGAACGGATTTCAATGTTGGCCTGACGCTGCAATACATGCATTACATTTCGCAAAGCTATATAGATATCAGTGGCTATGAAGCCGGTATCGAGTGGTACTTCTGAGTTACCCGAACAGGCTCCACCTGGAGAAAAGATGAAACTGGCTCGAATCGAACGCACCGCGGTGCGTAACCTGATGAAACTGCCCGCGTTGGTGCTCGAAACCCTGTCGCTGGCGGTGGAAACCCACAGCCGCCCGCACCTGGATGCGCGTATGCGCTTTCTGCTGGCGTTGAGTGCCAGCCGGCCGGCCATGCATACGCAGTCGGTGGCGCAGGCGCGGCAGACCTATGCAGAGATGATTGATCTGCTGGATGTGCCGCGGCAGAAGGTGCGCACGGTGCGTGACTTCCGCGTGGCGGTGGACGGTGGCGAGGTGCTGGTGCGCGGTTACTGGCCGGCCAGCGGCAAGACGCCGATGGCCGGCATCGCCTATTTCCATGGCGGTGGCTTCACCGTCGGTGGCGTGGCGGAATATGACCGCTTGTGCCGCTTTATCGCCAACCGTACCGGTGCCGCGGTGTTCAGTGTGGATTACCGGTTGGCGCCGGAGCATCCGCTGCCCATTGGTGCCGATGATTGCCTGGCGGTGTGGCGCTGGCTGCTGGAGCAGGCCGACGAGCTGGGGCTGGATAGTCAGCGCCTGGCGGTGATGGGCGATAGCGCCGGCGGTTGCCTCAGTGCGGTGGTCAGCCAGCAGGCCCGGGCGGCGGAGCTTACCCTGCCGGCTCTGCAGGTGCTGGTCTACCCCACCACTGATGCCGCCATGTCCCATGCCTCGGTGCAGGCGCTGGGCCAGGGCTTCGGGCTGGACCGGGATCTGATGACCTGGTTCCGCGAGAAATTTATCCAGCACCCGGCGATTATCGATGATTACCGGGTCTCGCCGCTGCGCAATCCGAAACTGACGGGGCTGCCGCCGGCGATCCTGGTCACCGCCACCGACCCGCTGCGCGATGAAGGGCTGGATTATGGTGAGCGGCTGCGACGGGCCGGCGTCACCGTGATGCCACTGGATTATTCGCACCTGGTGCACGGGTTTCTGACCATGGGCGGTGTTATCCCGGCGGCCCGTCAGGCAGCCAGCGAAATCTGTGATCAGGTGGCCGCCCTGCTGTAATCAGAACTCGCCGACAAACTGGTTGTAGAACTGGCGGGCGGTGCGGCCGGAGCGTACCCCCTTCTCCATGGAAAAACGCCGCGCCCGCACATGCAGTTGCGGGCGGTCGGCGACCGCGCCGAACAGGTGGTCGACGATGGCGAAATACTGGGCCTCGCTGATCGGGTAGAAACTCAGGCCCAGGCCAAAGCGATCGGCCAGTGAAATGCGTTCCTCGACCACATCACCGTGGTGGATCTCACGGTCGACCACCTGGCTCTGTGCATTGTCCTTGAGGTATTCGGGCACCAGGTGACGACGATTACTGGTGGCGTAAATACGCACATTCTCCGGCGGCAGCTCCAGCGAGCCCTCCAGCACTGTCTTCAGGTGCTTGTACTGATTCTCGCCGTCCTCGAAGGACAAATCGTCGCAATAGACGATAAAGCGCTGGCGGCGCTCGCGGATGTCGTCGACGATCTCCGGCAGGTCCACCAGGTCATCCTTGTCCACCTGGATCACCCGCAGCCCCTGGCGGTGATAGCTATTGAGCAGCGCCTTTACCACCGAGGACTTGCCGGTGCCCCGGCTGCCCCACAGCAGCACATGGTTGCATGGCTGGCCGGCCAGGAAGCGCTCGGTATTCTGGATCAGGCGTGCCTTCTGGGTGTCGATGCCGAGCAGATCTTCCAGCCGTACCGGGTCGGGATGGGCAATGGCGCGCAGGGCACGGCGGCGGCCGCGCCAGATGGCCGCCGGGGTGCTACGCCAGTCGATGGCTTCCATAGAGGGCCTCTTTGCCTAAAACCGCGATGGTAGCGCAGGCCGGCGGCCTGCGGTAACAATGTGAGGGAGTCACCGGGAGAACAGGGATGAAACTCTCCATCTTTATGCCGTGGCTGGCGCTTGCCGTCATCGCGGCCCTGGCCGGTTGTGTTGGCCATGCCCCTCGCCCCACCGGTCTGCCGGCCCGGGCCGAGGCCTGTCCGGCAGCGCGCCCCCAGGTCTGCACCATGGATTATCGCCCCGCCTTCGGTTACGACGATCACGGCGGCATTGTCAGCCAGTTTGCCAATGCCTGTGCCGCCTGTGCCGATTCGCGCGTGGCCTTTACCCTGCCAGCGGGTTCGTCGCCGCAGACCTTTGCGGCGCCGCCAGCGGGCGGTAAGGCGGCGCCCCGCTAGTTACCGGGGCTGCCGTTTGCCGGGCGAAAGACATTAACCCCTTTTATATCAGAGGGTTGCGGTTTGTCGCCCAGGGCTGGTTATTTAGTACACAAATAAGTAGTTCATTTATGTACTAAATATTGGTAAGGTGTATGAATCTGATTCAGAGCCCTCGCCAGGATGTCGCCATGAGCAGCTTCGACGCCACCGAAAATCGCATTAACCGTACCTGTGAACGCGCCCCCGGCTTTCCCCGTGAAGCCGCCATGCTGGTGCGGCTGGTCAAGGCGCTGGCCGGTGGTGTCCACGGTGCTGCCAACGTGGCACTGCGCGAGTACGGCCTCAACCACACCGACTACAACGTGCTGATGATGCTCTATGGCAGTGATAACGGTGTCATCACGCCGTCCGAACTGCGTGACGCGGCGGCGGAAAAATCCGCCAATATCACCCGCGTCTGCAACAGCCTGTGCGAGCGCGGCTGGATTCAGCGGGTGCCGGACCGGCATGACCGGCGCAAGGTGATGCTGTCACTGACCGCCGCGGGCGAAGCCCTGATCGGCCGTTTTCTGCCCACCATGGGGCAGTTGCTGGAGCGCTATACCCAAGACTTCAGCGGCGACGACATGGCCAGCCTGGAGCGCCTGCTAAAGCGCCTGCTGGCCAACGTGGACAGCGTGGAGCAGAGCCCGTGATACGCAGTCTGGGCAACTACGGCGGGCTGTTGCGCGAGGCCGGGCTCGACTGGCTGTTCGTGGCCAAGACCCTGTTGGCCATGTTCATCACCGTGTGGCTGGCCATGCGCATGGGGCTGCAGCGCCCGGCCACCGCCATGATGACGGTGGCCCTGCTCAGCCACCCGCAGAGCGGCATGGTGCTGGCCAAGGGGTTTTACCGGGCCCTAGGCACCCTGGTGGGTTGCCTGGCGGCGGTGGTACTGGTCAGCCTGTTCCCCCAGCAGCGCGCCCTGCTGCTGGTCGGCATGGCCCTGTGGGTGGGCCTGTGTGCCGGCGGCGCCGCCTTCTACCGCAATTTCATGTCCTACGGTTTCGTGTTGTCCGGTTATACCGTCGGCATCGTGGTGTTGCCGGTGATCGATCAACCCCAGCTGCTGTTCCAGTCGGTGGTGATGCGCGGCAGCGAGGTGCTGCTGGGTATCGTGGTGGTGGGGATCGTCAGCGATGTGCTGTTTCCCCAGCGCCTCGGCATGGCACTGCGCCAGAGCGTGGCCAGCCAGTTCAGCGGTTTTGTCGAGTTCGTGCGTGGCAGCCTGGGGGGGGTGCTGGCTCGCGGTGACCTGGAAAAGGCCCATCTGCGCTTTGTGACCGACAGCGTGCAGCTGGAAAACCTGCGCGCCTCGGTGGTATTCGAGGACAGTGGCGTGCGCGTGCACAGCCCGCGCCTGCGCCGTCTCAACCAGGATTTTATGGCGGTGTCGACCAGCTACCAGTCGCTGCACCATCTGATGAATCGCCTGCAGGGCGAGGCGCGCCGGCCGGTGCGTGAGCGCGTGATGGCCCTGTGCGGGGTACTGGCCGAGGCCATCGGTGAGCATGCCGGCAGCAACCCGGCGGATGTGGACGCGCTGGCCGCCAGGCTGGCCGCCGCGCGCCCGCGACTGGCGGCTGACAGCGCCCGTGGCTGCGACCAACTGCGCGGCGCAGACCGTGCCACCCGGCTGGATTTCGCTACCGGTGCCGAGCTGGTGACGCGGGTGGCCGAGGAGCTGCACGACTATGCGGCGGCGCTGGCGGTACTGGCCAGCCCCGGCCGCAAACCCCTGCTGCAGCGCCACCAGCATGTGGATTTCGAGCCCGGCAATGATCGGCTGGGCGCGCTGCTGGCCGGTCTGCGGGTGGTCACGGTGATGCTGGCGATGGCCGCTTTCTGGCTGGCCACCGCCTGGCCCCATGGCGCCACCGCCATGCTGCTGACGGCCATCTTCAGCGGCCTGTTCGCCAGCGCGCCCAACCCCGGCGCGATGGTTCGCAATATTACCCTGGGCTTTGCCATCGGCATGTCGCTGGCCTTTGTCTGCCTGTTTTTCGTGCTCAGCCGCATGGACGGTTTTGCCCTGATGGTGAGCGGCGTGGTGCCGTTCCTGCTCCCCGGGCTGTACCTGATGGCGCGGCCCTGGCGGCCGGGGCTGGGCATGGGCTGGGTGCTGGGGTTTGTCTACATCCTCAATCTCAACAACGGCATGACGTTCGACCCGGTGTTCTTCGTCAACGAGGCGCTGTCACAAATGGCCGGGGTGCTGGTGGTCGGCGTCATGTTCAGCCTGTTCGGCAATGCCTCCGCCAGCCTGTGGCTGCGCCAGCGATTGCTGCAGCGCCTGCGCGACCAGGTGGCGCGGGCCGGGCAGGCGCCCTTGCCGGGTCTCAAGGCCCGTTTCGAAAGCGCCAGCCGCGATCTGCTGATGCAGATGGTGATGCATGCCGGCGGCGGTGACCGGCGCCTGCTGGGCTGGGCGCTGGCGGTACACGAAACCGGCCGGGCGCTGATTGACGTGCGGGAACGGCTGGCCGATCAGGCGCGGCCGTACCCTGCGGTAATGGCCGCGGTCACGGCCCTGGCCCGGTTATACCAGGCGCCGGATGACACCCGTTATCGGCAGGCGGTGGCCTGCCTGTCGACGGCGCTGGATGACAGCCCGGCTGCCTTGCTGGCGCCGCTGCACCTGCTGCGACTGGCGCTGCTGGATGACGATTCGGTGCTGGCGGACTACCGCGCTGCCACCCCTCAAACCCTGTCGGAGGTGCCCCTTGCCCCGTGAAATCGCCGTACTGGATGCGTTGATGCCCAGCCTGTTGCTGGTGTTTCTGTTCTGCCTGCTGCTGCAGTGGGGGCTGGATTGGCTGGCGGGTCGTTATGGCCTGTACCGCTATGTCTGGCACCCGCCGCTGTTCCGGCTGGCCCTGTTTGTCTGCTGCTTCGGCGGCCTTGGCCTGTTGGCCATGCAGTAGTTTCAAGAGGTAGACCATGAAGACCGAGTCACTGTTGCGTGTCGCGATTACCGCCCTACTGGTGCTGCTCGCCGCTCTGCTGGCGGCGGCCCTGTGGCGCCATTACATGTATTCCCCCTGGACCCGGGATGGCCGCGTGCGTGCCCAGGTGGTACGGGTGGCACCGGATGTGGCCGGCCTGGTCACCCGCGTAGCGGTGGCCGATAACCAGGCGGTGAAAAAGGGCGATCTGTTGTTTGTCATCGACCCGTCCCGCTACCGCAACGCGGTGGCCCAGGCACAGGCGGATCTGGATGCCGCCGAGGCCGCCGCCCGGGCCGCCGGTGCCGATATCGATTCCGCCGCCGCCGGGGCCCGCCAGGCCAGTGCCGAGCTGAATATGCGTGAGGCAGAGTCCCGGCGCCGCCAGCGCATGGCCGATGCCATTTCCCGCGAGGCCCGCGCCAATGCTCGCAGCAGCGCGGCGGTGGCCAATGCCCGGCTGCAGGCGGCCCAGGCGACCCGGGTGCGCGCCAGCGCCCGGCAACAGCAGGCGCTGGCAACCCTTGAGCAGGCCCGGGCGGCGTTGCAACTGGCAACGTTGAACCTGTCGCGCACCCAGGTGCGCGCGCCGCAGGATGGTTATGTCACCAACCTGAATATCTACCCCGGGGACTATGTGCAGGCGGGCACACCTCAGCTGGCGCTGATCGGCAAGGACAGCTTCTGGGTTTACGGCTACTTCGAAGAAACCAAGCTGCCGCGGGTGCATGTCGGCGATGCGGTGGATATCCGCCTGATGAATGGCGCCAGCGCCCGCGGCACGGTGGAAAGTATCGCCCGTGGCATTGCCGATCATGACAACCCCGAGGGCGGCGACCTGCTGGCCAGCGTTAACCCCACCTTCAACTGGGTGCGGCTGGCCCAGCGGGTGCCGGTACGGATTCATATCGACCCGGCGTCCCTGCCGCAGGGCGCGGTGCTGGCCGCCGGCATGACCGCCACGGTGGTGCTGCGCTAGTCAGTGGCCCCCGTATTCGAGCATTTGCATGCCGTTTATACGCGATTTTCCACCTGATAGCGGAAGTTACCCGCAAAATGTGCTCCAGGTCCGCGCCATGCTTGCCGCCGAAGCGTCGCCGCCGTCATGCTGTTGCCGTAATGGGGATATAACAACATGATGCCTGAAGAACTACGACACAAGCTGGCTTCATTAAAACGCTCCAGCTGGCGGCCATTGTCCGGCCCGGCGGTACCGGGTGCCATGTCCAAATTCGGTGGCAATCCGTTGCTGCGCCAGGGCGAAGGCTGGCCCTGCTGCGGTCACTGCCACCAGCCCATGCAGCTGTTTGTACAGCTCGATGCCCGCGATTTACCGGCCGCGGCCGGCATGCCCTTTGGTGACGGTATCCTGCAGGTGTTCTACTGCACCAACATGGACGAAGAATGCGAAATCATGGAGCAGTCCTACCTGCCGTTCTCGGAAGCCACCCTGTGCCGGGTTTTGCCCCGGGAACAGTGCCACGGCTTTGATGCGCCACCGGCCGTCATCGAGGATGCCTTCGAAGAGCGTGCGCTGACCGGTTGGCTGGCGCAGACCGATTTCCCCAGCCGGGCAGAACTGCCGTTGCTGCATGGTCTCGACCTGCAAGCGCTGCAACAGCTGGGGGCACCGGACTTTGCCCGCCCGGGCGACAAGTTGCTGGGCTGGCCGCACTGGCGCCAGACCGTGAATTACCCGCCCTGCCCCTGCTGCGAGCGGCCCATGGCCTATGTGTTGCAGCTGGATTCGTTAAGCACCCTGCCCTTCATGTTCGGCGACAACGGCTGTGCCCACGTCTGCCAGTGCCCGTCACATCCGCAGCAGATTACCATCTGCTGGGCCAGTAACTGACCCCCCTACCCCTTGCCGCGCTCCTGCCGGTACCGCTGCGGCGCGATACCCATCACCCGCTTGAACAGTCGCGAGAAATAATAGGGGTCGTCATAGCCCAGTTGCAGGGCAATATCACCCAGCGTCAGGTCGGAAATATCCAGCAGGTAACAGGCGCGGCTGACCTTCATGCGCTGGAACGCCTGCATCGGTGTCTGTCCGGTCTGGCGCTTGTATTCGCGAATGAAGTGATAGCGCGACAGCACGCTGGTGGCCGCCGCCAGGGTGTCCAGTGACAGACGTTCGCTGACGTGGGTTTGCAGGTAGCTGTTGACCCGCGTCACATCCAGGCTGGCGTGTCGCACCTGCTGACGGTGGCGCATCAGTGCCGCATAGGCCAGCAGGCTGCGCAACAGGTTGGCGGCATAGACCAGATGCTCACTCTGCACCCCGGTGGCCGCCGCGAGCAATGCCTGAAATTCCTCCGCCAGCCGTGAATGCACGCCCACGGTCACCCTGGCCGGGCCGGGGTGTCCGGCCAGCTCGGCGAAATAACGGGGCACATCGCTGCCGCCCAAGTGCACCCAGTAGATACTCCAGGGGTCGCCACTATCGGCCTGGTAGTGGTGTGCCTGCCCCGCCGGAAACAGCAATAGATCACCGGCTCCTACCGGTTCGTCCCGACCCTGCAGGGTGGCGCTGCCGCGCCCGGCCACGCAGTAGATCAGCAGGTCATCCGCCGGCGTCTGGCGGGCCATGCGGTGCCCGCGAGCCTGGGGGTAAAAGCCCACACCATGGGGCATACAGCCACCACACAGGGGGTGGTCGCTGATCCGGGTCAGCACCTGTGGCGGAATCAGGGTACGCTGGCCGGTTTCCGGCAGCGGCCAGCTGGAGGGTTCGGCGGGGCCATCGGCGCGTAAGTTCATAAACCGCAATATAATCCATCTCGATGCAAAAGTGACCATCTGCACCGCTGGCCGGCTGTGCTACAACTGCTGCAAATGGAATCAATTGTGGAGAGCCCCATGGCCCGTCAACTGCCCCTGCTGATCAACGGCGAGTTTGTCGCCAGCCAGACCACCCAGTGGATCCCGGTCACCAACCCGGCCACCCAGGAGGTGCTGTGCGAGGCGCCGGCCGCCACCGGGCAAGAGATGGAGCAGGCCATCGCCGCCGCCAAGAGCGCCTTCCAGAGCTGGAAGGAGGTGCCGGTGTCCGAGCGGGCGCGGCTGATGCTGCGCTACCAGGCGCTGCTCAAGGAGCACCAGGACGAGATCGCCGAAATTCTCAGCCAGGAAACCGGCAAGACCTTCGAGGATGCCAAGGGCGATGTCTGGCGCGGCATTGAAGTGGCCGAGCAGGCCGCCAACATTGCGTCCTTGATGATGGGCGAAACCGTGGAAAACGTGGCGCGCAGCATCGACAGCCATTCCTGGACCCAGCCGCTGGGTGTGTGCGCCGGCATCACGCCGTTCAACTTCCCGGCCATGATTCCCCTGTGGATGTTCCCGCTGGCCATCGCCGCCGGTAATACCTTCGTGCTCAAGCCCTCCGAGCAGGACCCGATGACCCCCAACCGGCTGGCCGAGCTGTTCCAGCAGGCCGGCGCCGCGCCGGGTCTGTTGCAGGTGGTGCACGGTGGCAAGGAGCAGGTGGATACCCTGCTGACCCACCCGGATATCAAGGCGGTGTCCTTTGTCGGTTCCGTGCCGGTCGGCCAGCACGTCTACCGTACCGCCACCGAACACCTCAAGCGGGCCCAGTGTTTTGCCGGCGCCAAGAACCACATGGTGATCATGCCCGACGCCAACAAGGACCAGGTGATCAGCAGCCTGGTGGGCGCCTCCTGCGGCGCCGCCGGCCAGCGCTGCATGGCCATCAGCGTGGCGGTATTCGTGGGCGATGCGAAGCAATGGATTGACGAACTGAAAGAGCAGTTCGCCGGCATCCGCCCGGGCGCCTGGAATGACCCGGACGCCGCCTACGGCCCGCAGATCAGCCCCCAGGCCAAACAGCGGGTGCTGACCCTGATCAAGCAGGGCAAGGAGGAGGGCGCCACCTGCCTGCTGGACGGCTCCGACTGCACCGTGGATGGCCTGCCGGAGGGCAACTGGGTGGGGCCGACCCTGTTCTCCGACGTGACCCCGGAGATGTCGATCTATAAAGAAGAAATCTTCGGCCCGGTACTGTGCTGCGTGAGTGTGGATTCGCTGGACGAGGCGCTGGCGCTGGTCAACAGCAGCCCCTATGGCAACGGCACCTCCATCTTCACCGCCAACGGCGCCGCTGCCCGCAAATACCAGCACGAAGTGGAAGTGGGGCAGGTGGGGATCAATGTGCCGATTCCGGTGCCGCTGCCGTTCTTCAGCTTCACCGGCTGGAAGGGCTCCTTCTACGGCGACCAGCACGCCTACGGCAAACAGGCAGTGCGGTTCTATACGGAAACCAAGACCGTCACCAGCCGCTGGTTCGATTCCGACATCCCGGCCAGCGGCCCGAACATGAGTATTCACCTGAAATGATTTTTCACCACAGAGGGCACAGAGACACAGAGATTTGCGTTTGATGTTTTGAAAAAAGTGTCGAGAAATCCTATGGATTTTCGGTGTAACAATAGCACCGAAAATCCCTGAAGGTTTTTCCTCTGTGCCACTGTGGTAAAACGTCTTTAAAGGGATAGAAACGTGGATTTTTCTTTTACTGAAGAACAGCTGGCTTTTCGTGAAACGGCGCGCCAGTTTTCCGAAAAGGCACTGGCGCCGTTTGCCGCCGAATGGGATGCGAAAAGTTTTTGTCCCAAGGATGACATCCGTCTGGCCGGCGAGCTGGGCTTCTGTTCCCTGTACTGCGCTTAAGAACATGGCGGCATGGGGCTGAGCCGGGTGGATGCGGCGCTGATCTTCGAGCAATTGTCCCAGGGCTGCACCTCCACCACCGCCTTTATCACCATTCACAACATGGCCACCTGGATGCTCACCCGCTTCGGCAATGAGGCGACGCGGCAGCGCTGGGCGCAGGCGTTGATGAGCGGCGAAAAACTGGCGTCCTACTGCCTCACCGAACCGGGTGCCGGCTCCGATGCGGCGTCGCTGGCCACCACCGCCAAAAAGGACGGCGACGAGTACGTGCTGAACGGTGCCAAGGCGTTTATCTCCGGCGCCGGCGATACCGATGTGCTGGTGTTGATGGCCCGCACCGGCGGCCCGGGTGCCGGCGGTATTTCCTGCTTTGCGGTGCCGGCGGATACGCCGGGCATTAGCTACGGGCGCAACGAAGACAAGATGGGCTGGAAAAGCCAGCCCACCCGCGCGGTGATTCTGGAAGACGCCCGCATCTCCGCCGACTGCCTGATTGGCGAACAAGGGCAGGGCTTCAGGATTGCCATGGCCGGCCTGGATGGCGGGCGCATCAACATCGCCAGCTGCTCCCTGGGCGCCGCCCAGGCGGCGCTCAAACAGGCCCAGCAATACGTGCAGGAGCGCAAACAGTTCGGCCAGGCGATTGCCGATTTTCAAACCGTGCAATTCACCCTGGCGGACATGGCCACCGAACTGGTGGCCGCACAACAAATGGTGCGCCTGGCGGCCTGGAAACTGGATCACAATCACAGCGACAAGAGCATGCTGTGCGCCATGGCCAAACGCCTGGCTACCGATCTGTGCTTCAACGTTTGCAACCAGGCGCTGCAACTGCACGGCGGCTATGGCTATATCCGCGAATACCCGCTGGAGCGTTACCTGCGTGACGCGCGGGTACACCAGATCCTGGAAGGTACCAACGAAATCATGCGCGTGATCATCGCGCGCAATGTGCTGAAAGATTTATCGTTTCTGTAAAGAAAACTCACCACAGAGGGCGCAGAAACACAGAGAAAAACCATTGCTTTCAGGGGCGAATCTTGACGGGTAAGCCCGCTCATTAGCCCCAGGCCATGACAGGAAAGCAAACGTAATCACTCTGTGCCTCTGTGATCTCTGCGGTAAAAAAATGAGGGAGTGCGCTATGAAAATCGGATTCTTCGGCGTCGGTCACATGGGTGGCCCCATGGCCGCCAATCTGGTCAAGGCCGGCCATGAGGTGGTGGCCTTTGATCTTCTGCCAGCCCTGCTGGAAACCGCCGTCCAGGACGGCGCCAAAGCCGCCGCCAGCGCCGCCGAAGCGGTGCAGGGCGCCGAGGTGGTAATCAGCATGCTGCCGTCCGCCGGCGCCGTGCGGGGGCTCTATCTCGGTAATGGCGGGGTGTTGGAACACATTGATCAAAGTGCCCTGATCATCGATTGCTCCACCATCGATGCGGATACCGCCCGTGAGGTGGCCGCCATCGCCAGAGAGCAGGGCCGGGTGATGATCGACGCGCCGGTCTCCGGCGGGGTCGGCGGCGCCAGGGCCGGCACGCTCACCTTTATCTGTGGTGGCGCCGACGAGGCCATCGACCGCGCCCGCCCGGTACTGGAATGCATGGGCGCTCAGGTATTCCGGGCCGGCGATAACGGTGCCGGCCAGCTGGCGAAAATCTGCAACAACATGCTGCTGGCCATCCACATGATCGGCACCGCCGAGGCCCTGCAGATGGGCGTCGACCATGGTCTCGATCCGGCGGTGCTCTCAGACATCATGAAAGCCAGCTCCGGCGACAACTGGTCGCTGGACAAGTACAACCCCTGGCCCGGCGTGATGGAAAACGTGCCCTCATCCAAAGACTACGAAGGCGGCTTCGCCGTCAAACTGATGAACAAGGACCTGGGCCTGGCCCTGCAGGCGGCGCTCAGCACCCAGTCCGCCACGCCCATGGGCAACCTGGCCAAGAGCCTTTATGCGGCCCATGGCAACCATGGCTATGCCGAAAAGGATTTCTCCAGTATCCAGCGCTTTTTTCGCCATAAACGTGAAAGCTGAAAGGCGCCGCCAAGGGCAGCAGACGATTTCGCTGCAGTGAAATCGCGCAGAAGAGGCCTTGCTGGCACCTCGTCGGGAAAGGAAAAAGCCCGCCACCGCCGCACAAAGAGGAAGCCCGGTGGTTACATGTCCACCGGGCTTCTAACGCCAAAGCCCCCTTTCTTGACCACGTGGGTATAAATTTCAGTGGTCTTCACATCGGCATGGCCGAGCAGCTTCTGAATCGTTCGGATGTCATAACCATTTTCCAGCAGGCGCGTAGCAAAACTGTGCCGCAACGTGTGGCTATTGCCGTGTTTGTGGATCCTGGCTTCGCGCATGGCGGACGCAATGGCGCGCTGAACGCCACGATCGAGAATATGGTGTCGTCGCCGCACCGGCTTGCCACGGTGATCATGGCTGCGTGGGTCATCGGAAAGCTGTGACGCCGGGAAGACATATTGCCAGGCCGGTGAACAGGCCTGGCCTGCGTACTTTCGCGCTAGAGCAAAAGGCATATAGACCTCACCATTGCCGTTAGCGAGATCCTGCTGATGCAAGGCAAGTGCCAATGCAATCTGCTGCTTTAATGGTTCACACAGAGTATCAGGCAGCAATGTGGTTCTGTCTTTGCCGCCTTTGCCAGACCGCACGGTAATTTGCTGCATGGCAAAATCTATATCTTTTACCCGCAGGCGCAGCACTTCACTGATGCGCAGGCCGGAACCGTAAATCAGCCTTGCCACCAACTGTGCATTGCCAGAGAGATGGCCGATAACGGCCTTGGCTTCATCATGGCTGAAAACCACCGGTACGCGCCTTGCCTTGCTGGCCGGCATGAAGGTCAGCCCCTCCAGCGGCATACCAAGAAATTCGCGGTAAAGAAAAACCAAAGCATTCAGTGCCGTTTTCTGTGTGGCCTGGCTGCAATTACGCTGCACCGCGAGATAAGAAAGAAAGGCATTCACATGGTTGGCACAGAGCGATTCAGGGTGGCGGCGGCCATGAAAACGGATGTATCTCAGCACCCATTGCACGTACGTCTTTTCCGTGCAATACGCCAGGTTTCTACTGCGAATAAAAGCCCGCAAGCGATCAATAAAGCGCGTAGGGGACGCGGGAAGAGAGGGCGGCACATCCATGGCCAAATCTCCGTTACTGTTTATATGTACAGTAATTTGACTCATGCCCGCCGTCAAACATCCCCCCGAGTTCAACGACAAATGACGTATAACTCCAGGAAGTCAGCGTATATGAAAGAGCCAACTTGATGAAAAAAAAGAATATTTCCAGAAAGTGGAAACCCCGGAATGGAGATATACGAACATGAGATATAAGGCAGCTGTCGCAAAATACCAGGCGCATTTGATTTATACACGGCTAAGAGGTTGAATCTACAGGAAAAGCGCGTCCGTTCCTGACGGAAGCACCGGGGATATACGTCAAAAAGATATACGACAAATGTCGTAGAATTAGCTGTTGGGCTTACAAGAAAACGTGGCGTATAGTGATGTCGTTGTAACAACAGGAGACATGTCATGGTCAAAGTAGCGTTGTTCGTTCGCCTCGAAGCGAAACCCGGAAAAGAGAAAGAGGTT
Organism: Alcanivorax sp.; assembly: GCA_033723495.1. Taxonomy (GTDB): domain Bacteria; phylum Pseudomonadota; class Gammaproteobacteria; order Pseudomonadales; family Alcanivoracaceae; genus Alcanivorax. The sequence continues at coordinate 2,245 of JAWVWY010000020.1, read as the reverse complement.
GAGAGCTTCCTTATGGGCGGTCTTCCCATTGTCAATGAGGAGCCTGCCACCACTGCTTGGTTTGGCATTCGCCTTGGGCCAAGCACTTTCGGAATCTTTGATGCCTTCCCGAATGAAGCGGGCCGGCAAGCCCATCTCTCCGGCAAGGTCGCAGCAGCGTTAATGGCAAAGGCCGGTGAGTTGTTCTCCGAGCCGCCATCCATCGAGAAAGTTGACGTACTTGCGGCAAAGCTACCCGGCTAAGCAAGCCCAACAAGGCGCTCCAGCCGACCGTTTTGCCTTCGCTTCGCTACGGCAAAACGGCGGCTGAGCTTGGGCGTTACATGTAATGAGAGGGTGTATGCATAAAATTCTAATAATCTGCACAGTGCTTCTAACGGGATGTGCGGTTCAATTGACAAGCCAGGGTCAAAAAGTAAGGGTGCTTGAGGGGAGTCCTGAATACGTTAAAGATTGCAGCTTTATTGGTGTCATTGATCAAACGCACTATTCGGGCTGGAATCCGAATGATAATAAGCTTCAAGCTTTGAATGAGGCTCGTAATGAAGCCGGAAAAAATGGCGCAGACACCATTAATATAGTGGGTGAATATTGGCGTGGCGTTCAAGTAGATAGCTACGACTGTGATAAAAGGAATTCTAATTAATGGAATTTCAGCCTAATGATATTGTAACCATCATTGCTGTTATAGGTGCAGTTGCAGCGATGTTAATTGGGTTGTGTAAAATATTTGAGCGCATCAAAGCAAAGGAATAGGGGGTTGGGCCGGCAACCTTAAAAGCAATAGGCGTTGTTCTGTTCATACCAACAATACTAATTCTTGCAATAACTACCAATTTTCAAGCGGAAACGCTCGCTGCATTATTGGGGACAGTTGCAGGGTACGTGCTATCAAACGGCAAGGATTAATGGTGCGGCTCACATGTAACAAGGTGGTCCAGTGGAGCCAGCTACGTTACGAAATTTTTGTGGTATCGCTTCGCTCTTTATACCACAAAAATTACTCTACTCCGCTGGCCCACTGACCACGGCGTTATGTCTTTAGGTGGCTATGAAATCTTGGATGGGGCGATATAAAGCTAAGAGTGGTCTAGTTTATAACAGCCTTCTTTTGGCTTTTCTTGGCTATTGGCTCTACGAGCATAATGATATTTATATTGCCGTAGCCTTCGTTTCTTTTTCAGTGAGCACATACTTTACGTGGCGGCAGGATAAGCTCGAGTCGGACCCATGGTCTAGCGAAAGTGCTTTAAGTAATGTGAGGATATGTCGCGGTATTGGGATGCTGGTTTTCGCATTGTCTTTTTTGGGTTTTTGGGTTCACCTTGCAGTCAAGACATAACAATGCCATGCATGCGACGAGCGCATGATGGTTGGCGTTAGCTCTAAAAAATTAGGATAGAGATGGACTGGAAAGAATACGAAAAGGAGATTTTCGACCATTTTAAGGGCCAATACCCGACCGCCGAGATTAGCTTGGATGCACGGAAAACCGGACTGTATTCAAAGGCTGAGCGCCAAATCGACATTTTGATCGAGCAATACGTAGCTGGAAACCGGATCACCATCGCTATTGACGGGAAATATCTGAATAAGAAGGTCGATGTCAAAGCAGTCGAAAGCTATATCGGCATGCTTGAGGACATTGGAGCCCACAAAGGTTTGCTAGTCTCGAAAGAGGGATTTTCGGAGGCAGCATACAACAGAGCACATTTCGGGCCCACCGAAATTGAATTGGACATTCTTAACTTAGAAGAACTTAGACACTTCCAATCGTATGGTGCGATTCCATATGCTGGAGACTGTGGTGCTTTAATTCCTGCTCCATTTGGCTGGGTTGTCGATATTCAAACCACACCTGCCTGGCTAGCGACGGTCTATCAGCAAGGCCGCACACTAGATGACGCCATGAAAGATGGTGAATTCATGTATGTTCAGTTCTGGAATCGCCGACAGGGCGGCCATGAGCTAGGGGACTTGCTAAACCTTCAAAAGGAAAATCTGCTGAAAGTTGATCCGGAATGCGTGATCGAATTTCTACCAACGATTAAACGAAAAGACGCCGAAACGAAGCTTCGGGTTGCTCATGTGAGTCAATATCCATCGAGGGTGTTCAAAACTCTGTGTCACAGCCAGCAGCCTCACAGGCTGATGTATTCGTCCAGGCGCTCGGGGAAGTGGATGGCCATCTGTGACAGCGTCAGATTCCAATTCTGCACCGGGTGCGTCCAGCGCTCGGACGCCT
>JAWVWY010000019.1:0-28741 GCA_033723495.1 Alcanivorax sp. | reverse complement strand
GCCCGATACAAAAAAGCCCCGCGGGCCGAGCCTCGCGGGGCTTTTTCAGATCCCGAAGGATCAGGCCACAGGCTCGATCACCACATACTTGCGGCTCTGCGGGCCCTTGGTTTCGAACTTAACGCGACCGGTTTCCGTGGCAAAGATGGTGTGATCTTTACCAATACCAGTATTCACGCCAGAGTGAAACTTGGTACCGCGCTGACGCACGATGATTTCACCAGCGTTAACCAGCTGCCCACCGAAGCGCTTCACGCCAAGGCGTTTACTTTCCGAATCGCGACCGTTACGAGTACTACCACCGGCTTTTTTATGTGCCATGTCTCAATCCTCTCTGTAAATGTCTTAAGGATCAGCCCTGGATCCCGGTGATTTTCACCGCCGTGTACCACTGACGGTGGCCTTGCTGCTTGCGGGAGTGCTTGCGACGACGGAACTTGACGATCTTCACTTTCTTGTGACGACCCTGCTCCAGCACTTCCGCGCTAACCTTGGCGCCTTCCACAACCGGCTGACCGACTTTCACATCGTCACCGTTGGCAACCAGCAGCACCTGGTCGAAATCCACGGATTCACCAGTTGCCACTTCGATTTTCTCGATGCGCACAACATCGCCTTCCTCAACGCGATACTGCTTGCCACCGGTCTTGATCACTGCGTACATTTGCGTGCTCCAGCACAACTCCACTCAGGCGGGTGACAGACTCACCACTTGCAGGCCAGGCAGAGGATGAAATTGGGACGCGGAGTTTACGCCAATCGCGCTCCCGCCACAAGCCCGCAAGTCGCGGCCAGCGCCGGCTTTTGACCGAATCCCGCTTTCCTTGACTGCCCCGCGTCCGCTGCTAGCATTGCCCGCTGTTGCGCCCACCTTCTGTCTGGACACAAGTACATGGATTTCAAGGCCATTTATGCCGTCGTCGAGGACGACTTCGAGGCGGTGAACCAGTTTATCAACCATCACCTGAACTCCAATGTGCCTCTGATCCGCGAGGTCGGGGACTATATCGTCCAATCCGGCGGCAAACGCCTGCGTCCGCTGGTGTCCATTCTGTCTGCCCGGGCTGCGGGTTATGGCGGTCAGCAGCATGTGGACGTGGCAGCGGTCATCGAGTTCCTGCACACCGCCACCCTGCTGCACGATGACGTGGTGGACGAATCCAACCTGCGCCGCGGGCGCCCCACCGTCAATGCGGTCTGGGGCAACTCTGCCAGCGTGCTGGTGGGTGACTTCCTCATTTCCCGTGCCTTCCAGCTGATGGTCGGCCTGCGCCACCAGCGCTTGCTGGAAATCCTGTCGCAGAGCACCAATACCATTTCGGAAGGCGAGGTGCTGCAGCTGATCAATTGCCGCGACCCCAACACCACCGAACCGAATTACATGCGGGTGATCCACCACAAGACCGCCAAGATGTTTGAAGCAGCGGCGGAAACCGGGGCGGTGCTGGGTGCCGATGACAACCGGGACCATGCCGAGGCCTTTGCGGCCTATGGCCGCCATCTGGGCATTGCCTTCCAGCTAATCGACGATGTGCTGGATTACCAGGGCAACGTGGAGGAGCTGGGCAAGAACGTGGGGGACGATCTGGCAGAAGGCAAACCCACCCTGCCGCTGATCTTTACCATTGCCAATGGCAGCGAGCAGCAGGCAAAGCAGATCAAGGATGCCATCCGCAGCGGCGGCCTGGAGCACCTGCAGGACATTATTGAAACTGTTCGCGCCAGCGGTGGTCTGCAATATACCGTGGACAAGGCAGCCGAACACACCCGCCAGGCCCTGGATGCGCTGGCCGACGTCGCCGACTCTCCCTACAAGCAGGCCCTGTTTACCCTGGCCGATGAATCGTTGCAGCGAACCTTTTAGTCAAGGAGCCCGACCATGCTACGCGCCACCCTGTTAGCCATCGCCTGCGCCCTGAGCAGCGCCTGCGCCCTGAGCCCCCAGCAAGTGGACATTGCTCCGCAACCCCAGGTGCAGACAACCAATGTCGGCCACAACCAGCCGGTTCAGGTGACGGCGGTGGACTCCCGGGATCAGCAAGCCTTTGGTACCCGCGGCGGCGTCTACAAGGAAACCGCGCTGGTACGGCCAGGCAATAACGTCAAGGACGCCATCGAAAAAGCGGTCCGCCAGGGCCTGCAACAGGAAGGCTTCAATGCTTTCAATCCCGGCTCGGACGCCACCCGGCTGGAAGTGCGCCTGGAAAAGCTTGACTATATCCCGGAGCAGGGCTCGGTGGTCAATGAGGTAACCGTCAAACTGGATCTGCGTGGTGAAGCCAGCCGCGGCGATGTCAGTCATACCGGCACTTACAAGAGCAGCGTGGTCCACGACCTGCCGTTTACCCCCACTGCCAGCCAGAACCAGAAAATGATCAACGACATTCTTGGCGACGGCATCAACCGGCTACTCAAGGACCCCAAGATGCAGGCGTTTCTGGCCGGTAATGACAACCCCTGAGCCTCACGAAAAGTAAGCGCTCACTTTGCAGCCGACTCAAGCAGCTGTGCACGCCGGACTCTTGAACAACAGCACGATGCCGCGCCTTGAAATCACTCAACTGACGTGACGGGGCGAGCCTGCGCTTGCGCGAACAGGCCCCAGTCCACGCTGGCCGTTAGCCGTTTTCCGGCGTCACCGTCACCACCGGCTCGCCGCCGTTAAACGGAATCGTCACCGCGAACAACAACGGCCGGCAGCAGACCTGACAGTCTTCTACATATTCTTGCTCGCTAACGGACGGATCCAGCAGCACCTCAATGATTTCCCAGCAGTGTGGGCATTGTACTGACACCGGCAGCAAATCCTGCATCAGGTCGGCACCGTCAGGCGGGCGAGCCATTGCGGCGCCTCGCCATCCGGCCACGGCTCAGGGCTACCTTGCCCCCACACCGGCCCCGGCCAGCAGGGATCATCCTGGAAACGGGCAATTATATGGACATGTAGCTGGGGCACCAGATTGCCCAGCGCTCCCAGGTTGATCTTGTCGGCCCCGGTCACCTGCTCCAACTGACCTGCCATGGCATTCACCAGTGTCAGCAAGGCCTGCTGCTCCGCCGCGGGCAGGTGATGCCATTCACGCAACCCTTCACGTTTGGGCACCACCACCAGCCAGGCGAAACGCTGGTCATTCATATACCGTATCCAGCACATCTCGGTTTCCGCCAACGGACGGGTATCCTGGGCGAGACGGGGGTGTAGCGTAGTCATGATATCTCCCGGGCAGATTGATGCACCATCGTGTTAAAAGGGCTACTATCAACACAAAATAAAGAAAAACAAGACAAGGGAGAGCGGTCATGGCCTGGGTTGCCATCACCACTATTATTGCGCTGCTGCAGTGTACCCTGTTCAGCTTTCTGGTTGGCCGGGCCCGGGTCAAGTACCAGGTTCATGCTCCAGCCATCAGCGGCCAACCGGTTTTTGACCGGGTGCAGCGCATTCACGCCAACACCGTCGAACAACTGGTCGTGTTCCTGCCCGCCCTGTGGCTTTGCGGCTGGTTTCTTGAACCGCGTCTGGCGGCAGCCGTCGGCCTGCTGTTCATCATTGGCCGGCAACGGTACTTCAATCATTACATGGATGATCCCTGCCAACGCGGCAAGGGCTTCTTGCTTGGCCTGGCCAGCACCCTGTTGCTACTGCTGGGCGCCCTTGCCGGCGCTATTCTGGCCCTGCTTGCGGATATTTATTGACGGTAGTCCGAGGGGCTGCGAAGCGTCCAGCGACGAAAGGCCCGGGCAAAGTTTGAGGCATCGGAATACCCCAGCAGCATGGCGATTTCGTCCACCGTCTTTTCTGACTGGCTCAAGTACTCCACTGCCAGGCCCTTGCGCAAGTCATCCAGCACTCGCTGATAACTGGTACCCAGCTGTTGCAGCTTGCGCTTGAGGGTACGCGACGACATATGCAGCTCCGAGGCCACTTCTTCCACCCCGGGAAAGCGGCCGGCGGAACTGAGAATAATACGGCGCACCTTGCCGAGCAGCGCCGGTGGCGCCTTGATAGATGCCATTTCCTGCTCACACTGGGCCTCCGCCATCCGTGCCAGGCGCGGATCGGCAAAACGCAGGGGAAAGTTGAGCCGCTCGGCCGGAAAACGCATCTGATGGTTGGCACAATCAAAGTAGACCGGCACCGGTATCAACGCCTTGAGCCGCTGAAAATAGTCCGGCTCGGGGTAGGCGAAACGCAGCTCACCGACGATTTCCAGTTCTGGCAACAACTTCATGCCCATGAAGTGGAAACTGGAAAACAGACTTTCGATCATTAGTGGCGCCAGCGAGCCCAGCGCCAGCATCTCATTAATCTGTAAAACGGCGCTGTCTGCGTCCTGAAACACTTCCAACTGCACCAGGGTGGTCCGGGTATGGAAGAATTTGACCGCCAGATCCAGTGCCTCGCCAAGGGTTGCACTACTCATCGCGGCGTACCCCAGAAAACCATGGGACGACAACGTCATCGAGGCGCCCAGCTCCCAGCCCAGCCATGGCTCGCCGGTAACAGCCACCGCATGACTGGCGACCTGCTCATAGTCGCGCGCCGTGATCCGCGCCTGCGGGTCACGCCAGCTGCCCGGCTCGATCCGGGTCCCCTCCAGCACGGCCTCCGGTGCGATCTTGCGTTTGCTGAGCACCTCCAGCAACAGCGCCAGGTATTCAGCGGAAATGGCATATTCCGCCGGGTCCATTTTCAAAATTGTCATGATTATCGTCCTGCCGGGGTGGCCCCAAATGACCGACAAAACTCAACCATAGCGTTAGTTGAATGCGCTTACAAGTAACTCTGATTCACTTGCTGACAAAAGACATAACGTGCCAAGGGGTGCGCAAATTGTCACATGCTGCCGTGATGCAGCAATACCTGTGACGCAGTTCACACAAAAAAATAGCAAGCAATTGTTTTAAAAGGAAAAATCAAGAAATAAAAACTGGCACGCTTCTGGCTTTGCGTTATCCAAGGACAACGGGATGAAGCGCCATGAGCAAAATCGTGCAACTACAGTCACGTCACCCCCAAACAGCCCTGGACAATCTGAACCGGGTAACCGGCCTGGATTTTCACCAATGGCCGGAATCACTGGTTAATGACAAGCCAGAGCAGAGCGACACGAACCCGGGCATGACCGTCAGCCATACATCCAGGTTTCCGCTGCGCGTCAGCCAACGCGGCTGACGCGTCATTTTTATGCCTAGAAGTTGGAGATAAGCTTGTCGCTGGGGCGCAGGGCGGCCCCGCGACGCTGCATGAACAGCTCTTCGACCACATGATTCAGGGCCGGGTCGCTCAAACGCAGGGAAATCTGCACCTGCTCGATGGCCGCCGTCAGGCGCAGTCGGATCATACCGGATAACAAGGCGCTGCCATCGCCACCCACCTCAGCCGTATCTACCACCATGGCGCGGTCATCCTTGTCGTCCATGCAACGCACTACCAGTTGCACCTGGCCTACGCCACCGGCAAAACGTACCCAGGAGGCCACGTTGAACTCGCTGTCCCATTGGCGGGCCTGGGACGGTCGCCCTTCCGCCCAGATACGCGTGGGAACCTTGGCGATAAATTTTTCAATCATCTCGCATCTCAACCGGTACAGTATTTTTAACCAGTCTACGCTTGGCCCAATATTACGGCCATGTATGAATTGGCTTACAGAGTATGACCTACATCACAGGCCGCCAAGCCTTCCTCCGCCTCGTATGTATAATTGTCGGACAGCAGTAACGCCCCCGACGGTTGCCAACCACTACCCTTATCTCGTTGTTACCGCGGGTAGCAACGGGAGTGAAAAACACTCCCCATTCACCGGAATCAAATTTTCTATAAGGGAAGACACACCATGGGCGAGCTGAAAGATCTGCGTGAACAAAGCGAATCTCTGGTAAACCGTGCCAAAGAGCTGGGCAACAAACTGTACCTGGCTGGCCTGGGCGCGTATGACAAGGCCGAAAACGGCTCCGAAGAGCTGGTCAACAAGTATGTTGAAGCCGGCAACGAAGCCTACGGCGAAGAAGCCGAAGGCAAATCCAAGGCTCTGCTGGCCGGTCGTGGCCTGCTGGTAAACGCCCGCGGCCTGCTCGACAGCGCCCCGGAAAAGCGTCAGGAGCTCTACGAGAAGTTCATCGCTGCCGGCAAGAAAGAGCGTGGCGAGAAAGCAGAAGAAACCAATGAATTTGTACTGGCGGGCCTGGGTGCCGTGGCCACCGTTCGTGAAGAAAGCGAGAAGCTGTTCAACGAACTGGTTGCTGCTGGCGAGAAGCGCGCCTAAGTACTGACAGTTCCCTTTCTGTAGTACTCTCCTTTCGGGGCCCTTTTCAGGGCCCCTTTTTTATGGCGTAGCGGATAGCGGCAATGGATGTGCCGCTACCGTAAACACCGGTAAGCTTAACCTGCCGCACCAGAACTTCTCGCCCTTCTTTTGTTGCGCAACCGTGCAATTGGCCTGCCCTGCCCATGTACAGGCCGTGCCTGGCGTTTTAGCCTTGAAGGTGCGATGACAAGGAATGACAACAATGGCTGATCGACGCCCCCGCAAACGCCCCACCACCACCGCCGGCCGCCTTATGCGGCTAACCGGCATGACCACCTCTATTGCCACCCGTGTAGCGGGCCACCAGGTGAAGAGCCTGTTCCAGTCCGCCGATGCCAGCGCCGCCGACCGCGACCGGCTGATGGAGCACATTGGCCGTGAAGTGGCACAGACCCTGGGCGAAATGAAAGGCGCGGTGATGAAAGTCGGGCAGATAGCCTCGCAGATGCAGGATATTCTTCCCGCCCAGATCAGCGAACAGCTCAAGGTTCTGCAGAACGCGTCGGCGCCCATGCCTTTCCATGTCATCCGCCGGCAGCTGGAAAATGAACTGGGCCGCGCCCTGGCTGACCTATACCGCGATTTTGACGAACAGCCCTTCGCGGCCGCATCCATCGGCCAGGTACACCGCGCCACCACGCATCAGGGCGACAGCGTGGTGGTCAAGATCCAGTATCCGGCAGTGAAGGAGTCCATCGACTCTGACATGAAACACCTGCGCCGCATTCTGCGCCTGGGCAGCCTGCTGAAAGTGGACGAAAAGGCGCTGGAAGCGGTTTTCCGGGAAATCCGCAACCAGCTTCAGGAAGAGCTTGATTATCGTCAGGAAGCCGCCAACCTGGCGCATTTTCGCGATTTCCATGCCCGCCAGGACTGGCTGGTGATTCCCCGCGTTTTCCCGGATCTCTCCGGTGAAAAAGTGCTCACACTCAGCCTGGAGGAAGGCACCCCGCTGGATCAGGTGGACGATGCCAACGGCTTCGATCAAGCCACCCGCAACCTGATCGGTGAGCGTCTGTTCGATGCGCTGGGAGAACAGATTTTCACGCTTCGTGCGGTGCACTGCGACCCTCATCCAGGCAACTTCGCCTTTCGCCCGGATGGCACCATCATCATGTACGATTTCGGCGCGGTGAAGCGGCTCAATGCACAGGATACCGAGCTGCTGCGCAAGATTGTGCTGGCCGCCATGGAACAACGCTGGCCACTGCTCGACCAACACTTGCAGACCCTGGGTGCCCGCAAGGCCGGCACCACCGTCAACGATCAGTTCTACGCCATCTGGATTGAGCTACTGCTGCGCGCCTTTGATGACAAGCCCTACGATTTTGCCAACTCCCGACTGCATACCGACATCATGTCACAGGTCAAACGCACCCCCCTGGAACAGCTGCTCAAGTTCCAGCCATCATCGCGCTCATTGCTGGTGGAGCGCGTGGTGAGCGGCCATTACTGGACGATGATGTCATTGGGGGTCAACACCGCCTTTCGCCCCAACCTGCAAAGAGCCCTGACCAGTGCCCCCCAGTAACATCAGCCATCGCCACTGTTAACCGGTCGGTTCCGTTACCCGCAACAATTTGGCTAAAATCGATAACCGTGCGGGCGCATAGCCCCCCTACCGACATCCGACGATATCCGGGCGGCCCCCTCTTTGCCGGGGGCGAATAACACCAACAACAGGACCGGCAATGCCAAAAGGACGTGCTTACATCCTAGCGTTCATGATCGCCATGCTGGCACTGTCTGGCACGTCATCGGCGCTGACACTGGACAACCAGAAACAGGACTATATTGCCGCCCGCCAGGTACAGTGGCTTAGCGACAGTCGCCGGGCACTGAGCCCGGAAATGGCGCTGAACGCCCTGATCAACCATCGCGGCCAGGCGTTACAATCAGATTACCCGGCGCTGGGCTTTCGCAGCGGCTATCAGTGGTTCCTGCTGGTGCTGAATAATCGCAGTGACCAGAACGCCTGGTTCCTGCGCGCCGCCCGACCGCATCTGGACTACCTGGATGTCTACCTGTTTGATTCCCAACGCACGCCACTCAAGCATATGCGCCTGGGCGACCGCATTCCGTTTGCCCAGCGGCCACTGCTGCATCCACATCTGGTGGTCCCCCTGCGGTTACCCGCCAACCAGCAGCGCTATGTATTGTTGCGGGCACAGGGAGAGAATGTGATTGATATGCCCGTGGAGGTCATGTCTCCTTCTGCTCTCAGCCAGGAGGACAATCGCCTGAGCCTGTTCAACGGGCTCTATTTTGGCGCCATTGCCATCATCTGCCTCTACAACCTGCTGATCTTCTTCTCCATCCGCGACCGCGGTTACCTGCTCTATGTGCTCTACCTGGGCACCTTCGGGCTCAATCTCTTCACCCGCGAAGGGCTAAGCTTTCAGTGGTTATGGCCCCAGGCCAACTGGTGGAACCATTATTCGCTGCCAGTACTCAACCTGCTGACGCTGGCCTTCTCTCTGCTGTTGACCAGCCAGTTTCTGGAACTGCGTCAGCGCGCACCACGCGCCAATTTGTGGCTCAACGGCTGTGCGGTGCTGGCCATGATCATGGCCCCCCTGAGCCTGGTGGATTTTCACTTTTTCATTCGCGCGTCCAGCGCGGTGGCCCTGCCCTGGCCGTTTATTGCGGTTGGCCTGGCCTACTGGCTAATGCGCCAGGGCTATACCCCGGCGCGCTATTTTCTGGCCGCCTTTGCCACCATCGGTCTGGCGGCGGTGGTCTATATCCTCAAGACTTTCCAGGTCATCGCCGGCAACTGGCTGATAGAAAACGCCCTGCAGCTGGGCGTGGTTGGGGAGGCACTACTGTTGTCGTTTGCGCTGGCCAACCGCATGACCGTACTGAAAAGAGAGAATGCCCGCATCCAGCAGCAGGCCAATAGCATCCTGGAACGGCGCGTCGCCGAGCGCACCCGTGAACTCAATGCCGCCCTCAGTGCCCGCAGCGAATTTCTGGCCGTCATGAGCCATGAAATCCGTACCCCGTTGAACGGCATCATCGGCACCGTTGACCTGCTCAAGACCTCGTCAATGGATGAGGATCAGCGCCACAACCTGAATGTGATCGAACAATCCGGTAACAACCTGCTCAACCTTATCAACGACATCCTCGATTACTCACGCATCGAAGCTGGCAAGATGTCCATCGAGCAGACCAGCTTTGAATTGCCGGCACTGATTCGCGAATGCAGCGGCTTGTTCGAACAACGGGCCCACGTTCATTCCGACCAACTGAGCTGCGACCTGGCCAGCGACCTGGGTCAGCGCAGCCTGGGCGACCCGGTACGGCTACGCCAGATACTGGTCAACCTGATCAGCAATGCGGTCAAGTTTACCGAGAACGGCACCGTGACCGTTCGCGCCCGCCGCGACGATCATAACCGTGACTATGTCATGTTCGAGGTGGAAGATACCGGCATTGGCATTACCCGGGAGCAGCTGGCTCGGCTGTTCGACTATTTCCAGCAGGGCGACAGCTCCACCAGCCGCCGCTATGGTGGCGCCGGCCTGGGGCTGGCCATTTGTCGGCAACTGGTGGAAATCATGGGCGGTGAAATCGGCGTGGAAAGCGAACCCGAAAAAGGCTCGCGTTTCTGGTTCCGGTTACCACTCCCTGAAACCCGTTCCGATCAGACCCCACCTGAGCACTCTTCCGCTCCTGCGCTAATGCCACTGCAAGATCCGGCCCGCTTCCGCATCCTGATCGTCGATGATAACCATATCAATCTGATGGTAGCCCAGGGACTATGTGAAAAGCTTGGCTACACCACTGAAGTCGCGGAAAGCGGCATGGAAGCGATTGCCATACTGTTGGCGGAACAGCAGCCCTTCGATCTGGTCCTGATGGACTGTGAGATGCCTGACATGGACGGTTTTGAGACCTCCCGGGCCATCATCAAATTACAACAGGAAGGCCGGCTGGGCTGGCTTCCCATCGTGGCACTGACCGCCCACGCGGTGCCCGACAAGATTCACGCCTGTCATGACGCTGGCATGGTGGCCCACCTGGCCAAACCCATTAACCAGTCACGGCTGCAGCAAATGCTGCATCAGGTGTTGCAGGGCAGCACCGCCTAACGATCCAGACTGCTCAGCAGACTATCCACCAACCGCTCCAGATCATTGAGCGAGGCACACTGGCGAGCCAGCCGACAGTGGGGCAGGTAGCGGTCCATCACCGCATCACCACTGTTCCAGCGGGCCGGCGATTCCGGATTCAGCCACCAGACCTGCCGCACCCGGCGGCGGATTCGGGCCAGGGTGTCCGCGCCATCCGGCAGGAAGTTGTTGCGGGCATCGCCCAGGATGATCACGGTGGTATGGGCATCCAGCTGCCGTTCACAGCCTTGCCAGAACGATGACAGCATTTCCCCGTAATCGGTACCACTGCCGGACAACCTGTCCAGTACCCGCCCCACCGCCACCTCCGGGGTATAACGCTCGAAATCACCGGTAATTTCGTCAACGCGGGAGGCAAACGCAAAACTGCGCACCCGGGGCAGCACATCGGTCATGGCGTAGAGAAACTGCAGCAGGAAACGGGCGGCGGCCTGTACCGAGCTGGAGACATCGCAGATCACCATCAGACGGCTTTTCTGCGGCGGACGGCGGCGCCAGCTCAACTGCGCCGGCACACCATCATGACGCACCGAGGCTACCAGCGTCCGGCGGGCATCCAGCAACCCCCGTCGGCTGCGCCGTAGCCGGCGTTGATGCAGGCTGGCCAGCCGACGCGCCATGCGCTCCACCAGCACCTGCACCTGACGATATTCGCCCAGCTCCCGGAATGGCACCGCCCGCAGCGTCTGCTCTCGCAGGGCCCGCCCCTTGCCGGCACCATGCAGCTGAAACTGCCGGCGCACCAGCGCCGCCGCCTGTTCGCGCACCTGCTGACGCCACTGGCGCAGCTGCCCGGCCCGGGCCTGCTCACGGTGATTACCGCGATCCAGCTCGAGAATGCGGTCATCGACCGCCCCCATCCCCATATTCATCTGCAGGCGACGGGCATACAGGCCCTGCTGGGTAATCACCTCCATGGCAGTGAAGTCCATCTGTGCCGCCGCTTCGGCGAGCTGTTGCTGCAACTGCGGCGGCGACAGCGACACCAGGGGCGGATCGCCGGCCCCGGGAGCAAGCGGGGCGGGCATGGCAGTGGCGGAAGACGCCGCTGGCGCCTCGTCCTCCGCCTCGCCGGAGGGCGCTTGCAGGTAAAAAAAACGGGCAAAGGTGTCGGCGAATACCGGCTGGTCCTGCTGGCGTTTCACCAGGGTCAGCGCCAACACCGCCTGCAGTTGCGAGCGGTTGTCATACCCCAACAGGCTGACGGCCTGCATGGCCTCGCCCGCCTCCGCCGGCGAGACACGCAGACCGGCACCGCGCAATGCCTGGATGAATTCCTGTAGACGTCGTTGCGGCATGCTAGCCCTGGCGCCACTGGCGCAGCCACTTGGGCAGGAGGTCCCGCGCCAGGGTGGCATCCTGCTCATGCTTGAGCACCAGGCTCAGGGTATCGGCAACCACCGCCTGATCCAGGCTATCCGCGTGCAACAGCACCAGCGCCCGAGCCCAGTCCAGGGTTTCGGAAATGGCCGGCAGTTTCTTCATGTCCTGCTCGCGCAGGTGCTGGATAAACGCCACCAGCTGATCGAGCAGCTGCTGCTCAATGCCGGGCACCCGCTCACTGACAATACGCGCTTCCAGCTCGGCATCCGGATAGGGAATGTAAAGGTGCAGGCAACGGCGCTTGAGAGCATCAGACAGTTCTCGCTGGTCATTGCTGGTCAGCAATACCAGTGGCTGGTGGCGCGCACTCACCGTGCCCAGCTCGGGAATGGATATCTGGAAGTCCGACAGCAGCTCCAGCAGAAAGGCCTCGAATTCCTGGTCGGCCTTGTCAATTTCGTCAATCAGCAAAACCACCGCTTCGTCGCTGCGCAAGGCATGCAGCAGGGGGCGAGGCTCGAGAAAGGTGTCACTGTAGAAGGCTTCCCCCAGGTCACCCAGGCGCTGCATGCTGCCTTCCAGATCGTCACTGTCGGCCAGCAGACTGCCCAGCTTGTCGCGCAATAGCTGGGTGTAGAGCAGCTGTTTGCCGTACTTCCACTCGTACAGGGCGCGGCTCTCGTCCAGCCCCTCATAACACTGCAGCCGAATCAGCGGTGCCTCCAGAAAGGCCGCCGCCGCCTTGGCCAGCTCGGTCTTGCCGACCCCCGGCGGACCTTCCACCAGGATCGGCTTGTGCAGCTGGGAGGCCAGATACACCGCCAGTGCAATCTGCTCACTGCAGATATAACCCTGGCGGGCAAAGCTGGCGATGACCTCTTCAACGGAATCAATACGGGTTTTCATGGGCACTCCTGCAAGAAGCTACAGGGTACTTCAGGGACAGCGATCAACGCATTAACCGGCGCCGTCGGGCGCGGGCATAACGGTCAATCAGTGCAGGGTAATATTATCCGCCAGCACCACCGCCGGAGGCTCCGCCGCGTCCAGCTCGGGCAGCGGCTCACCATTCTGGTGGGTGACATCAAAGTGGGAGGAGGTGACATCCCCGTCAATCATGTCGGGGATGGCATCCAGAAAGGCATCCACATGCTCGGAGGCAAAGTGGGTTTCCAGAGCATCCATATTGGCCCATTGCTGCCAGACCATGATGACCCTGGGCTCATCCGCCTGCAGGTACACCTCGTACGCCAGACAGCCGGCATCTCCCCGGGCCGCCTTGGCCAGCGACTGCACCAGCGCCAGAGCCTGGGGCTGATCGGTTTCTTTAACGGGGATGGAGCCTTTTACGATAATCATGGCAACGGCGGGCTTTTAGCGTTTCGGAAACGACCATTGTAACACAACTCTCGCTTTTCTGCCGCGGGGAGTCAGGCAGCCTGCTCCGCCGCCGCTTCCATGGCACGACAGATAGCATCAATGGCTGGCGCCGCCATTTCCAGGCGCCCTTCGCACTCGCTGACACCAAGACGCACGGAACAGTCTGGACACAAAACAGTAAAAACCAGTTCATCCACGCATTCGCGGGTGGGCAGCACAGACCAGCCGTCCCGGCGAGCCTGCTGCCCAATCCGGTGATAGTACTGCAAATCAATGTCGCCACCTGGCTCAAAGTCGAAGGCACGCGGACAGTGACTGCAATTGAGCCACATGTCATAAAGCGCCGCCGCATCGTAGGGGTCACGGGGGTCAAATGCCATCGCCACCTCCCTTGGCAAAACCATCGTTCATGGTCGATTATTAATGCAAAAAAATGCAAAAGCCATTGCCTGGTTCACAATCGGGGCGTTTCTACAATTTTTGCCCCTGGGCCATGCAGCGCCCCCCCAGCGCCATCATTTCCAGCTGCTGGCAGGCATGTCTGGCAAGGTCATCCTGCCGTGATGGTGGACAATCCAGCATGGCAATCCCCAACCCGAACATGATTGATACCGCCGCTTCGGCCTCACGCTCCGCCGGCACCGGCAGGTTCTGCCGCACGGCCACGGCCTGGTAGACATCCTCAGCCAGTTCGTCCACCAGCAGTTGTAGTTCTCGCTGAATCCGCAAACGGTAACGGCCATGGCTGCCTAGACGCTGCTGAACCAGCAACCGGAAATCATTGCTGTACTCGCCCAGATAACGCACGAACCGCGCCACCAACTCTTCAATGGCCCTGGCCGGGCCGATCTCGATCATGCTGCGACGCCCCTCTTCCATGGAGGTGCGCAGCCGGAAGCAGCAGCCATCAATGAGAGCCAACCCGAGGGCATCCATATCCGGAAAATGGTTATACAAGGAAGTGGCGGCGATGCCCGTTTCCCGCGCCACTTCGCGTAACCCGAGGCTGTCGAGGCCTCTGCCCCCCTCAATCAGGCGACGTGCAGAGCCCAGAATACGCTCTCGGGTTTGTCGTTTTTGCCGCTGACGTGCAGTTTCAATCATATCATTCACTAACAGTTGTTAGCCTAATAATCCCACGTTATAGGCCAATAGCACAAGATTCTTTGCGGTTACATAAATTAATTTGACAAACACTTGTTAGTCGAGAAGAATCCAACTCACAAGTGTTAGCCGAAGTCGGCTGGCTCTCAATGATCAGGCAGCGCATTATCAGTACAGCGCTACAACCAACACTGACCGGTTCGTCCGGCAGGGAAGCAATGTAAGGGGACTCACATGAACTACTTCGTAACCGGTGCCACGGGTTTTATCGGCCGTTTTCTGATCGGGCGTTTGCTCAAGCGCGACGACGCCCGCGTCTTTGCCCTGGTCCGCCCAGGTTCGGAATACAAGCTTGACGCTCTGCGCCAGCGTCTTGGCGTGGATGCCAACCAGCTGGTCGCCATCAGCGGTGACCTGAGCGACAAGTTGCTGGGCGTCAGCAAGCGTGACCAGGATGATCTGACCGGCCAGATTGATCACTTTTTCCACCTGGCCGCCATTTATGACCTGACTGCCGATGAAAATACCCAGCGCTATATCAATATCGAAGGCACCCGGGAAACCCTGAAGCTGGCGGAAACCCTGCAGGCCCGCTGTTTCCACCATGTGTCATCAATCGCCGCCGCCGGCCTTTACGACGGCACCTTTACTGAAGACATGTTCGAGGAAGCCGAGGGCCTGGACGACCCCTACCTGCTTACCAAGCACGAATCCGAGGCGCTGGTACGCCAGGAAAGCAAGATTCCGTGGCGTATCTATCGCCCGGCCATGGTAGTGGGACACTCTGAAACCGGCGAGATGGACAAGATTGACGGCCCCTACTACCTGTTCAAGTTCATCCAGAAGCTCAAGGATCACCTGCCCAACTGGATGCCGCTGATCGGCGTGGAAGGCGGTCACTTCAACGTGGTGCCGGTGGACTTCGTGGCCGGCGCCCTGGACCACATTGCCCATCAACCGGATCATGATGGCCAGTGCTTCCACCTGACCGCCGACCGCAGCTACAACCTGGGCGAGATCATGGACATCATTGCTGGCGCTGCCCAGGCACCGCGTATGCCCATGCGGCTGGACAACAAGCTGTTCAACAATATTCCCGGTTTCGTCAAGAAGGGCGCGTCTGCGCTGACCCCCAAGATGGTGGTCAACGCTGCCCTGGATAACCTGGATATCCCTCCGTCTGCCCTGCAGTTCCTGACCTTCCCCACCGAGTATGACAATAGCCGCGCCCATGAGGCTCTGGCCGGCAGTGGCATTGAGGCACCGGAGCTGGAGACCTATATCCAGCAACTTTGGGATTTCTGGGAAAACCACCTGGACCCGGACCGCGGCGATCGCAAGGATGAACTGCAGCCGCTGCCCACCCTGCCCGAGCGGGTGGAAGGCAAGGTGGTGATGGTCACCGGTGCCACCTCCGGCATCGGCAAGGCCACCGCCCTGAAGCTGGCGCGGGCCGGCGCCACCGTGCTGGTGATTGCCCGTACCGTGGAAAAGCTGGAAGAAACCCTGCACGAAATCGAGCAACTGGGCGGCACCGCCCAGGCCTACAGCTGCGATGTCTCCAATCTGGATGACGTGGACAAACTGGTCAGCCAGGTGCAGGCCGACCATGGCCAGGTGGACATCCTGGTCAATAATGCCGGGCGCTCCATCCGCCGCTCCGTGGTGCATGCCTTTGAGCGTTTCCACGATTATGAGCGCACCATGCAGCTCAACTACTTTGGTGCCCTGCGTCTGATCATGGATCTGCTGCCGAAAATGATCGAGAACGGCAGTGGGCATGTGATCAACATTTCCAGTATCGGGGTACTGACCAATGCGCCGCGCTTCTCCGCCTATGTGGCCTCCAAGGCGGCGCTGGATGCATTTACCCGCTGTGCCGCCAGTGAGCTGGCCCATGAAGGTATCCGCTTCACCACCATCAACATGCCGCTGGTACGCACACCGATGATCGCGCCCACCAAGCTCTATAACCATGTGCCGACCATCAGCCCCACCCAGGCGGCAGACCTGATCTGCGATGCCATTGTGCGCCAGCCCAAGCGCATCGCCACCAACCTCGGCATCATGGGCCAGGTGATGCACTTCCTCACTCCCAAGGTTACCGAGACCATTATGAACACCGGCTACAAGCTGTTCTCGGACTCCGCGGCAGCACTGGGCAAGAAGGAAGGCACGCCCAAGAAGATCAGCCGCGAACAGGCGGCCTTCTCACGGCTGTTCAAGGGCATCCACTGGTAAACCACCACCTTTCATTCCCATAAAAAAAGGCCCCGTTTTACGGGGCCTTAATCGTTCCGGGGTCAACCGGAGCATACGCAGCGGGACATCGTCCCAAAGCCATCGTCTCCTATCCGCTTGTTGCCCACCTTGATATATATCAAGCCGGGCCGGAATCCTGCGACGCATTCACCGCCAGCACCCCGGCAAGCCTTGGCGGGCTATAGTTCGGCCCCTTGAGCACTTTGCCGCGAGCATCCTTCACCGGTCGCCCGTCGGCCCCGAGCTTGCTCATGTTACTGCGATGCACTTCCTTGCAGGTGGCATCCAGATCGATGCCGAAGGTATGACCGGCACCATAGGTGACATAGTTGATGTCGGTAAGCGCATCAGCCACCGCCACCAGGTCCACCTTGAAATCGGCCAGCGTTTCCAGCTGCTGCCGGGCTGTGGCGAGGGTCGCCAGAAACGCTCGCTGGTCGTTGTCAGGCTGCTGGCAGACCGCCTCCGCCAGCTCATGAAACTCCTCCAGTAACAGGGCCAGACGCAAACGCACGGTGCTATCATCCGGCACCAGCGGCGAGGTCTCCACCGGCAACGAAAAGGCCCGGTGAAAATCCCCCACCCTGTGAAAATTAGTGTCCGCCATGCAGCTCCTCCAGGAACGCCAGGATTTCACGGTTCACTTCCGCCGCCTGCTCCATCTGGATCCAGTGACCACAATTATCCAGCAGTACAGTGCGCAGATCAGGGATATAGTCAGGCATGCGTGCCAGCGCCTTGCGCCCCAGCATGATCACCGGATCCTGCATGCCGCCCAGAAAAAGGGTCGGCGCGTCAATTTGCCAGTTTTCTTCATCGCGGCTTTCCTGCCAGGAGGCATCCATGGCACGGTACCAGTTGACCGGCCCGGTAAAGCCGCTGTGACGAAAACGCTCCACGTAATAGGCCAGATCCTCTGCGCGCATCCAGCGCGGCTGATGCTCCGGCCGCGTCATGGCCTGCAAAAACCCGGTATGGTCTGGCGCCACCTTGTAGTCCTCGACGCCCTCTGCAGAGAGGCTATGAAAAATACGCGCCAGACTGTCCTCCACATCGGCCATCAATTCCTGCTCTGGCAACTGCGGTTGCTGGAAATACAACATGTAGAAGAAACGGTCAGCAAACAGCTTGCGCATCGATTCGGTGGGCGGTTCCGGCGCCGGCCCGCCATAGGGCACCGACATCCCCACCAGGGCACGAACCTTTTGCGGATAACGACGCGCCACCTGCCAGGCCAGCGCACAACCCCAGTCATGACCGACGACAATGGCACTGTCATAACCCAGGGCATCGATCAGCGCGGCCACATCAGCGCATAGCTGGCTCTGCCGGTAGGCATCCACCTCATCGGGACCGCCGGTGTAACCATAACCGCGCAAATCCGGGGCGACCGCGTAATAACCTGATTCCGCCAGCACCGGCAGCTGATAACGCCAGGATGCCCAGCATTCCGGAAAACCATGCAGGCATAACACCAGGGGCTGACCAGGCTCGCCTGCTTCCGCCAGGAAAAAGTCCAACCCGTTGGCGGGCAACTGCCTTTCTCGTATAAACGCCATGTCTGAATCCTGTATCCCCTGGTCGGACCAGGGAAGCTCAACTGATTACCTGTTACAACGAAAATGCTATGGTTGACTGCATAACGGAACGAACCGTTATCGAATGTGACAGCATGGCACAGCGCTGACAAGCAAGCAGGAAGCCCAGTGAACGAAAAAGAGGGACAACAGGCCGTATCCTTTCGCTCCCGTCTCGGGGAGTGGGTGGCTCCCTATGTGCCGGAATATTTCCCGGTGGCGTGGAAAATGGGGCTATCCATCTCGCTGTTGCTACTGTGTGGCATGACCATCCTCGGCAGCCTGCTGCTCAATAACCAGCTGACCCGCATGCGCAACCAGGCCGACAGTTTCGGCAATGCCATTGCCCTGCAGCTGGCCAACACCGCCCGCGAACCCCTGTTGGCGGAAGACAGCTTTTTGCTCAAGGTGCAGCTCAATAACCTGACCCGTAGCGATAGCGTGCGCGGCGCGGCGCTGTTCGATCGCAACGGCAACCTGATCGACAAGGCCGGCATCCTGCCTCTGGCGGCCAGCCCGCTGGAATCACCGACCAAACGCTGGACCTTGCAGGGGGAACCGATCACCACCTACTACGCGCCGGTGCAAGTCGGAGAAAAGGTGGCCGGCTATGCGGCTACCTCCCTGTCGGAACGCCCGATCATGGCGGCCCGTGAAGCGGTTCGTCGCACCATGGTAACCGCCACCGTGATCATGAGCGTGATTGCCATCATTGCCGCTTTTGTCATCAGCCGCCGGCTGGCCCGCCCGATCCACGATCTGCTTGCCGCCACCAGCGCCATTCGCAAGGGTGATCTCAATTACCGCATCCGCGATCGTCGCAATGATGAAATCGGCGAACTGATTCTGGCCTATAACACCATGGCCCACGGCATGCTTGAGAAAGACCAGGTGGAACGGGTACTACAGCGATTTGTCAGCCCGTCTGTGGCACGCAACATGATGGCGGACCTGGACCAGGTGCAACTGGGCGGGCGAGATGTCTCCGCCACCGTGGTGTTTGCTGATATTGTCGGCTTTACCCGCCTGTCGGAGACCATGGCGCCGGAAGCCATTGCCGACATGCTGAATGTCTACTTCGATGCCATCACGGCAGCCTCTGCCTTCTACCGAGGCACCATCGACAAGTACATGGGCGACTGCGCCATGATCGTCTTTGGTGTGCCGGAAAAGGACGACGAACATCTTTTCCATGGCCTATGCTGCGCGGTAATGATTCAGCGCCTGGTAACCCGTCTCAACGAGGCTCGTCGCGCCGAGGGCAAAACCACCGTGGAGTTCCGCATCGGCATCAATGCCGGTGCCATGCTGGCCGGCAACCTGGGGTCCCGGGATCGCATGCAATACACTGTGGTCGGCGATGCGGTAAACCTGGCGTCCAGGCTTTCCAATATGGCCGCCGGCAATGAAATCATTGCCGCTGCACCCCTGCTCAGCAACCCCAATATTGCCTCTCGAGTGCGTGCCACCGAGTATGGCGCCATGCGTATTCGCGGCAAGAGCGAACCCGTCGGCACCTACCGAATTGATGGCGTCCATGCGCTTTCTGAAACCTTGATGGAACAACGCATTGCCCAGTTCCTGGCCAAACTCAATGAAGAACAACAAAGTGCGTAATGCCAGCCTGCTATTGCTCGGTACCCTCGCTGGCTGCTCCCTGTTGCAGCCCGGCAGCCGCGAGGACCGCGTCAGTAATGCGCTGTCAGAGCAGGACTATGCCAAGGCTATCGAAATCATTAACAGCACCAACGAAAAGGATCCCCAATACCCCCTGTTGCAGCAACAGTACCCCGGTGTACTGCAAGCCAACGAGCAATATCGCAAACAGATCCAGCACCAGGCACTGGCCCTTGGCCGTCAGCATCACTGGCAACAGGCCTTCACCCTGATTGACGATGCCGAGCCCCGCATTGCCGACCCCGCCTCCCTGGAGGAACTGCGTGGCACACTGCAGAGTCGAGAGCAACGGGAATTTCACCAGCTGCTTGCCGAACGTCGGCTGGCGCAGGCACAGGCGTGGCTGGCCCACCCGAAACTCAGCGAACAGCTTTCCGGCTTTCAGGCCCCCAACGCCCGCAAGGAAGCCAAACAGCTTGAAGATGAAAAACAACAACTGGTGCAAGATCTGATCGCTCTGGGCAATGAGCAGGCCGAGCAACAGCACTGGCATCAGGCCCGCGACCTGCTGGCGGCCGCCCATCAGCTGACCCCCGAGCAACCCGCCGAACCGATGCTCACCAAAGCCCGGCGGATCCTCAACAATGCCGAACAAAAGGCCGACGCCAGGCGCAATCAGGACCTGCAACAACACGCTGAAGCCCTGATGTCCCAGTACCAGGAAAGCGGTCAGCTGGAGGATCTGTTAGCCATCCGCAGTTTTCTTGCCAAACATCGCGGCAACTCGGCGCTGGCCAAGCAACGCCAGCGCACCGAACAATGGAGCCGGCGCCGCTTTGCTGAAGAGATGAATACCGGGGAAGCCCTTTATGCCCGCGGCCAGTATCGCGAGGCCTACCGTGTCTGGAAGCAGGTAAAACCGCTCTACCCGGACAACGTCGAACTGAACAAAAAACTGGAACGCAGCCGGCGGGTATTGAACAACCTGCGCAGCCTGAAACAGTCCTGACCCCCTGAAACGACAACACGCGCCGAAGCGCGTGTTGGTTTCGCTATTGCCATCAGCCCGCGGGGGGCGGCGCAGTGCCGTCCTGCTGCTTGTTGTTGTCGTCCGTGGCGGATGTCTTGGGCTCGCCATCCTGATCATGATAGGCGTCCCGGTAATCCTCAGAGACCGGCTGTCTGCCTTCGAAAATCTTGTCCAGGTTGGTCGGTGTTGGATATTTTTCCACCCGCACCAGTTTGCCGTCCTTGTTGAGACGGAACTGCAGGGCGGTAATGCCCATGTATTTTTCCCGGCTCATGCGCACCAGCTTGTCGTTGTCCGCCAGGATGGTCGGACGCAGGAATACCATCAGGTTACTTTTCACATGATTTTTGGTGGTAGAACGGAACAGTACGCCGAGTAACGGGATGTCTCCCAACAACGGCACCTTGCGCACCGTGCGGCGGATATCGTCCTTGATCAAGCCCCCCAGCGCGATGGTTTTACCGTCATCCGCAAGCACCGTGGTCTTCAGCTTGCGGGTCGTGGTGACAATATCCACGGCCGCCCCGGCGGAGTCCTTGACCGCCGAATTATCCTGCTCCAGTTCCAGACGAATGGTGGACAGCCCCGCCACATGCGGCGTGACCTTCAGGGTCAGACCCACATCTTCCCGCTGGATGGTGGTGAAGGGGTTGGAAACGCCGGCGCCGGTATTGGTGCTTTGCCCGGTCACGAAAGGCACGTTCTCACCCACAACGATGGAGGCTTCCTGGTTATCCAGCGTCAGGATACTGGGAGTGGACAGCAGATTGACGTCCGAGGAAGACGACAGCGCCTGAATCAGCGCCCCCCACTTCAGGTCACCATTGGCGTTGGTCTCGCCGACACCGGCGGTAATACCGTCACTCAAGGACAGGTTGGAAGGGTCATTGGCGGCCAGCGCCTGCAGCAGGGAATTGATGCTGATGCCACCGCTGTTGCCAAAGTTCACCGCGCCGACACCGGACTTGTCACTGCCTGCCACATACTGGAAACCCAGGTTCTTGCCCTGATCGCCGCTGATTTCCACGATGGCCGCCTCAATCAGGATCTGGGCACGGCGCACATCCAGCTGGCTGATGACCGACTGCAGCTGCTTCATCATGCCCGGCTCGGCACGGATCACCAGCGCATTGAGTGACTCATCGGCCTGAATGGAGACCTTGTCGGAACCGCTGCCCACGGAAGCCGCTGCCGCCGTTTTACTGTCAGCGCCGCTTTTCATCGCGGCCGCACCCTGGACAAAGTTCTTCAACAAATCCGCCATGGTCTTGGCATCGCCATGACTGAGGCGGATTACCTTGACGCCGCCGGTATCGCCATCCGGCGTATCGAGGCGTTTGATCATCTTCAGCATGCGGGCCCGGGTGGCACTATCACCCTTGATGAGAAGCCGATTGCTGCGCTCATCAGCCACCACCGTCACGCCACTATCAGCGCTCTTGCCTCGCCGACCGGAGGTCTGCGTAGAAAGCGATTCCAGCAGCTTCACCATATCACCCGCGAAGGCGTACTTGAGCTTGACGATATCAATGCCTTCCGAGTCCGCACTGTCCAGATTACGGATGATCGCTTCCATACGGCGGATGTTATCCAGATGGTCGCTGATGATCAGGGCATTGGCAGAGCCGACCGCAGCCAGGTGCCCATACTGGGGCACCAGCGGACGCAGCACCGGCACCAGTTCTTCGGCGGGTGCATTTTTTACCGCGATCACCCGCGTCACCAGCTCTTCACCGGTGCTGTTACCCCCATGCACCAGCGGCAGATTGCTCTGCTTGGCGGTGGTGCTGGGAACAATCTTGATGACATCGCCGGCCGGCACGGCTGCATAGCCGTGCACCTGCAACACCGACAGGAACAGTTCGTAGACTTCCGGAGCCGTCAGCGCCTTGGTGGAGACCACCGTCACATCCCGAGCACGCACACGCGGATCGACCACGAAATTCTTGCCGGTCATGTCGGCGACCTGGCTGATAAAGGCCTGGATGTCGGCATTACGGATATTGACCGTCCAGGTCTTGCCATTATCGCCGGCTTTTACTTCCGCCTGACATACCAGCACCGTAGTGGATAGCATCAGGGCCAATATTATTCTGACTATAAGCTTCATAGCGCGCCTCACTACGGCGGATAATTCACGGTGAATTGTTGGTCGCCCCGCTGCACCACAATGGTGGCCTGCCGGGTATCCTGGTAGGACTTCAATGCCGCCAGATCATTATCCTGGGTACCCAGAGAATAACCGTTGACGGATAGAATAACGTCATCAGGTTTCAGGCCAACCTGTTGAATGACTTCCTTGGGCGCCTTGCTACCCAGGCGATAGCCCCGGTCCTGCCCCTGACTGACCGGCTCCAGGCCAAGACGTCGCAGCAGGGTCTGACGTTGTCGCGGCAGTGACACCTGGCTGGAGCCGGTGTCCGGGGCCGGAGTCCGGGACGAGGCGGGAGCGGTTGCCGGTGGCTGTCCGGGTTGCACCTCGGTGACACCGCCAAGCGCGGTCTGCGACCAGCGCAGCGTCTCCAGACGCCCGGCACGTCGCAAAATAACGCGGTCCGGGTACACCTCTTCCAGGGAAGCATTGCCGGGGATACTGTCACCAATATGGTACAGTTTTCCTTCCTTGCCTTGCTCGGCAATGATGGCGGTGGCCTTGCTGGTGTCACTGGTCTGGAACACACCGAGCAGCTCCAGTCGCAAGCGCGTGTCCGGGGCGTCGGTGGGCTGTTCCTGGCCGGAAGGCTTTGCCTGATAGACACCGAACAGTTGCCAGCTATCCACCTGGGTCTGGCTCAGTGTGACTTGCTGCCCCCCGGCGGCATGATCAAGACGCGGTAACGATGAATCCAGCGGCGCAATATCACGGGGACCATACCAGAGCAGCCAGAAGGTCTGGGCCAGTAACCAGCCCAGCGCAATCACCAGCAACAACGCCCCCGCCCACCGGAGCAATGCCATCCATGATTGCTGACTTCCCCACTGTCGCCACTGCACCATACTGTTCCCGAGTTCTCTTTATGGTTATGCCCGGCCTAAAATACCGGATTATTGCTTCGGATAGTGAAACGGAGTGTTATATCAACGTTTTTATCCTGCACTGAATTTCACAGGCTGGGACATCTGGAAAACCACATCGTTCGGGTTACCCCCCTGGCTGACACCCAATAACTGCGGCCAGGCCCGCAAGACCTTCAATTCAAACCGTTGTTTGGCGATCCTGGCATGCAGCAGGGTAACGCCCTTGGGATCGGTCACCGTCAACACCGGCTGGTCCTTATCCATGAACAGGCGACCGTCAAGGACCGGCACCGTGGCGGCGCCATCGCGCCCCCAGGTCACCTGTCCACCACTGTATTGCAGTGTGCCCTGCAGATCGACGATACCCTGATCACCAACACGGGCCTTGATCACGCTCAAATCCGCCTGACCATCGGCATTGCCCTGCGGGATCTGGGCAGCCACCAGGGCCACCGGCACGGAAGCACGCAGGTCGCGCACCAGCCAGTCGCCCCAATCAGCCCCCAGCCAACCGGTCAGCCGGGCGTCCTCGCCGACGGCATGCAGCTGCACGCCGGGCACCAGACCCTGCCAGTCCAGCGACCAGCGGGCCTGGCCCTGCAACTGTTTCCATTGCCATTGCAGTTGGCCGGACCACCAGGGGCCGCGCACCTGTGTCAGTTGCACCGGCGCACCACCGGCACGCAACACCGGCAATCGATCCACCAGCACCACCGCCGGCATCAGTACCATCACGGACACCAGCAGACTGGCCACAAACACCAGGGCCAGTGTCAGTTTACGTGGCATGCCGGCCCCTTAGAACGGGATATCGTCGTCGAAATCGTCTGCCGGGCCCGCAAAGCCGCCGCCCTGATTCTGGGCCGGTTTCTGGCTCTGGGCAGGCGCACCGCCGTAATTATCTTCCGGGTAACCGCCCTGGCCCTGGTCCTGTTGGGAGAAACCGCCGCGGGACTGACCGAAGCCACCGCCGCCGCCTTCGCCCCGGCTGTCCAGCATCTGCATTTCATTGGCGACGATTTCGGTGCTGTAGCGGTCCTGACCGTCCTGGCCCTGCCACTTGCGGGTACGCAGAGAACCTTCCACGTAGACCTTGGAGCCTTTTTTCAGATACTCGCCGGCGATTTCCGCCAGTTTGTTGAAAAACACCACCCGGTGCCATTCGGTACGTTCCTGCATCTGGCCGCTCTGACGGTCTTTCCAGCTTTCACTGGTGGCCAGCCGGATATTGGTCACCGCGCCGCCACTGGGCATGAAGCGGGTTTCCGGGTCGGCGCCCAGATTACCGATAAGAATCACTTTGTTAACGCCGCGCGCCATGGTTTTGCTCCCTTACACCTGAACGGGGTATATACAAAAAATCAGCAATGCCGCAGCCCTGCCGGGCCACGGCCACAACCTCAACCCGCAACCGGACCCGCTCGCGGGGTTGCGGAAACGACCATTGTGTCAGGTTGCCGGGGATTTGCCTATGCAGGACTCGCCGAAGACTGATCCAGCAAGGTGCGCAGGGCCTGCTCGTCATAGTGGCGCGAATCCACCTTGAGAATGGCCACCGCCTCTTCCGGGGCCACCGCCACTTCCAGCACCCCTGGCGCCTTCTCGATACAGGCGACAATTTCTGCCGGGGCCTTCTCGGCCATGGCCCCCAGCGACACCACCCGGCTGGACATATATCCGGGGTTGCGCAGCTTCAGCGACACTACAAACCACAACAACGCCAGCACCGCGGCAAAGCCGAATACCCCGGCCAACCCGAAATGTTCCTGCAAACTGCCACCGGCCACACCGCCCACGAAGATACCGAAGAACTGGGAACTGGAATATACCCCCATCGCGGTCCCTTTCATGCCCGCCGGCGCCAGCCTTGAAATCAGCGACGGCAACGACGACTCCAGCAGGTTAAAGGCGGTAAAAAAGATGATAATGGTCGGCACCAGAAGCCAGAGGCTGTGATAACCGGTGGCGAACACCAGCTCCATCAGCCCGATAGCCGCAATGGCGCCCAGGAACACGGTTTTCAGCCGGGCATTGCGCTCACCATAGATAATCAGCGGCACCATCAACACCACCGAGGCCGCCAGCACCGGCAGGTACAGGGCCCATTCGTGCTCCAGCTTCACCGAGGCGCTGTCGCGCAGCAACACCGGCAACCCCAGGAAAGTGGCCGTAAGCATGGCGTGCTGGGCAAAAATGCCGAAATCCAGCCGCAACAACTGACCATTGCGCAACACCTTGGCCAGCAGCGCCGGCACCGTTTCGGTATCGCGATGGATTTTCTGCGTTGGCGGCTGTGGCACGCGCAGGTAGAGCACCGCGATACCCAGCAATGCCAGCACCGCGGTCAACCAGAAGATACCGTTGACGCCAACATGGCTGTTGAGCACCGGCCCCACGACCACCGCCAGGGCAAAAGACAGGCCAATACTCATGCCGATCATGGCCATGGCCTTGGTGCGCTGCTCATCGCGGGTCAGGTCCGCCATCAATGCCAGAATCACCGACCCCACCGCACCGGTACCCTGCAAGGCGCGGCCGGCGATAATGCCGTAGATGGTGTCGGACATGGCCGCCAGTACACTACCGGCGGCAAACAATAACAGCCCCAGGGTAATCACCTTGCGCCGGCCGATATGATCGGACCACAGCCCGAAGGGAATCTGCAGACAGGCCTGGGCCAGGCCGTAAATGCCCAGCGCCAGACCGATGGTGGTGGGGGTGGCGCCGGGCAGGTGGCGGGCATAAACCGCAAACACCGGGTAAATCATGAAAAGACCGAGCATCCGCAATGAAAAAATTGACGCAAGCGCGGCCGCCGCACGGCGCTCAAGAGGCGTCAATGATGCTTTTTGGGGAGTATCACTCATCAGAAACTTCCTGCTGCTGGTAAAAAGAGCATGATCAAGAAGCGGCCGGAGGGAAAAACCAACCGCTGACGGGCGCGCAGTGTAGCAGATTCCCAACAGCAACCGGGCGAAACACACACCCTCTCTACCGTCAAATCCATAAAAGTGTTCAACCGAGCCTCACGAGAAATTGAACCTCCCGTAAAGCGGTGCTAAATTCAGGTTTAATCAGTTTTTTTTCTTAGGCCGGAGAGCCTGAGTGTCACGGACGGGGCAAATGAATAGCCAACTTAACGTACAGCAGGTCTATGTGGTCGGTAGTCAGCACCTGCAAAACGCGCTTTTGACCGAATTTCTGGCCAAGGAGGCCATCGGCGCCGACACGATCGGATCGGTAGAAATCATCACTACCGAACAATTACGTCAGGTGCAACAAAGCCTGTTTCTGGTCGACTACCATTCCGTCGACGTCAACGAGGTCATCGCCCACCTGCTGGAAGAGGATCAGGAAGTAGAGGGGGATATCCTCATCGCGGTCTTCAATGTGGACAGTGAGGAAGCCCTCTCCAAGCTGGCCGGCCTGCCCATGGTCAATGGCGGCTTTCAGCATGACTGCCCCCAGGCCATGTTGAGCAAGGGCATCAAGGCGATTTTCGATGGTGAGCTGTGGTTCCCCCGTGCGGTACTACAGGCCTATCTGATGAAGAGCCGCACCTTCAACAAGACCTTCTCGCGCAGCGAGGTGAACCTCACCGACCGGGAAGTGGAAGTGCTGAAGGTCATGGCCACCGGTGCCAAGAACTCCGAGATTGCCGGCACCCTTAATCTCAGCCCGCATACCATCAAGACCCACATCTACAACATCTTCAAGAAGATCAATGCGTCCAACCGCCTGCAGGCGGTGAACTGGGCACAGGAAAACCTCTAGTTTCCAACACAGAGGCCACAGAGAACACAGAGTAAAACCTCTTGTTATCTCAGAGGCCTCAGTGATCTCTGTGGTAAATCACCTTTCTTTTCCCCTTCACAGTAATTCCCCTATACTGCCCTGTTCATTTAGACAGTAGGCAGTGGCACTCCATGGATACCATTCTGGTTCGCGGCGCACGCACCCATAACCTGAAAAACGTGGATCTGGACATCCCCCGCGACAAGCTGGTGGTAATCACCGGCCTGTCCGGCTCCGGCAAGTCCTCGCTGGCATTCGACACTCTTTATGCGGAAGGCCAGCGCCGTTACGTGGAGTCGCTGTCCACCTACGCCCGCCAGTTCCTGTCGATGATGGAAAAGCCCGATGTGGACCATATCGAAGGCCTGAGCCCGGCGATCTCCATCGAGCAGAAATCCACCAGCCACAACCCCCGCTCCACCGTCGGCACCATCACCGAAATCTACGATTACCTGCGTCTGCTGTTTGCCCGCGTGGGCGAGCCGCGCTGCCCGGAGCACGATGCGCCACTGGCCGCCCAGACCATTAGCCAGATGGTTGACCAGGTGCTGGCCATGGAGGAAGGCAGCAAACTGATGCTGCTGGCGCCGGTGATCCGCGAGAAGAAAGGCGAACATTTACACCTGTTCGAGGAGCTGCGCGCCCAGGGCTTTATCCGTGTGCGCATCGACGGGCGCATCTACGACATGGATGACACCCCGGATCTGGACAAGAACAAGAAGCACACCATCGAGGTGGTGGTGGACCGCTTCAAGGTCCGCGGCGATCTGCAGAACCGGCTGGCGGAATCCTTCGAGACCGCCCTCAATCTGGCCGACGACATTGCCGTGATTGCCCCTCTTGAGAATGGAGGGAATGGCGACGGCGAGGAGACCACTTTCTCCGCCAAGTTTGCCTGCCCCCATTGCGGCTATTCCATTCCGGAACTGGAGCCGCGGCTGTTTTCCTTCAACAATCCGGCCGGCGCCTGCCCCAGCTGTGACGGTCTCGGCGTCAAGCAGTTCTTCGACGAGGACAAGGTGATCAGCTCCGACGAGCTGTCACTGGCAGAAGGCGCCATCCGCGGCTGGGACCGCCGCAACGTCTACTACTTCCAGATGCTCAACTCCCTGTCGCAGAGCCTGGGCTTTGACATGGACGTAGCCTTCAGCAGCCTGGCCAAGGACATTCGCAAGAAGATCCTCTACG
>JAWVWY010000018.1:0-29271 GCA_033723495.1 Alcanivorax sp. | reverse complement strand
TATTCAAACCGGCAACCAACATTGCGCTCGGAAGCCACTACCTGGCCAGCCTGTTAAAGGATTTCAAAGACAATCGGGTACTGGCACTGGCTGCATATAACGCCGGCCCCAACCGGGTGAACAGCTGGCTCGCCGAAGAACCGGATGCGGTGCCGGCGGATGTCTGGATCGAATCCATTCCCTTCCACGAAACCCGCGACTATGTCCAGGCAGTGCTGACCTACCGGGCGCTGTTTGTCGGTCTGCACGACAACCAGTCCCGTGCCGAGCAGTTACTGACCCGCAAGGAAACCGTTACCCCCTATTCGGTGGGCATGATCGACGAAAACGCCCAGGGCAGCGAGTAGCTAATCCAACTGTCGAATATGGTAATCCAGCCGCGCCCGTGCCTCGCGGCTGGACAGTGCCGGCAACGTCGCCAGCCGCCGACGCAGATGCACGCTGCGCGCCGGCAGGCGGCTGAAGGCCAGCACCGCGTTGTGGCAGTCACTGCAGGACAGCCGGAATCGGCCGGCGAAACCTGACATGGCCGCACTGCCAACCAGTTCACTGTCACGATACTCCGCCCAGTCACCGAAATTCATTACCAGCATGCCATGCTCGGATAACCGCGACGCCAGGCTTGCCTGCCATGCCAGCGTCGCGGGAATGGCCCGACTCACCTGGTTGTTGGAGGCGGCAAACAGGTCTTCAATGATCAGATCAAATGGCGGCCCCTGATACGCTTGCAGCCAGGCCACCGCATCACCATGGTGGGTCTGCACGGAAAACTGCTCGGCAACACCGAACACCTCCGTAGCCACCTGCAGGTGGCAAGCGTCCAACTCCACCGCCAGCAGCGCCTCCGGGTCCAGCAACTGCCGAATGGGCGGAATCAGCGACCCGCCTCCCAGCCCCAGAATCAACACCCGCCGGTAACGCTGCGGCTCATGCAGCAGAGCCGGCAACCACAACAGATCCCAGACACTGCCCGTCAGCAAACGCCGGGGGTGGAACTCGGAATGTTGCACGCCATTGGCATAGAGCCGCAGGGTCTGGCCCGCTCGACGGACTTCATAGCAGACCCCGTCGACCCGGGACGACCACACCAGGCTCATCGTTTTTCCAGATCCAGCGTCAGGCCGGCCACCTTGTGATCGAGTTGAGTGTTCTTGATGAACAATCGCCCCTGATCAATGCCCTGCTGCTGAACCAGCCAGGCCTTGGCGTTAACCGCCCGGTTTTTCGCCAGTTCCTGCAGCGTTGCGGTAGTGATGCGCTTGGCATCCGCATTCACCATCGCTTGCCAGGCGGCACGCGCCAGCGTCTGCTCGCGTTGCTCCGGATCATCCGGCAGGGAGCTCACCAATGTCTGCGCATCACGGTCGAATTGTCGCTGATAGCGGCGAATCAGCGGGCGACGCCATTGCTTGTCCTGCAGGGCCGATTCGATCCCCGGCCACGCCTCGCCTGCCAGCGACTTGCCAATCGCCTGCCCGGCAAGAGCCTTGCGATCCTCGGCATCGGTACTGCCCGAGAGACCGACATTGAGATTGGGACGCTTTTGCAACACCTTGGCCAGGGCCTGCAGGGAGCTCCTGGTGTCACCGGCCACGTCCGCATTGCCTGCCGCAAAGGCAATATTTTCCAGGTTCTTGCCGCCGGCCAGGCTCGACAGCACGGAAAACGGCGAGGTGGCCGCCTTGACGATGATATTGCCGAGCACTTTCAGCACCAGACCGCCGACGCTGAAACTGGGGTCTTCAAGATCACCGGCCATGTCCAGTGGCAGGGCAATCTCGCCATGACTGTCACGTAGTACCGCCAGACCGAGTTTTACCGGTGCCTTGACCGCCTCATCACTGCTTACCTTGTCACCAAGATAGAACTGGCTGGCCGCCACCTGACTACCACTCTTGAGCTTGCCCTTGTCGATATCAACGGTGGCGTCCACTCCCAGCTGGCCCTTCTCCACCTGGAAGCCCAGGTAGCGGCCGGTGTAAGGAGTCAGACTGGTCATTTCGTAATTTTGCAAAGAGACATCCAGATTCACGAACAGCGGGTCCGGCGATACGCTGCCCTTGGCGCTGAACGGCGCCGTACGATCCACCTGGCCCTCGAGATTGATACGAGCCTTGTGACCGGGGCGGCTGTCCAGGTTGCTGACGGTGCCGTGGACTTTGTAAAGACCGACACTAAAGCGCGGCTTGAGCGAATCGTCCTGGTGCTTCACGGTGCTGTCCTGCAGTCGCAGCTGCTTGACCTGCACCAACCAGGGCTTGCTGTTGCTCTGCGCCGGCGCCTCGCTGGCGTTATCCGCCGGCATGCCGGCGATGATACGGCTGGCGCTGTCCTGGCCGCTGGCATTGACCTTGTTGAGCAGATCCAGGCCGGCCACCGTCACCTGACCGATGGCCAGTGTCTGCTTGTCGGTATTGGCATCCAGATTGGCCACCTTCAGCTTGCTGACGCTGACCCAGGGCTGCCCCTCTTCCCGCACGGCCAGATTGGCCACATCCGCATTGCCCTGCACCGTCACCACCGGCGCCGCGCCCTTAACCGACGCCTGCAAATCCAGCCCCAACTGCCCCTTGGTCAGGGACAAGGGGGCCTGCTGCTGCAACCACGGCGACAGCGGGGTTAGTGGCAACGCCGCCAATTGGGCCTTCATGTCCAGCTGCAGCGGCGACAACTGCCCCTCACCACTGTGCTTGAGCTCACCGCTGCCAAGCAGTTTGCCGCTCCCCTGCCAATGGAAGCGGGCGTTATCTTCGCCGACCACCAGATTATCCAGGCTCAACTGCCCCTGGGTCAGCGCCACCGTCCGGGCCGGTTTCAGCGTGGTGTCCCGCAAGGACAACTGGCTATCTTCCATGGCCAGATGATCCAGCTTGATCCGCCAGGAGGGGCCGGTTTCTGCGCTGCTATCATCGGTCACCGGCGCAGCATCCTTGTTCACGCTAGCTGTATCCTCATCAGCGCTGCCGTTATCAGCGGGGAGAAACAGGGTTTCCAGATCAATCCCGTCATCATTGCGCTGTGCCACCACGGTGGGCTGGCTGAGCACGACGCGGGGAATCTCCACCAGCTGCGTCCGGGTATCAACACTGACGCCGTCAATGCGCGTCTTCGGCAAGGTGACACTGGCGGTGTTGGCCCCCGGTTTCTGCACCACCAGATTCCGCAGCTCAATATTGCCCTTGCTGAGATGCAACACCGGCTCGGGATCACTGACGAAACGGTAGGTCAGGCCCACATTGAGCATGCCGGACGGCACCTGGAACCGCACCTGGTTATGCAGTAGTCGGGCAAACTGCACCAGATCCACGTTTTGCACCTTCAGCGAGCCTTGAGCCACCAGCGGGTCGAGATCGAAGCGGCCATCCCAGTCCAGCTTGCCGCCGTCCGGCCCTTCAATGTTCAACACATAATGGTTGTTGCTGTCCTTTTCCGCGCGGGTGGCGAAATTCTTGATGGTAAAAGCCACCGGCAACACCACCTGCTCACTGGGCCGGGCTGTGGCCTCGGTGTAACGCAAATCACCATGGGTAAGACTCAGGGTGGCAATGGAAACCGGAGGCAGGGCCCCGTTGGTGTGCTTCTTGGCTGGCTTTTCGGGTTCCGGCGCCGCCGCCTGTTGCTTCTCGATATGGCTGATCACATCGTCAAAGCTGAAGTGATTTCCCGGGTTACGCTGGGCCCGCAGCGTCAGCCCGTCCAGGCTGACCTTGTCGAAGTGCCAGCTCCAGCGAAACAGCGACGACAACTCGAAATTCACATAGAGTTTCTTGAAGCCCAGCAATACCCGGGTCTGGTCATCGCGAATGGCGAACACATTGACCGTGGCGCTGAGTGCCAGCGGGTTGATTCTGACCTCGGAAATATGTACCTGCCGGCCGGTCAGATCAGCCAGCGCGCGACTGGCCTGTTCACGAACAATATTGGGCAGCACAAAAAAGCCCACCAGGGCATACACCAGGTATAAAAAGGCCAGAATCACTGCTGTTCTGGTCTTCCAGCCACTGCGCTTCCAGGCATCCACTGCTTTCACAGCCTTGCTCCCTTACAACTCGCCGATTTTGGGTACGACATTTTAGCAGCACAGCGCCGCTATTACCCGCTACGGCCAATTGCCTTCATTGCCCGCCTGTGGACAATGATGCCAACCTACACAGGAGCGTTAACGTGAGTGACAATTACCTGCTCAATCTCTACAACAAAACCCTGAAATTGCCCGGCGGGCGTAAACTGTTTTCGCTGGTGTTCAGCCGCAAGGCCCCCTATTTCGGCACGATCAGCCCGGTGATCACCGAGCTGCGCCCCAATTACTGCGAAGTGCAGTTCAAAAAGCGCAAAGGGGTGGAAAATCATATCCAGACGGTGCATGTGATTGCCATCTGCAACGCCCTCGAATGTGCCATGGGCGCCATGGCGGAATCCTCGGTGCCCAAGCACCTGCGCTGGATTCCCAAGGGCATGAGCGTCAACTATACCGCCAAGGCCACCAGCGACATCACTGCCGTTGCCGAAGCCCGGCCGGAAGACTGGAAACCGGGCGATCTGCCGGTGACCGTCAAGGCCATGCGCGATGACGGTACCGTGGTGGTGGAAGGTACCATCAACCTGTGGATCAGCGAAAAACCCGCCAAAGCCTGATCGCAGCCCCTTCCCGCTGTTGTCCCGGCGCGGTTACACTGTGCGGCGGGGAGGGGGTACAACATGCTAATCATACCGGTTGATACGGAACATCAACGGCGCACCATACCCTGGGTGTGCATCAGCCTGCTGATCGTCAACACCATCATCTTCGCCCTCTGTAGCCAGCAGGATAATCAGCGGCCACCGCCATTCGACCAAGACGGTATGGCACTACTCAGTGAGCGCGAATCGCCGCTGTTACTTGACTGGCTTAGCCATACCGATACTGACCGTTATTCCCGCGCCATGAGCCTGCCCGCCGGCCCGCAACGCATGTGGCAATTCGGCTGGGGCGATAGCGCCTTTACCGATTACGTTCATCAGGCCTGGCAATCCCAGCCCCCCGACGCCCGCTGGCGCCAGTTACGCGCGCAGCTGGAAAGCTGGCTGGCCAATGACAGCAGCCACCTCTGGGGGCTGGTCCCCAACCAGACCAGCCTGGTTACCTTGTTCAGCTACCAGTTCATGCACGGCAGCTGGACTCACCTGCTCGGTAACATGATCTGCCTGCTGCTATTCGGCATTGCCATGGAGCGGTACTGGGGGCCATTACGTTTTCTGGGTGCCTATCTGATCGGCGGCCTGGGTTCAGGGCTGTTCTTCGTGGCCACACACTGGCACTCGGGCATCCCGCTGGTAGGCGCCTCCGGCTCCATTGCCTCGTTGATGGGCTTGTTTGCCGGCACCTATGGTTTGCGCAGGCTGGAATTCTTTTACTCCATCGGTGTCTTTTTCGGCAGTTTCAAGGCACCGGCGCTGGCCCTGTTTCCGGTCTGGCTACTGTGGGAACTACTGCAGGCGGTGATCTCAGATGCGGCGGTGGCCTATACCGCCCATGCCGGCGGCATTATCAGCGGCTTGCTGCTGGCCTTGCTGCTACGCATGACCCGTCACGCGCCACCCACCGAGCAACCACACGGCGGGGTCAAACACAGTGCGGTCCCCGCCCGCTGCCTGCAACTGGCCGAGCAACTGCAGTACGCCCAGGCCCAACAGCATTGTCAGCAACAGCTGGACCAGCACACAGACAGCAAGGAACTGTGGAGTTTTTTTCTTGATATGGGCGGCCGCCAGGGCAAGCTGCTGCCGGCCTTCATGCATGCCATCAAGACACTGGGCAGCGAGCACCGTTACGATACGTTGTTGCAGGCACTGTGGCAGAACGTGGAGCAGGACGGTGGCAACATAGATGCCCTGCCCCCTGCCTACAAGCTACTGTTGGCCGAGCTGGCACTGCGCCGCCAACAGGTATCACGCTGCCGGCAGCTGACCGAGCAGCTGCTTGCCAGCCACTGGCAACACCCGCGGCTGGCGCGCCTTAACCAGCTGCTTGCTGCAGCTGAGTGAAGATCTGCCGAGTCTGCCTGGCCTCTTCGCTGTCAAACTGCTGTGGAAAACGCTGCCGAACAAACTCGATCAGCTTGCCAGCCATACCCTGGTCATCCTGCTCTTCCAGGTACACCCTCGCCAGCAACATATAGGCATCGCCCAGCTTGTCGAAATCCGGGCTACGCCGATGCATGTTGACCAGCAGCAAGCCGGCTTCCTTGAGACGCCCCCGATCGCTCAGGGCCTGCGCCAGAGATAATGACAGGGCAGGATCATCCGGGCGGAAAGCCGGCTGCTGTTGCCGGGCCTCCAGCCATACCTGCACCGCTGTACCGCTATTGCCCCGGGACATCAGCTGGCGGCAAAAGCGCACCAGTTGCTCCTGCCAGAGCGTGTCCTTGTTCAGCAGCCCCAGCAAACGCAAACGCCGCTGATTGAGTTCCTGGTGCATGGGTACCGCATTGAGGGCCCGGTTGATGACGCCCAGCGCCTCCTCAAAGCGCCCTTCGGACGCATACACATGCGCACTGCCAAGTGCTTCCGCCACATCATAGTCCTGCTCCGGCAGTGAATGGCCCCGATCACTGTCCGCGCCCAATCCCAGCGCCCGGCCATGCTGATTCAGCAAGGCCCCCATCATGGCGGCACTGAGCAGCATGGTATAGGCGGAAAACAGAGTACTCATGAACAGCACTATCGGGTGATGACCAAGATGTTCCAGCAGGGACGGCGCCCCCACCACTGTCATCACCGCAATCCACAACAACAGATAGGACGCCCCCACGGTGACGATCAGCTGCAGCCAGCGTAAAGGATTCAACGCGGTACGCAGCGAATGGGTAATCGCCAGCAGCATGACCGCCGCCGGCATCACCAGCGCGGCCAGCGCCAGCAGCCCCAGCGCCATCACCGGCGAGCCGGTCGCCAGTAGCACGCCAGGCGCGCCAAACAGCACCAGCATCAAGGCAATCTGCTTGAGAAACAGCCCCCCTTCCGACAGGGCGTCGGCGGGCAATGGCGGCTGCCAGTCATCCTCAGCCACCCGGGCAATGACAAACAGCGAATAAACCGACAGCATCATCGCCACCAGTAGCAGTAATAGCGCACCGATCAGGTTCAGATCCAGCACGCTCAAGGTCGCATAGAGCAGAATCAGCCAGATTGCCGGTGGCGTCAGACCATAACGCAAAATCTGCCCGGAGCGTTGCCAGAACGGCACCCCCCTGGCGCCGTCTCCCAGCCAGTTCAACGGCTGCGAACACAGCACACAGCGGGGCTGGCCGCGGCGAAAATTGTCTTCCCCGCCGGGCACACACTGGGTACAGAAATAGCGATGACACCCTTCGCAGTGCCAGCTTGGTGTTTTGTGGCGGTGATACTGACACTCGTCCATGATCCCCTTTCCTTATTATTGAATGATAAATTGAGCGGCCTTCCTGGCGGCTTCCTTGATGAGCTGTTCCCGGGTTATACCACTGCGTTTGCGTGGTTTGAAATCATGATCACCATCGGCCAGCCAGTGCACACTGAAATGTTCCGGCAGGAAATAACCCGCCACGTCCTGCGGCTTGCCAAATGGATCCCTTTCCCCCTGGCAGATCAATAGCGGAGCGCTGATGTCAGGAAAATGATCCGTGCGGGTCTTGTCCGGCTTGCCCGGCGGGTGAAAGGGGTAACCAAAGGCGACCACCCCGGCCACCGGTTGCTGTGCGGCCAGCATACTGGCCATGCGACCGCCCATGGATTTGCCTCCAATCCATACCGGTAGTGGCGACGCCGATAGTGACATCAGCTGGCATTTAAAGGCATCGAGTAATTTTGCTGCCCGGTCCGGCGGTAACCGGCGCCCTTCCTCACGCATGCGGCGCATGTAGGGAAACTCGAAGCGGGCCACACTGATGCCATGCTCTGCCAGCGCGAGGGACAGCTGCGCCATGAAATCACTGTCCATGGCTGCGCCGGCACCGTGGGCCAGCAACAGCACCGCCCGGGCACAGTGCGCATGATCCCACAATATGGGGGCCGGCTCAGTCAGGCTCACAGCGCGGCGGCCAGGGCTTGCAGCTGTAGCTGCAGGGCATTGCGAAAATCCAGCCGAAAGATCGACAGCGGCGGCACGTCAATCACGTCGGCCACGGCCCGGGATGGGTGGCTCATGGCCCAGCAGCCAATCAGGCTCTGCTGTACCTGAAACAGGTAACGGACCGACTGGGGCTGGGTTAACCCGAACTGTGCCTGCAACCGTTCGGCAAGGCGGCTAAAGCGCTCCAGCAGTGCCGTCTTGAATGCTTTTGCCTGCTCGGAATCCAGGTTTTGCTCCAGCACAGTGTGCACAATGGCGGTCAGACGACAGAACAACGGCTGACTGACCAGTAACTCGGTAAGGCTGTCAGCCAGGCCGACATCCGCTGTTAGCTCTGCGGCGGATACCTGCTCCAGAGCCGACAGATACAGAGCCAGGAACAGGGCTTCCTTGGACGGGAAATAACGGTACAAGGCCGCCTTGGTGACACCGGCCTGGCGGGCAATATCCGCCAGGCTGATGGCTTCAAAGCGCTGGCTGGCGAAAAACGCCGCCGCGGCATCGAGGATTTGTGCGCGCCGTGCCGCCTTTTGTTCGGGGGAACGGGCGCGCTGGAAACGACATGAATTCACGCTTGCAACATTCCGGCTAACCGGCGCGTGATCATACGGGGAGACAACTTGCCAAGCCAGACCAGGATCAGGTTTTTCAGCCCTGGAATCACGATAGCGCGTTTACGCCCGGCCAGCGCTTTTGCCACCACAGCCCGGGGTGTCATGGTACCGGCCTTGAACAACAACGTATTGGTCATATTGGCCTCCTGAGCGAATTCCGAGTCGGTGGCCCCGGGGCATAGCGCACTGACGGCGACACCACTACCCTTGAGCTCCTCGTGCAACGCCTCGGAGAATGACAACACAAAGGCCTTGGTGGCGTAGTAAATGGCCATGTTGGGGCCGGCCTGAAAGGCCGCCGTAGAGGCCACATTGATGACGAAGGCACTAGACGCTTGCCGCAATTGTGGCAGCACCCGCCAGGTCAGTTCCACCAGTGCCGTAACGTTGAGTTGCACCATATTCATCTGACGCTCAAGCGACAGATCGGCAAATGAGCCACGGTCGCCAAAGCCGGCGTTGTTGACCAGACCGCTGAGGCGCACGCCCTGCTCTTCAAGCCGGGCTACCAGCGTCTGC
This sequence comes from Alcanivorax sp., assembly GCA_033723495.1. Classification (GTDB taxonomy): domain Bacteria; phylum Pseudomonadota; class Gammaproteobacteria; order Pseudomonadales; family Alcanivoracaceae; genus Alcanivorax. The sequence continues at coordinate 20,049 of JAWVWY010000018.1, read as the reverse complement.
GGCGCATCAGCATCGGCCAGATCCGCCGACACACACGCTATCTCCACGCCATGACGGTCGCGCAGCTCGGCCGCCAGCGCCTGCAATTTCTCCAGTCGGCGTGCCGCCAGCACCAGATTGTGCCCCTGGGACGCCAGCTGACGGGCAAACTCTTCACCAATACCGGCACTTGCGCCAGTGACCAGAACTGCATCCATGATTTTCTCCTGATGTCGTGCCGGCTTACCCCTATGGTACCGGCACATAAGTAACCACTGGTCACCAAAGTACCAGACCCCTGCCAGGCAGTAAATAACCCATGGTTACTTATTATCGAGGCACCTTTGCTGTCATGCCCGGCCCCTTTCATCGCCTGGCCAGCATACGCCTTTGACGTACATCAAGACTGCAGCCGGATCGGCTCGCCCAACACTGGCAGCAGGCATAGGCTGGGAGCCCTAATCTGCAAGGAGGAGTCACCATGGCCACCACCCCACTCACCTCCAGGCCGGTCCAGGGCGAAACCTTTCTGGCCTACATCATCCATTTCCCGCTCTGTAACGAGTATCTTGCCGCCGGTACCGGCAATGCCACTGCACGACTGGCTGCCAATGCCCAACACCCGGGCTGGGCCAGGCGCTTTGCGGACCTACCCAGTGCCTGCCGCATGGCTGCGCGCCTCGCCGACAGAACCGAGGTGCTGGCGCTATGCGATCGTGACGGCTTCTACGCTATTCGTCCCCGGCAGGAACAGGGGCTGCGCCATGGGAATCAGGCCGGCGCACGGGAGACAGGCATCCGGGAGTAATCAATCCCACAACGCCAATTGTCCGTGGGGGCCGGGCGGTCGAAAGGCTGTGGTATCCAGCGCCAGCGTTTCCCGCCCTTGCAAACCCTGGTGCCGACAGGCGCTGTCGAAGCGCTGTCTGAGTAACTGTGCCCAGGGACCTTGGCCGCTGTGACGAACATGCCAACGGCTGTCATAGATGCTGCCGCCGTGGAGATCTTTCATCACCGACATAATCTTGTCTGCCCGCTCCGGGTAGTGCTCCTGTAGCCACTCCTGCCAGAGCTCGCCCACTTCATGGGGCAGCCGCAACACCACGTATGCGGCGCTGGTGGCACCGGCCTGGGAGACCTGCGCAATGATGTCTTCCAGTTCATGGTCGTTGATAAAGGGAATCAGCGGCGCCACCAGTACCGTCACCGGCACCCCCGCGCGGCTTAATTCACGAATCGCCCGCAGTCTTTCCCGGCCTGCGCTGGCGCGGGGTTCCAGCTGGCTCTTGAGGCGGTTATCCAGGGTCGTCACGGAAATCGCCACACTGGCACGCCCGGCCCTGGCCATGGGCGCGATCAGATCCAGATCACGCAGCACCAGGCTGCTTTTGGTGATCAGACTGAACGGATGACGGCTATCTGACAGTACCTGGAGCAATTGCCGGGTAAGGCGCCGTTCGCGCTCGATGGGTTGATAAGGGTCGGTCACCGTTCCCAGCACCATCGGGCGGCATTGGTAAGACGGCTTGCGCAGGGTGTCACGCAACACCTCGGCGGCGTTGTCCTTGCAGAAGATCTCGGTTTCGAAATCCTGCCCCGGGGACAGGTCCACATAGGCATGGTTGGGACGGGCATAGCAATAGATACAGCCATGTTCACAGCCGCGGTAGGGGTTGAGGCTTTGCTCAAAAGGCAGGTCCGGGCTGCGCTGACGCATGATGATGCTTTTGGCCAGCTCACGATGGTAACGGGTGGCGCGCGCCTGCCGGGGCTCATCGCTCTCACTGTGATTTACCACAAACCGGCCCGGCACGGCGCTGACGGTTCCCCGGTTGGCGCGACTGATTGCCATAAACACCCCATGATACTGATCTTATGGACAGTATTATGAGGGCAAAGCCCCCGGCCCGGCAATCCCTACCTGCCGCCGGCGCTAACCAGGTGCGTCTACAACGACCGCAGCTTGCGCAGCTCCCTGATACCCACCGCCAGCGTCATGAAGTCCTGGCTACTGTCGGCCTGCAGGGTCTGCAATCGTCGAATGCCAAAACGCACCTTGGACAGAGACTGATCTTGCCAGGCCTTGAAGCGAGCCTCGGCATCCTCCCCTTCCTGTTCCAGCACCCGTGCCGCCACCTGACGGTGCAGCCGATAGGTGTCTTCACGCAGGTTGGCCCGCGCCAACGCCTGCCAGCGGCCCTGTACCGACAGGGCAATGACGGAAGACAACAGCCAGAGGATATGCAGCCGGTCGCCGACCAGGAAATACGCCTCGGCAGCTTCCTCCAGCGGTACCTGCGACGACGAGGCCAGTTCAATAATATCCGGAGCACTGCCAAGCACCATGGTGTTGGCCAGTTGCCGGGCCTCAGCCGTAGGCACACCGTCTTCTTCCATACCCGCCACCGCCTGCTGCCACTGAGCCAGATAGCTGCCAGGCAGAATCTCCGGCAACAACCGCTCCAGCTTGCCGATATCGGCCTGGAAACGTTCCACCGCCTCGTGGACCGGGCGCTGTACCCAACGGTAGCCCATCAGCCAGCCGCTGATATGTTTCATCAAACCGATCACCCGGCCGTACAGTCGCAACTGCACACCGCTCTTGACGCGGTTATCCAGGGCATCCAGTGGTGCCCAGAATTTTTCGCCATCGAAAATGGCACAGGCCATGGCAAACGCCTTGACCGGCTCATGCAGACTTAGCCCGTGTTCATCGGCAAAGCGATGAGCAAAGGTAAAACCCATGCGGTTAACCACGGCGTTGGCCAGCACCGTGGCAATCAATTCCCGCCGCAAACCGTGCTTGAGCAAGGCATCATGATATTGCTGCTGCATTTCCGCGGGGAAATAGGCCAGTACGTCACGGTCAAAGAAATCGTCATCCGGCACCTTGCTGGCCAACAGCCCGTCGTACAGGGCGTTCTTGCTGTAGGAAAGCAATACGGCCAATTCCGGCCGGCTCAGACCCTTGCCACGGCTGCGCCTTTCGTTAAGCGCTTCGTCATCAGGCAGAAACTCCACCGCTCTCGACAGAAAGCCGTTACGCTCCAGCAGACGCATGTGATTGGCATGCTCACCGAGACGGCTGGCGGATTGATACTCCAGCAGGCTCAGCGCCAGGCTCTGCACATAGTTGTCTCTCAACACCGCCTTGGCGACATCGTCAGTCATGCGTACCAGCATCGGGTCACGGGCCTCACGGTCGAGCCGCCCTTCCCGCAATTCCTGGTTCAGCGTGATCTTGATGTTCACTTCCCGGTCAGAGCTGTGTACCCCACCGGAGTTATCGATGGCATCGCTGTTGATGCGGCCACCCTGCAGGGCATATTCAATACGCCCCAGTTGGGTCAGCCCCAGGTTGCCGCCCTCGCCCACCACCAGGCAGCGCAACTCGCGGCCATTGATGCGGATGGCATCGTTGGCGCGGTCGCCGACCTGGGCATGGCTTTCGTTGCTGCCTTTCACGTAGGTACCGATACCACCATTCCAGAGCAGCTCCACTGGCGCCTTGAGAATCGCGGTAATCAGCGCTGCGGGGGTAAAGGTCCGGCCATCCAGGCCCAGTGCCTGCGCGGCCTCGTCACTGAGCGTGATGCTCTTTGCCGAGCGTGACCAGATACCGCCGCCGGCGGACAGGCAGTCCCGGTCATAGTCGTCCCAGTTGGTCCCCGGCGTGTCGAACAGGCGCTGGCGCTCCGCATAGCCCTTCGCCGGGTCCGGCTGCGGATCGATAAAAATGTGCATGTGATTGAACGCCGCCACCAGGCTGATCTGTTCCGATAGCAGCATGCCGTTACCGAACACATCGCCGCCCATATCGCCGATACCCACCACGGTAAAAGGCGTGCTCTGGATATCCTTGCCGATTTCCCGGAAGTGGCGTTTCACGCTTTCCCAGGCACCGCGGGCGGTGATGCCCATCTGTTTGTGGTCATAGCCGGCGCTACCACCGGAGGCAAACGCGTCGCCCAGCCAGAAGCCGTATTCATCCGCCAGGCCATTGGCAATATCGGAGAAAGTGGCGGTGCCCTTGTCGGCGGCGACCACCAGATAAGGATCGTCACCGTCGTAGCGCACTACCTGGGGCGGCGGGATCACCGCATCCCCCTCGCGGTTATCGGTGATGTCCAGCAAGCCACGGATAAAGGTCTTGTAGCAGGCCACGCCGCGCTGTTGCCAGGCCTGGCGGTCACCGGGGTCACCGTTCTTGACCACAAATCCGCCCTTGGCCCCCACCGGTACGATGATGGCGTTCTTGACCATCTGTGCCTTCACCAGCCCCAGCACCTCGGTGCGGAAATCCTCGCGGCGATCCGACCAGCGCAGCCCGCCACGGGCCACCGGCCCGCCGCGCAGGTGTATGCCTTCCACCTGCGGCGAATAGACAAAGGTTTCAAACATGGGCAACGGTGCCGGCAGGTCCGGCACCTTGTGAGGGTCGAGCTTGAGGCTTACATAGGATTTGCTGTGGCCATGCTCGTCGCACTGATAATAGTTGGTGCGCAGGCCCGCCTGCACCACCCCCAAATAAGCACGCAGCACCCGGTCCGCGTCCAGCGAGGCGACCTGATCAAGCGCCAGGTCCATTTCCTCGCTCAGAGCATCCACATCCCTTTGCCGTCGCTCATGGTTACGCTGCGGGTCGAAACGGGCCTCGAACAACTTCACCAGCCAGGAGGCAAAGCGTGCATGGTCCGCCAGCAACTGTTCCATGTAAGGCTGTGAATAGGGCAAGCCAGTCTGAATCAGATACTTGGTCAACAGCCGCAGACACACCACCTGACGGATATCCAGGCCGGCCAGCAGCACCAGACGGTTGAGCCCGTCATTCTCGGTGAAGCCCTGCCAGCATTGCAGGAAGGCTTCCTCGAAATAGGCTTTCTGTTGCGACGGGCCCAGCGGGCAGTTGCCACTGACCTGCACATCGAACTGCTGGATCCACAACGATTCGCCATCGCGGGGCTGAATGTGTGTCGGGTCCTGGCGCACTACGCGTAGCCCGAAATTCTCCAGTGCTGGCAGCACATCGGAAAGCCCCACCGGCTTGTGCCAGCTGTATAACCGCAGTTGCGTTGGGCAGACAACCGCGCCCTGACCTTCCACGGTCAGCCGTGGCAGCAATGGCTGGCTGGGCGACAACTGGGTGAGATAATGCAGATCAGCCGCAGCGTCCATGGGGTCGCAGGCAGTCGTATAGGATAGCGGAAACGCCTCGGCAAAGCGTCGGGCGCGTTCGGCGCCGTCGGCACCGTCCTCTTCCAGAAGCTCACGCAGCTGATCACTCCAGGAGCGAGTCACGGCAATCAGCCGCTCCTCCACCTGTTCGTTGGTCATTGCCAGGCGAGTCCCCTGGGCAATACGCACAATGCAGTGAATCCGGGCGACCCCCTCACGCAGGAAATCCACCGTCCTTTCCACCGAGGTACCATTACAGATGGACACAAGCTCTTCGGTGACCCGGTCACGCAACTCTCGAGAGAAGCGCTCGCGGGTCAGGTAGACCATGCAGGAATAGAAACGACCATAACGATCACGGCGCATGAACAGACGCAGGTGGTGGCGATCACGCAAGGCGCGAATGCCCATGCAGGTCTGGAACAGCTCATCTTCGCTGCCCTGAAACAATTCATCACGGGGAAGCTGGTAAATGATGTCGCGCAGATGTTTGCCGGAATGGGAGCGCTCAGGCAAACGGGAACGGGTCAGCACTTCCTCCACCTTGCGCCGAATCAGGGGAATGTCGCGCGGACGATTGATGTAGGCGTCCAGGGAAAACAGGCCGATAAAACGATCGGTGCCCTCGACGGTGCCGTCGGCGGCCAGCCGTTTGATGGACACCACATCCATATAATTGGGGTGGTGAATCGGCGAGCGCATGTTGGCCTTGGTCACTACTGCCAGGCGACCTGCGGCAATGTATTTGGCCATCTCGTCATGGGGAGCGATGAACTGATCGGCATCGGCAAAACGACTGCCGGCACGGGCCAGCCCCAGCCCTTCGGCATCCAGCAGTTCCAGCTGAATGCCGTCGTTCTCGGTGTGCGCCACCGAACGCGCGTAACCGAGGAAAGTGAAATGTTCATCGAGTAGCCAATTGAGAAACGCACTGGCTTCCTCCTGCTCCTCCGGGTCACGCTGGGGAAACGGCTCGGAAAGATTTTCCAGAGCCTGTTTCAACCTGTCTTTCATCGCCGGAAAGTCAGCCACCACCAACCGCAGGTCGGCCATCATCAAATGCAGCTGCTGCTCCAGACTCGCATAATCCCCGTCTTCGGCAAGCGGCTCGAATTCAACGTGAATCATTGATTCCGCCGCGTCGATGCCATCGCCCACCCCCAGCACCTGCAGAATCTCGCCATCGTCGTCACGGCGCAGCTGAATCACCGGGTGGATAATCCAGTCGATGGCGGTTCCGGTCTCACGTACCACCATGGATACCGAATCCACCAGGAAAGGCATGTCATCAGTGACGGTATACAGGCTGGCCAGCTCGCCGGGACGCCCGGGAGGGCAAACACGAATCAGAGCCTGGTCGGGCTCTCTTTTACTGGCCAGTAGCCAGTGCTCCCAGGCAATCTGAAATAGCTGCTCCGGCGTGCGGGCGGTCAGCGTCGCCAGGCTGGCCATTTCAAAGTAATAACCCAGAAAATTACGGAACTGTGGCTGAACTTCTGCCTCTACATGTGCTGCAATCAGGCTTTCCAGTTGCGCTTGTAATAGTGCCTGACGCTTTGCACTGTCCTCTTGCATGATCACCTCCGGCCATTCTTGTTGTGGTCCCCCCGGAGCCTGTCACCATATCCCTGGTGACGCCTTCTACACACTGTATACCGGGTTGAACAAGAGAGGCCAGCCCCAATGAGGGCGCACAGCAAAAGAGATAACAGGAAAGAAAATCGACGCGACAATCAGGCGACGGGCTGCACCAGCACCCAGGGCATAACGACCACACTCCAGAGCGACTGGGAGGCATCGAACCACCGGGCCGCCTGCTGGTCACTGACCTTGTCGACCAGACCGGCATCACGCCAGTCGCTGAGCTGCGCAGACTGATCCAGGGAAAAGGCCACCGCCACCTCGATCAGGTCCAGCGTCGGCGCCACCGCCACCAGCTGCCCGCGTGCAAAAAAGGGCTGCAGCTCCTGCCAGGATGCCTTGGCAGTCTCCTGTTCAGCTTGGCTTTGAGAACATCGAGATCGTCAGTCATGGCGGGCTCCGTTATCGAGCGCGCCATTATCCGGATTCCGGTGCCGTGACGCAAAACCGGTGGCAGAAAGGCTGCAAGCAGAAAAAAAGAAACGCCTGCTCCTTTCAGAGCAGGCGGGCTGTACCAGGCCGAAGATGAACATCCGTGTTCGATCGCGTCCTTGCAGGGCATACTCTACGTGACTCATCAGGGCAAAGAAGTGTGAAAACGCCCTCAACCCGTGTAAGCCTTTTGCCATAGCGGCTGTCGTCACCAGCGAATTTCTCGACTGGCTCCGTCAAGCCGCTGCCCGCGCCGGTCATAGAGATCAAAACGGGCCCCTTGCGCATCGAAACTGACCTGCGAAAAGGCATCCCGGCTGTAGACGTCACCGGGAACCGAGACCCGCCCCAACGGCTGCCCCCAACCACCGCGCAGTATCCCCGGCACTTGCAACATGGGCCGGTACCAGCGAAATGCCATCAGCGCGGTGGGCCAGAACAGGCCCGAACAGGTCCAGCTGTGTATCTGCTTGCCGTTACGCAGCTTCAGGTGCGCGTACAACGAGGCGTGAACATCACCGCTAAGAATCACCAGCCGTTCTGCCTTGCTGGCGGCCATGGCGGCAAGCATGCGCTGACGCTGGTGGCGAAAACCCTCCCAGGCATCACGCCCGCGGAACGGGCGGCGCTGTTCCGGGAACATCACCACCGAGGAAACCAGCACCTTGATTCTTTCCGGTCGGGTTTCTAGCCAGCTGACGAAGGCCTGTTCCTGCTGATCACTGATCATGCGTCGTTGCCAGGGCCAGCGGCTGAGCACGCGTTCGGTGCGCGCATCCATGACAAAGAAATCGGCGGGGCCGCGCTCAAAGGTATACCAGAAACGGTCGGGATCACGGTCCAGGTAGGTGCCCGCCTGGTTCAATGGCGCCGCCGGCGAATGCGACGCCTGATACACCTGGTAAGCCTTGATGGCCGCCGGGTATTTACTGGTCCACAGGCGGGCATCCGCCCGCGCCGGCCAGTTATTTTCAATTTCGTGATCATCCAGAATCATGTAGTGGTTGTAGTTACGCAATAACTCAGCCAGCCGCGGCTGGGAAAAACTTTCCCGGTACAGATCATGGAACTGGCGCGGTGTCGACGCCGCCCCCCAGTGGTAGGTGGAATCCGCATAAACCTGATCGCCCCCGAACAGCACAAAATCCGCCCGTGGCTGCGCGGCAACCTTGCTGATTTCTGAAAAAATCTTGTCGGCTCGGTCATCCTCGATATGGCCAGCCAGACCGACAAAACGGTAACAGCAGGAGCCGAAAACAAACCGCGTCTGCTGCGCATCCGGCGCATGGGTGGCACAACGACCGACAGGCACCGCGCCCCAGTCCAGCGCTTCGGCATCGGTTTCGGTGCCCACCCAGCCAGCCTGGAATTCATAGGCACTGCCTTTTTCCAGCCCCCGCAGGACAACCACCCCGGAGCCATCAAAATTGCCGTTGAGGCGGAATTTCTGAGCGGCCGTCCAGTCAGTCGTGCCCAGCAAGCGCCAGCGGATTCGGCCCCACATGTTTTTCTCACCCGGCTTCAAGACCGCAGCCGGTAAGGCGGCAAACACCCTGACATGCTGCTGAGCGCTTTCTCCAACGATAGGCCCAACGACAAACGGCTCAACCTTTGACAATATCTTACTCCCCCTTGCATTGAGCCCCCCGGCACACGCTGCTAGCATCCAGAAAAAGGTTCCTCCTTCCCCTTACCTGCCAGGAACATAACAATATTGTTCAAGAACATAAGAACAACACTGCTATTACTGTTATGCAGCTTGCTGGCGCTGGCAGCGAACCAGGCCATGGCAGAAGCCGCCAACAGCGTATCCATAGGGCCAGACACCGAGTCATTGACCCCCTATGAGGGGCTCTATTACTTCTGCACCCCGGCCGACAAGCCTGTGAATATAAATGCATTGCTTGGCAATCAACAACAGCCTTGGCAATACAGCAACGGGGAACTGCCCAATTTCGGTTTCACCAGCGACCAGTGCTGGTTCCGTTTCACCGTTCACAACAAGAATTCGATATACCAGCACTGGGATCTGGTGGTGAATTACGCCATGCTCGGCAAGCTGGATATCTACCAGCTGGATGCCGGCGGCAACCTGGTTCAGCACTATCAGGCCGGCATGGACCGTCGCTTTGATGTACGCCCCACCTATACGCCGGTACCCGCCTTTCCCCTGACTCTGCCGTTTGGTCAGGACAATCAGATACTCATCAAAGTGGTTTCACCACACAGCATCCAGCTGCCGATGACGCTGATGACCGAAGACCAGTTCCATATCAGCATGCAGAATCGCACCCTGACCCAGGGGATTTTCTTTGGCGGCATGATCGTCATGATTCTCTATAATCTGTCGCTGTTCTTCTCGATCCGGGAAAAGGTCTACCTGCTGTATGTCTGCTGGTCCGCCGTGGTCACCCTGTTTCTGGCCGTGCTGCACGGGTACGCCCAACGCTATCTGTGGCCACAGACACCCCTGATCAGCCAGTACATCCTGCATTACCTGCTAACACTGATTGTTTTCCTGCCTCCATTGTTCACCCTGCATTTCCTGGCCCTTCCCCATAAGTCACCGCGGTTGGCCGGCTGGCTGCGGGCGCTGGTGATTACCGGTGGCATTCTGCTGGTGGCCGCGCCCTTCACCAGCCGTAACACCCTGATACCGATTACCGTATTCGCCATTCTGGTCATGGATTTCAGCCTGCTTGCCGTCGGTCTGATTCGGCTGCGCGCCGGCGACCCCGATGCCCGTATTTTCACCATCGCCTGGAGCTGCTTTATTGCCGGTGCCGCCACCATGGCACTCAACAAATACGGGCTGCTGCCGCGTAATGTATTCACGGAAAATCTGGTGCAGACCGGTGTTTTCCTGGAAGTGGTATTGCTGTCGCTGGCCCTGGCCCGGCGTATCAACCGGCTCAAGGAAGCCCATGCGGATTCCGTGCGCGACCGTGCCATTGCCGAGATGGAAGCCTTCAAGGCTGGCGCCCGCAACCATGCCAAGAGCGAATTTCTCGCCACCATGAGCCATGAGATTCGTACCCCCATGAACGGCATCATCGGCATGACCGATCTGCTGCGCCGCACCACCATGGATCAACAACAGGCGCAGTATGTGGACACCATCTACCAGTCGACCCAGTCCTTGCTGACCGTCATCAACGACATTCTCGACTACTCCAAGATCGAATCCGGCAAGCTGGAGCTGGATTACCAGAGCGTGGATCTGGAAAGCGTCATTGATGACTGCACTCGGCTCTTTGCACTGCGCTCCTCCGAAAAGGAATTGCCGCTTTACACCTACATCGACAGCCGGGTGCCGCAGACCATTACCACCGACCCGATTCGGCTCAAGCAGATTCTCACCAACCTGCTCAGCAACGCCTTCAAATTCACCGAAAAGGGTCAGATCGCGTTGCACATCAGTGTCAGGCAGCCCCCGGACAAGCAGGGCCATTGCGTAATGATGATGGAGGTAGTGGACAGCGGCATCGGTCTGGATGAAACCCAGCAGAACAATCTGTTCCAGCCGTTCACGGATATCTCCAACCACGGCAAGCACAAGGGCGCCGGCCTTGGCCTGATTATCTGCAAGCGGCTGGTTGAATTGCTGGGCGGAGAGATCGGCGTGTCCAGCTCGCTGGGACGGGGTGCCACTTTCTGGGTATCACTGCCCGTGAAAGCCGAAACCAGCCGGCAAGGCAACGGGCTGACCGGCAGCCGTGTGGTACTGCTAACCCATACGCCGGCACTCAGCCTGAGTCTTTCGCAGATTCTCAGCCGCTGGCATGTCAGCAGCCTGGATTTCCGCAGTATCGACAGCGCTCTCGAGAAGCACCAGGATACCGTGCCCGTCGATGCCATTCTGCTGGAACAGGACTACCTGGAAGACAAGGAAAAACTGGCAGCCCTGAAAACCCGCTTTGGCGAGCCAGCCATGGCCCTGCTCCATCCCACCGGCAAACCGCTGGCCGAAGATCTGCCGGAAAAACTGCTACTGGTGGAAACCCCGGTCTCCTGTCAGGCATTGCGCCGCAGTCTGCTGACTCACATGCAGGAGCATGAACAACAGCAACCGGAAACCCGTCAGCACAAGGAAAACGGCAGCCAGGGTATGGCTCAGCTGCGGGTCATCGTGGCGGAAGATAACGCAGTCAATCAGCTGGTAATCGACAGTATTCTGAAATCCCTGGGCATTCATGCCACCCTGGTATCCGACGGAGAGCAGGCGCTGGAGCAGGTACGCCAGCGCCCGAAAAACTGGGACATGATCTTCATGGATTGCGAAATGCCGCTGATGGACGGCTATCAGTCCACCAGCGAAATTCGTCGCCTGGAAGCCAATACCGGGCATCACTGCTGGATCATCGGTCTTTCCGCCCATGCCACCGTGGAGCACGTCCAGAAAGCGCGGGATTCAGGCATGGATGACTACCTGAGCAAACCGGTCACCCAGCAGCAGGTCCAGGAGGCGCTGCAGCGGGGTCAGAAATCCGCCGATGCCACCATGGGCTGAGCCAGAAGCCGGGCGCAGGTCGCCAGCAGGTCCTGTACCCGTATCGGCTTGCCCATGAACGCATCACAACCGGCATCCAGGCAGCGTTGACGGTCCTCGGCCAGCACATTGGCCGTCAGCGCCAGCACCGGCCCCTGGAAACCACGGTCACGCAGCGCCCTCACTGTTTGATAGCCGTCCATCACCGGCATCTGCATATCCAGCACCACCAGATCAATGTGATCGCCATATAGCGAGCAAGCTTCGCGCCCGTCTACCGCCTCGGTCACGTCCATGCCGGCCTGCTCCAGCACCTTGCGAACAAACAGACGATTGACCTCATTGTCTTCCACCAGCAGAACCTGACCTGACAGGCGCCGCCCGATCGCTTCGCTCTCGCTGGGACGAACCAGATCACTTCTCTCCAGCTGCGACACCGGGGCCAGTTGCAGGCACAATTCAAAGCAGCTGCCGGCACCACTACGGCTGCTGGCAACAATATCGCCGCCCTGGGAACGGGCCAGCTGGCGGGCAATACTGAGGCCCAGCCCGGTGCCGGCATAACGGCGTGAATGGGACGCATCAGCCTGTGAAAAAGGCTGAAAGATAGAGGCCAGCTCGGTGTCGCTCATGCCGATGCCGGTATCCCGAACTGCAATCTGCAACTCACTGCGCTCATCGACCCACGCCACATCCACGTCCACCGCACCGTGCTCGGTGAATTTCACCGCATTGCCAATCAGATTCATAAGAATCTGACGCAAGCGGAAAGCATCCCCGCACAGGGCCTGGGGGATTTCCCCCTGATAATTCAGGGTCAGGGCCAATTGTTTCTCTTCGGCACGCAGACGGTGGCTGGCCATGATTTCGTCCAGTAACTCGGTGACCGCGAAGATCCGCTGCTCCAGGCGCAACTGGCCGGCTTCAATACGGGACAGATCGAGCACATCATTGATCAGTGCCAGCAGTGCGTCGCCATTATTCTGGATAATATTCACATAGCGGGCCTGCTCTAGCCGGTTGAGCGAGCCATCCCTGAGCAGTTCGGTATAGCCGAGAATGGCGGTCATCGGCGTCCGGATCTCGTGGCTGATGTTGGCCAGGAACTGGCTTTTCGCCTGGCTCGCCACCTCCGCCTGGCGGCGCGCCTCGCCAAGCTGGTTCTGGGCATGCTTGATACTGTCGACCATGGTATTGAAATCCTCGGCCAGGGCCGCGATTTCATCCTTGCCCTCCACCGGCACCCGCTGATCCAGGTCGCCGCCCCGGGCAATACTGCGCACCGCATGGTGCAGATGCTGCAGGCGACCGAACAGCAACGGCCGGATACGCCGATTCACAAACAGCACCGCCAGCAGTGAAAACAGCATCATCATCACCGCCACCGCCAGCACCGCATACAGCGCCACGGTGTAACCATCACGGGGCAGCTCCACCACCACTTCCAGGCTTCGTTTCCCCAGGTAATCAGGCACCGGGAAGCGGCCAATCAGATGGCCGTCACTGCGCTCATCCAGCCCCCGGCGGCTCTGGCCCTTGGCCACCGGGTGCACATAGAGGGCATGGCCGACCCGTTCTGACAGATAACTGAGCCAGCCGTTATCCAACCACACACCGACCAGATAGGCATGGCAGTCGTCCTCCACCGCGGTACTGAACAGCAGCGGCCGGCCATCCACCTGCACCACGCCCCAGGTGGGCAGGCAATAGCCCTTCACAAAGTGCTTGGCCAGGGCCTGTAATGTGGGGTTGTCGGCGGTCAGTTTGCCGCGGGTCACGCTGACCTGGTCACCATTGAGATTGAGCAGCAGATCCAGCTGACCAATACCATCCATATTGGCCGGTGGGACCGCCGGCTGACGAGACCAGTCCTGGGCCCGCACCCGCAGAATCGACAGCTGGTCAAGAAAGGCGGATTCCACCTTGTCCAGCTCGCGGGCGGCATTGCGCTCGGCCAGCGAGTCCACCAGTGTCATATTGACCCAATACAGTGCCACTGAGGCACACAACACGCAGCCCGCCGAAGCGGTATACAGCAGATAAAGCAAGCGCCGACTGAGAGTCATTGTCGTTGTTCCTTGTACCGTCGCCCGAACCCCAAAACCCCGTGCGAACAGACATCTGGGCTGTTCACACACGACGATGATGCCTGCCCGCCCTGCCATGGCGGCCAATACGCCTGACCAGCAATCGGCATGGCGGCGATTAACGCGGCAGAGCGCAACGCCCGAGGCAGAACGCCCAGCCCGGCGGGCGGAGCCACAAAATACGCCATTCGTCGTAGAGAGAACAGACCCTAGCACAACTGTGCGCGGGCTGTACCGGACAGAATCCCCACTGGCAGAAAGCACCGTTCAATGGGTGAAAATAGTGCCGTCCCCCCGTATCATAGGCAGCCCTTTTCCGCTGTTATATGCCTGATTCCATGAGCGATACCGCCCGCAAGATCCTGGTCACCAGTGCCCTGCCCTATGCCAACGGTCCCATTCATCTGGGCCATCTGCTGGAATATATCCAGACCGATATCTGGGTTCGCTTCCAGAAACTGCGTGGCGAGCAATGCACCTATGTTTGTGCCGATGATGCCCACGGCACCGCCATCATGCTCAAGGCCGAGGAAAACGGCGTCACCCCGGAGCAGCAGATTGCCCAGGTCAAGGCGGATCACGAGCGCGATTTCGCCGACTTCCAGATCAGCTTCGACAACTACTACAGCACCCACAGCCCGGAAAACCAGGCGCTGTCGGAAATGGTCTTCAAGCGCAACCAGGATGCCGGCTACATTATCGAGAAGACCATTACCCAGCTGTATGACCCGCAGAAAGGCATGTTTCTGGCGGACCGCTTCGTCAAGGGCACCTGCCCCAAATGCAAGTCCGAAGACCAGTACGGCGACAACTGTGAAGTGTGCGGCGCCACCTATACCCCGGCGGAGTTGATCGACCCGTACTCGTCGGTGAGCGGTGCCACCCCGGTGGAAAAGGAAACCACCCAGCTATTCTTCGACCTGCCGCGCTTCGAGCCGATGCTGCGCGAGTGGACCCGCTCCGGCGCCCTGCAGGAGCAGGTAGCCAACAAGCTGCAGGAATGGATCGAAGACCTGCAACCCTGGGACATCTCCCGGGAAGCGCCCTACTTCGGGTTCGAGATCCCCGGCTACCCGGGCAAATACTTCTACGTCTGGCTGGATGCGCCAATCGGCTACATGGCCAGCTTCCAGAACTACTGCGAGCGCGAAGGGCTCAACTTCGACGACTACTGGGCGAAGGACTCCAACGCCGAGCTCTATCACTTCATCGGCAAGGACATCATCAACTTCCATGGCCTGTTCTGGCCGGCCATGCTGGAAGGCGCCGGCCTGCGCAAACCCAGTGCCATCTACAGCCACGGTTTTGTCACCGTCAACGGCGCCAAGATGTCCAAATCCCGCGGCACCTTCATCAAGGCCCGCACCTACCTGGACCACCTGAGCCCGGAATACCTGCGTTACTACTTCGCCGCCAAGCTTTCCAGCCGGGTGGATGATTTCGACCTGAACCTGGAAGACTTCACCCAGCGGGTCAATGCCGACCTGGTCGGCAAGCTGGTCAACATCGCCAGCCGCACCGGCAATTTCGTCAAGAAATTCGGCGGCCGCCTGAGTACCGAGCTGGACAACCCGCTGTTGATTCGTGAAGTCCAGGAAGCCGGGCCGCGTATCGCCGATTGCTACGAGAAGCGTGAATTCGGCAAGGCCATGCGTGAAATCATGGCACTGGCTGACCATGCCAACAGCTACATCGCCGACAAGGCGCCCTGGAGCCTGGCCAAGGAGGAAGGCCGCGAGCAGGACGTGCTGGCCATCTGCACCACTGCCCTGAATGTGTTCCGCCTGCTGGTCACCTACCTCAAGCCGGTGCTGCCGGCGCTGGCCGAACGTGCCGAGGCCTTCCTGCAGATTGAGCCGCTGGTGTGGTCCGACAGTGAACAACTGCTGCTCGAGCATGACATCGCCAAGTTCAAGCCGCTGCTCAACCGCGTCGACCTGGCCCAGGTAGAAGCCATGCTGAGCGCCTCAAAGGAAAGCACAGCGGCCCCGGCCAAAGCGGCCGCCAACACCGCGGAAAAGGCAGACACCATGAACGACGACACCATCAGCATCGACGACTTCCTCAAGGTCAAACTGCGGGTGGCCCGGGTGGCAAAGGCCGCCCATGTGGAAGGGGCCGACAAACTGCTACAGCTGACCCTGGACGTGGGTGACCTGGGCGAGCGCAATGTGTTTGCCGGCATCAAGGCGAAATACCGCCCTGAAGACCTGGAAGGCAAGCTGGTGGTGCTGGTGGCCAACCTGGCCCCGCGCAAGATGAAGTTCGGCGTCTCCGAAGGCATGGTGCTGGCCGCCGGCCCCGGCGGTGAAGATATCTACGTGTTGAGCCCGGACAGCGGCGCCCAGCCTGGCATGGAAGTGCGCTGATCCCTACCCGCCAAACCCTTGCCTCAAGTCAAGGTTTATCTCCCGGCAACTTCTATAGTGGCCGTATAAGTTGTCAGGGAGACACCCATGTTTGCACCCAATACTGTTGCCCTGGTCACCGGCGCCGCTACCGGCATCGGCCTGGCCGTGGCTGAACGATTTGCCCGCGCTGGCTGTAACCTGATCCTCGCAGATCGCGATGCCAGCCGCGGCGAAACGGTGGCGGACCGCCTGCAAAAGGAAGGTCGCGAGGTGTTGTTCGTAGCCACCGATGTCACCGATGCCGATGAGGTCATGGAGCTTCACCGGCGCGGCTTTGCCCACTTTGGTCGCCTGGATGTGGCCTGCAACAATGCCGGCATCGAAGGCGAAATGGCCCCTACCCCGGAATGCACCCTGGAAAATTTCCAGCGCACCCTGGCCACCAACCTGCAGGGGGTGTTTCTGTGCATGAAGCACCAGCTCAGCATCATGGCGGGCCAGAATGCCGGCGCCATCGTCAATGTGGCCTCGGTGGCCGGGCTGGTGGGTTTTCCCGGCCTGCCCGCCTACTGTGCCTCCAAGGGCGGCGTGGTACAGCTGACCCGCACCGCCGCGCTGGAATTTGCCAGCCAGAACGTTCGCGTCAATGCTGTTTGCCCCGGGGCCATCAAGACCGAAATGATTGATCGCATCACCCACCAGGACCCGGCGACCGAGACGGAATTTGCCCACCTGCATCCCATGGAGCGCCTGGGCAAAGCCGAGGAAGTGGCCAACGCCATCGTCTGGCTCGCCTCCAACGAAGCCAGCTTTATTACCGGCCAGGCACTGCCAGTGGACGGCGGCATGACCGCCCGCTGATCACCCTCCGCTGCGCTGGCGATCCAGATAATCCGCCAGCGCCTCAGGGTGTGGAATCACCATCTGCCGGTAGCCCAGCTGCAGCAGGCCATTGTGCTCCAGCCCCTTGAGCACCCGATGTACCCCCTGGCGTGTCATGCCCATCATATTGGCCAGATGCTCGCGGGTCAGGCGGATGGTTACCGGCTCATCAGTCACCTGCCCGCCGTGTTGCATCTGCACCAGGAACATCAGGCGCCGGCCAATACGGGATTCGATATCTCCCAGCGCATCCTCCTCGATCATGCTGATCGCGGACCACAAGCGCTGACTGATGAGATCCAGAATCACCGGGTAACTCTGCGGATAACGCGCCATCAGTTCCCGGAACACCTCGCCGGGCAATTCCAGCACTTCGGCCGACTCGTTGGCAGTAGCGTCATAGACCCGTGGCGCCCCCGGTGAAAACACCGCATCCCCGAACCAGGTACCGCGCTCGAACAGCATCAATACCGCCTCACGGCCCTCGGCATTCACCGAACTGATACGTACCGTGCCGCTGGCAATCAGACACAGGCTCGATTGCGGCTCGCCCTTTTGGTAAATGCGCTCGCCCGCGGTCAACTGCCGGACCCGGATATCCGCCGCCGCTTCCTGCAACGCGTTCTGCGGAAACCCGGCAAACAACGGGCAGGCCTTGAGTACTCGGTAAATATCAGTCATGTATAAATTGTAAACGAGTTGACAGTCTTTCCCCGAATTCAGTTACTACACTCATTCCGGCACCATAAAATAAACATTCGGGAGCGCTACACCATGAGCAACCTAACACTGGACCCGGCTGCCATCGCCAGCAAAAAGGGCGACGTCAGCGAACAGGAATGGCAACTGCGGGTGGACCTGGCCGCCGCCTACCGCCTGATCGCCCTGCACGGCTGGGATGACCTGATCTTCACCCACCTCTCTGCCCGTATTCCCGGCGACGAGCATCACTTTCTGATCAACCCCTACGGCATGATGTTCGAGGAGATCACCGCCTCCAGCCTGGTGCGCGTGGACCAGCACGGCAACAAGCTCGACGCCAGCGACTTCGACATCAACCCGGCCGGCTTCACCATTCACAGCGCCATCCATGCCGTACGCGAGGATGCCACCTGCGTGATGCACACCCACACCACCGCCGGGGTTGCGGTATCCGCCCAGCGTGAAGGGCTGCTGCCGTTATCCCAGCAGAGCCTGTTCCCGCTCGCCAGCCTGGCCTACCACGACTACGAGGGCGTCGCCCTGCGCGAGGACGAAAAGGCGCGCCTGCAGGCGGACCTGGGCGAAGCCAATTTCATGATCCTGCGCAACCATGGCCTGCTCACCGTGGGCAGCACCATCGCCGACACCTTCCTGAACATGTTCATCCTGCAACGGGCCTGTGAAATCCAGCTACAGGCACTAGCCGGTAACCGCCCTCTCACACCGATCCCGGACGGCATCGTCACCACCATCAAGCAACAGGCCGCACAGGTTACCAAGGGCATGGGCGGCAACCTGGCCTGGCCCGGCCTGCTACGCAAGCTCGACCGCCACAACCCCGGCTACGCGGACTGAAGGAGCCCGAGCATGACCGACAGCACAGCACCACGCGCGACGTTCACACACATGAAAGACGGTACCGGCGACGACTGGAAAATCATCGCCGACTACTTTGGGCAGTTCAGCAAGACCCTGCCCGACCGCATCATGGACCATCTGAAACTGTTGCAGGGCGACTTCGGCGGCTTCCGTATCGACCGCTTCCAGCACTGCCTGCAGACCGCCACCCTCGCCCACCAGGACGGCAAGGACGAGGAATACGTGGTCTGCGCCCTGCTCCATGACATCGGCGACACCCTCGGCACCTTCAACCACGCGGATGTGGCCGCCGTGCTGCTGGAGCCCTTCGTCAGCGAGGCCAACCACTGGATGGTCAAACACCATGCCATCTTTCAGGGCTACTACTTCTTCCACTATCTGGGCATGGACCGCAACATGCGCGAGAACTTCAAGGAAAACCCGTATTACCGGCAGACCCTGGAGTTCGTCAGCAAGTATGACTCGCCGGCCTTCGACCCGGACGGCGAGATCCTGCCGCTGGAGCACTTCGAGCCCATGCTGCGCCGGGTCTTCGCCCAGCCCCGGCAATCGCTCTACAAGGACGCCATGGCGCAAAACGCCTGATGCCGCCGCCGGGCCAGGCGGCCCGGCGCATCACGCCCGTCATTTCAGGCCAAAACCACCCGCCTATACACAAAGATAACTTCCGTTAATTGTCTCATCCGCCATGTATACGCAATGTATAGGCCACCGAAAGACAGTCTCTGCGAGGTTACCGATGACACAGGCCCTGGACGCACTCTGGGAAAAAGTCCGAGCACAAAAAACGCTGATACCCTCGCTCTACGGTGATATCGACTTCAACGTGACCCCGGAACGGTTCACCGACGACATTGCCGAGCGCAGCGCCCTGCCGAAGAAATTCGCCAACCAATACCGCCCCGGCATTCTCAAGGACCGGGAAAAAGTCGAACGGGCCCGCGCCTACACCCTGCTGGGCGACACCGTGGCCGATGCCTATGCGGCCCTGATGCCAGAGTATGGCTTTCGCAACCTGATCAGCATGCTCAAGCAGGCCTGTGATAAAGGGCTGGCAGCGGTGCCAGACGCCCCCCAGCAGCTGAAGGATTTCATCCGGGCCATGGAAGCCACCCCCGACTGGGTGGATATGGATCTGGTGCGCAAAGGCGCCCGCCTGCACCGCAACCAGATGGCCAACCTGGCGCCCTACGTGATCCGCGGTGCCTTCGTCGCCACCTTCATGAACAAGTACTCCGGCCGGCCCATGGCCATCACCGGCACCCTGGCCAACGACTCGGTGAACCAGCGCATCAACGAAACCGCCAGCTTCTTTACAACCGCCACCCTGCCCGGTGCCCTGGATCGCTTCGGCCCCGGCTTCAAGGCCGCCGCGATGGTGCGACTGATGCATTCCATGGTGCGCTTCAACATCATCAAGCGCTGCACCCCG